>CAYYHA010000088.1:0-14629 GCA_964471535.1 uncultured Myxococcia bacterium | reverse complement strand
CGGATCGTCGGCTCCGGCTTCCTCGGCGTGGGCGACGTGCGGATCGGCGGGTCGAGCTGCAGCAGCTTCACCATCGACTCCGACAACGAGATCCGCTGCACGCTCCCCGCGGGCACGCCCGGCCCGGTGGACGTGGCGGTGGTCGAAGACGGGGCGGTGGAAACGCTTTCGGGCTGGCTCACGCTCACCCGGGAGGCGAGCGCACCGGCGGAAGAGATCGACGATGCCATCGTCGATCGACCGGCCACCCTCGATCAGGTCCGCGGTACCTACTCTCGGGCCGTCTACGTGCGCGTCACCGAGGCGGGCCTGACCGGCAGCGCCTGCCCCGCCGCGGGTGAATATGCACCCTCGGTGATGCGGGTGGAGGTGGGCTACGGGAGCCTGGGCACCGATCCGCGCAGCGACGGCTCGTGGGTGTGGGCCCCCGCCTTCTGCGATTCCATCGCCACGCCCGCCGACGAGTTCAAGGGGACGCTCCGGAGCGAGGTGCCGGGCACCTTTTTCTACGCTGCGCGCGCGAGCATCGACGGTGGCCTCTCTTGGACCTACGTCGACCTCGACGGCACCGCCAACGGGTTCAGCACCGGGCAACTCGGGGTGATGGTCGTCCGCTAGGGCGCCATCGGGTTCGGGGTGCGGCCGCCTAGGCCGGCGAGGTGGCGGACGCAGCGGAGCGGTGCACGGCAACCGGTGAAGCCGTGCGCGCGACGTCCGTGCTCACGACGAGGGCCGCCCACAGGAGTTGGGCGAGGAGGAGGTGGAGGATCTGCATCCAGCCGGGCGCTGCCAGGTAGATGTTCACGAAGCCAGCCAGCACTTCCAGGACCGTCAGAACCAGCAGCCACCGCGCCGGCCGGGCCGCCTCGGGGCTGTGCCAGAGGCGGAGCGCCAGGCGAACGAGGAGGCCGCCGGTGGCCAGAGCCACCACCGGGTGGACGATGCGAAGCCGGACGAGGAAGTGCTCCGCCGGGGAGAGGCCCTCGCGCAGCCGGGCGAGGAGGCCGCCGCCTGCCGCCGGATCGACGGGGAAGAGGGTGTCACCCAACGCGGTGACCGCCCCCGTCATCGCGGTGACCACGGTGGCGAGGAGGGCTGCGACGAGGAGCCACCTGGGGACCGAACCCGCCTCGCCCACCGCCGATCGCTGCGGATGGCCGGCCCACCACGCCGTGAGCGTCGCCGCCGCAGTGAGGACGAGCGTGTTGGCCAGGTGCAAGGCGATGACCACCGCCCGGGCCACCGATGCGTCGCTGCCCACCAGTTCCTCGAGCACCAGACCGGCCCCGATGAGCGCCTCGAAGACGATGAAGAGGAGCGTGACCGCCGCTGCGAAGGTCACCCGGTGGCGCCCGAACGACCGGGCCGCCCAGGCGACGAGTAGGATCCCGAGAAGGCCCAAGAGACCGCTGGTGAGCCGGTGGGTGTACTCGATGAGTGTCTCGATGCTCGGGTCGAAGGGGATGACCTCGCCGTTGCAAGTCGGCCAGTGGGCACCGCAGCCGGCGCCACTGTGGGTGATCCGCACCCAGGCACCAAAGAGGATCACGAAGACCAGGTAGGCGAGGAAGGCCCACGCATAGCCGGCGAAGGCGCGGCTGTACCGCTCGGGACGCATGGCGCAGGGAAGATAGGCCGGCGGCGGGCCCACGAAAAGCCCCCTCGCTGCACCCCTTCAGGCAGTGCGTGGAAGGGGCTGCTCGATCATCTTGCGGGCGATGCGCAGGGCCATGGACATGATGGTGAGCTGAGGGTTCACGCCGAGGCTGGTGGGGATCACGCTGCCATCGGCGATCCACAGCTCCTCCAGATCCCAGGCGCGGCCATTGGGGTCCACCACCGATCTTTGGGCCTCGGCGCCCATGCGGCAGCTGCCCAGGGGATGCTGACTGGCGCACTCGTAGCGCTTCATGGGGACGTGCTCGAGGTCAATGCGCTGCAGGTCGTCGGGGCCGACGGGCGGCAGCCCGAGGATGGGCAGCACCACCTCCCGCGCACCCGCCTCGAACCAGATCCGGGCCATGGTCCGCATGATCTTGGGCACCGCCGCGCGGTCCTTGGACGACATGCGATAGGTGACGAGCGGCTCGCGGCCGAGGCCCCGGCGCACCCGGCCGCCGCCCTCGTCGTGAATGAGACCGCCGAAGATCGTCATGTGGGGGATCTGGCGGGCGCGGAGGTGGTGATCGGGGCCGATGCCCTTCTGTGTGGCGGCCAGGACGCCGGGCGGGACGAAGAGGCTCATCAGGGTGAAGCGATCCCCCTCGAAGGCGTCGCTGTAGGCACTCTGCAGGGCGCCTCGCCAGCCCTCCACGCGCTCGTCGAAGACGGCCATGACGCGAAACGCTGGGTGCAGGGTGAGGTTGCGTCCCACCTGGCCGCTCGCGCGGCCCACGCCGCTTCGCAGGAGGATGAGGGGTGTGTGGTAGGCGCCGGCGGCCAGGACCACCCGCCGGGCCCGCACCGAGAGCCGCCCGCGGGACCGGCCGTCGGCCCCCAGGATGCGCCCTTTCACCCCGCTCACATGCCCGCCCCGGTGTGTCACACGCTCCACCAGGCAGCGCGTGTAGGCCCGGGCGCCGGCTGCGTAGGCCCGCGGGAGGAAGGTGAGGTCCACCGAGAGCTTCGCGCCGTGGGGGCAGCCGAAGTTGCAGCGGCTCGCCCCCTGGCAGCCTCGCGTGTTGCGACGGATGGGCTTCAGGCGGTGCCCGAGGCGGGCGAGCCCCTCGCCGAAGAGCACCGTGGAGCGCGACCGCATCGACTCGGGCACCGTCTCCACGTGGCAGATGCGCTCCACCTCCTCGAAGTAGGGCTCCATCGCCTTCGGGGTCATCTCTGGGAGGCGATGCTCCCGGTGCCAAACCGCGAGAACCTGCTCGGGCACCCGAAAGCACACCCCCCCGGTGAGCAGGGAGCTTCCACCGAGCGCCCGGCCCATCGTCACGTTGATGAGCGGCGAGTCGCCCACCCCCAGCGCGAAGGTCATCCCGCCTTCGCGCCACAGGTGACGCATGTGCTCCGAGGGGCGCATGCGCCCATAGACCTCGGGAGGATGGTGGGCGCCCTCCTCGAGGATCACCACCTCCTGTCCTGCCTCGGCGAGCTCGGCGGCCACGACCGCCCCACCGGCACCAGAGCCCACGACCACCGCGTCACAGGCGAGATCGAGATCCCCGCCACCTTCCGAGGCATCGAGGATCACGGAGCGCCCTCCTCCACCCCTGCCTCCGCTCGGGGCAAAGGCGCGTCCCCCCCGGGAGGCAGGGAGAGGACGCAGGCCCCGTCGTAGCCGATCTCGCGGGCCGAGTCGGGGTGCTCGTACCAGACGACGCAGAAGATCGCCTTGAGCGCCAGCACCGGCCCCGAGAGGAGCCGGGAGCCCTCCATCCGCTCGAGCGCTCTCGCGCGCCTGCCCACCGGCAGGCGCCGGAACGGCGGCAGCGTGCCGACCAGGATCGGCCCCACCACGGAGACGAGGCGCACCATCCACACGATGAGGCGGCGTGGCTTGCCGCCGACCCGCTGCAGGAGATCGGCAACGTCCTCGATCAACCACCGGATCCGCTCCGCATCGGGCGCTCCGGTGGAACCGAGGAAGATCGCCTCGGCGATCGCCCCCATCGCTCGCTTCTGTCGTTCGGCCAGCGCCCGCGCCATCGGCGGAGAAGCCTACTCCGAAACGACGCGACAGAAACGCTGCATGGGCGCGGGCGGGTCCGCGCCGGCCTGGCGGCGAGGCGGCGAACGCCCGGGCGGCCGGGCCGGCACGGCTGCTCCGACCGGGCCGCGCGCCTTTTCAGTGCCCGCGCTGCCCGCTAGGCTCCACCGCCATGGCTTCCACGACGCATCGGCCCGCGAGCAAGGTCTCCGAGATCTTCGACCCGGAGGCGTGGCGCCCCGTCGAGGGCTTCGAGTTCCAGGACATCACCTACCACCGGGCCGTGGACCAGGGCACGGTGCGCATCGCCTTCGACCGCCCGGAGGTACGCAACGCCTTCCGGCCGCGCACCGTCGACGAGCTCTACCTGGCCCTCGACCACGCGCGCACCACTGCGGACGTGGGCTGCGTGCTCCTCACCGGGAACGGGCCGTCGCCCAAGGACGGAGGCTGGGCCTTCTGTTCCGGCGGCGACCAGCGCATCCGCGGCCCCGACGGCTACCGCTACGAGGACGAGGAAGGCGGCGGCGCCACCGAGGCGGGGGAGAAGGCGGCAAAGGCGCGCCTCGGCCGCCTCCACATCCTCGAGTGCCAGCGGCTCATCCGCTTCATGCCCAAGGTCGTCATTGCGGTGGTGCCCGGCTGGGCGGTCGGCGGCGGGCACAGCCTCCACGTGGTCTGTGACCTCACCCTCGCCAGCCGGGAGCACGCGCG
Source organism: uncultured Myxococcia bacterium (assembly GCA_964471535.1). GTDB lineage: Bacteria > Myxococcota > Myxococcia > SLRQ01 > SLRQ01 > CAYYHA01. The sequence continues at coordinate 10,257 of CAYYHA010000088.1, read as the reverse complement.
CTTCAAGCAGACCGACGCCGACGTGGCCAGCTTCGACGGTGGCTACGGCAGCGCCTACCTGGCCCGGATGGTGGGACAGAAGCGGGCACGGGAGATCTTCTTCGTCGGCCGCACCTACACCGCCGAGGAGGCCCATCAGATGGGGATGGTCAACGCGGTGGTCCCCCACGCCGAACTCGAGCGCTTCGCCCTCGAGTGGGCGCGGGAAATCAACGCCAAGAGCCCCACGGCCCAGCGCATGCTGAAGTACGCCTTCAACCTGGTCGACGACGGCTTGGTGGGCCAGCAGCTCTTCGCCGGCGAGGCCACGCGCCTGGCCTACATGACCGAGGAGGCCAAGGAGGGCCGGGACGCCTTTCTCGAGAAGCGGCCCAAGGACTTCCGCCGCTTCCCCTGGTACTATTGAAGCATCCGCACCCCATCCGCTTGACCCCGTCGGTTCCGGGGACGAGGATGCAGCCGTGACGCAGGCCAAGAGAGCGCGCTTCGGGCCCCGGCGCATCGTGACCTATCTCACCCTCCTTGCGGGCATGGTCGCCCTCGTTGCGGCCATGGGCTTCTTCGTGCTGCGCGACGAGCACCCGGCCCTAGCGGTCGCCTTGGGCCGCGCCGTCTGGGTGGGGCTCATCGTCGTGGCGGTCGGTGGGGGCGGACTCACCCTCGTCGGGGCGTTGCAGGCGCTCTTCGGAGCCGGGCCCGAGGAGCAGCAGGACGCGGGCGGCTAGGCAAGCGCGGCCACGCCTGCAGCGGCGAAGGCGCCGGCGGTGCGCACGCCGCCTTGCGCGGCGCCGATTCCGCTTACCTTGAGGACATGGCGCGCCGAGCCATCCTTCACCGGAGGAGAGTCGATGAGCGATACGAAGCAGGAGCATGAGGCCGAGACGGCGAACGCAGCGAGCCCGGCGGAGCAGCGCCAGGCGGCACGGGAGCCAGAGGCCCCGTCCCGCGCCGACGGGCCCGAACAGACGCAGGCGGTGCGGCGGGCGGGCGAGGAGACAGCGGAGAAGCTCGAGGCCTTCATCGACCGCCTCAACCTGAAGATGCACCTTGCGGGCATGGACGCGCGGGCAGCGTGGGAGGAAAAGGTACGCCCCCGCCTGTCGCACATGGCCGCCGAGCTGCGAAGGGCTGCCCGCGAGGTCACCGACGACGAGACGCGGCTGCAGGCACACCTCGCGATGATGGAGCTGCGCGACCGCTGGGAGCGCCTCTACCGCCACCTCGGGCCGATCGCCGACCATCTGCGAAACGCCGGCGACGTGGCTGCAGACGAGCTGGAGGCCAAGTGGAGGGCCCTGGTCGAGGAGGCCGAGGACGACCCCGAAGAGGATGCAGCCCGCCACGCGCGGCTTCGGCAGGAGATCGAGAAGGCAGGCGACGACATCGAGGCGCTCACCCGCGACGCGCTAAAGAAGATGGGGATCACCCTGGAGGGCGGCGCCTCGGAGGGCTAGCCCGCACCGACGCCCGCTTCCTCGAGGGGGACCGAGAGCACGGGGTGCGTGGTCTTGCCACTGACGTGCTCGGTGTGGCTACCGCGGAGCTGCTCGAAGAGCCCGTGGCGGGGATGGGTCGCCATCACCACCAGATCTGCGTTCATTTCGTCCGCCTCGCGCAAGATCGTCGCCTCGAGGGGACCGCTCCGATGCTTCCGATGGTAGGTGGCCCCCGCGATGGGGCGTGGGTCGATCGCATCGAGGACGCTGCCGTCGCCCACGTGGAAGAGCACGACGTCGACCTCCGGGTGGCCCGCGGCGGCAAGGATCTCCGCGAGGGGCTCGAGGGCGACCGCGACCTCGGTGGGGCCCTCGGCCGGGACCAGGATCCGGTGGAGGTGTAGGGCCCCGGTGTCGGCGTCCACGAAGCCCGGCGCACCCTGAGGGAGGAAGAGCGCCGGCTTCCGGAGGTTGCGGGCCAGCGCCGTCCCCACGTTGCGGTGGAGCAGGCGACGCGTTGGCAGGTGCCGCCGTCCGGCGACGATGAGGTCGGGGTTTAGCGGACGCAGATCGTGGAGCAGGGTGTCCACGGGATCCTCGCAGCATTCGAGGACACGGGCCTCGTAGCGGAGGGCGGCCTCCTTGCCCCAGCGGGAGAGAAGGGCCTTTGCGTCGTGCATCGGCACCGCCGCTGCCTCACCGGGGATGCGGGCATGCACGGTGTGGAGGGTTGCCCCCGTCGCGAGCGCGAGGGCCAGCGCGTGGGCAAAGACCTCTTCGCTGCCCGGCTGAAGGTCGGTGGGATGCGCGATGACCCGGATCGTCGAGGCCTCTGGCATGGGAATCACCTCCTGCCCGTGTGCATTGCACACGGCTTGCCAATCTGGCTGCCCCCTGCCGCCCCCACGCCCGCCCGCTTTTGGGGCCGGCGACTGCCGGTCACCGCCCACGGGGCGGGCACAGGGGCCGCAGGCCGCAGCTGTCCAAAGGGGGTCGGTCCGCCTGCTTCGCGCCGTTGCGACACGATGAAACAGACCGGGCGCTGCGCCTCGACCTCAGCGCTCTACCGGCCGCCCCTCGGCGTTCCAGGCCAGCATGCCCCCATCGAGGTTGTAGACCTCGCTGAACCCGGCAGCCGCGAGCATGCTGGCCGCCCGGGCGCTGCGTCCACCGGAGCGGCAGACCACGAGGGTCGGTCGACCGGGATCGAGTTCGGCGATCTGCGCCGGGAGACGGTCGAGGGGAACGAGCCGCGCACCGGGGAGGTGGCCGAGTTCGCCGGTGAACTCGGCGGGCCGCCGCACGTCCACGATCTGGAACGCCTGCAGGCGCTCCGCGGCCGCCTTGGGCGGAAGATCGGTCCAACTTTTTCGGAAGACGCGACGGAACATTTGGCTCTCCTTCTTCTCTGGGTTGGGGATTCGTTTCGGAGCGTGGCTACGCGGGCTCGCCGCCGAGGCGCCCCCGTCGCCGACCGCGCTCGCTGCGACGCTCGCCTGGATCCGCGCGGCGGCGCGTCAGGCCAGGGAGCGCTTGCGCAGGTTCGGCTCGGAGGCCCCGCCTTCCTCTCGTGCCGCTGCTTGCACGGCGTCGTGCACGCTCTCGTGCAGGTGGTCCCGGCCCAGCTTCTCCACCAGGCCGGATCGCTCCATGACATCGAGCACCGGCCCCTTTACGTGCGCGAGGTGAAGATCGATGCCCGCATCGCGCAACTCGTCGGCGAGGGTCGAGAGCGCCGTCTCGGCGCTCGAATCGAGCTGGTTGATGCTCGAGGCGTCGAGCACGAGCGCCTGGACCCCGGGGTGGTCGGCCACGAGGCGCCGCACGGTGTCTTTGAGGAAGCTCACGTTCCCGAAGTAGAGCTGGGCGTCGATCCGGAGGACCAGAACCCCCTCGGTGGTGACCAGATCCCGATGGCGGGCCAGGTTGCGGTAGCTCTCGGTGCCGGGCACCCGGCCGAGCACGGCCCAGTGGGGCCGGGTACTGCGCACGATGAAGGTCAATAGCGAGGCCCCCACACCGATCGCGAGCCCCTCCTGGATGCCGACGGCGAGGGTCGCGAGGAAGGTCAGGCCCATCAGCGCGAGGTCGCCCCGCTTCACCCGCCACAGACGGCGGGCCTCGGCGACGTCGATGAGCCCGAAGACGGCCGCCATGATGATGGCGGCGAGCACCGCCTTGGGAATGGAGGTGAGCAGAGGGGTGAGGAAGAGAAGCACCAGCGCAACGAAGCTTGCGGTGACCAGCGCTGCAAGCTGGGTCCGTGCCCCCGCCTGCGCGTTCACCGCCGTCCGTGAAAACCCTCCGGTCACGGGATACCCACCGAAGAGGCCCGCACCCAGGTTCGCGGCCCCCAGGGCCACGAGTTCCCGGTTGGGGTCCAACTCGTAGCCACGCCGCAGCGCGTAGGCCTTCGCCACCGAGATGGCCTCCATGAAGCCGACCAGCGCGATGGCCAAGGCGGTGGGGAAGAGCGCGGAGAGGTCGTCCCAGGAGGGCAGGGCCAGCCGCGGCGAAGGCAGCCCTCGCGGAATCTCACCGACGATGGCGACGCCGTGCTGCTCGAGCCCGAAGGCCACGGTCAAGAGCGTAGCCACCCCCACCACGATCAGCGCCCGGGGCAGGCGGGGCGAGAAGCGCCGCATGAGGAGCAGCGCGGCCACCGACGAAAGGCCGATGGCGGCGGTGACCGGGTTGACCTCACCGAGCTTTCCCGCCGCTTCGACGAGGATCTGGTGCACGTGGGTGGAGCGCGAGAGCGGCATGCCGAGGAGGTGCCCCAGCTGGTTGAGGCCGATGATGAGCGCCGCCGCCGAGGTGAAGCCAGCGACCACCGGCGCCGACAGGAAGTTCACCAGGAAACCGCCGCGCAGCAGGCCCAGGACGACCTCCACCGTCCCCACCATCAGCGCGAGTAGGATCGCGAGTTCCAGGTAGCGGTCGCTGCCGCTCGCTGCCATCACCCCCACGCCGGCAGCCACCAGGAGGGAGTCCATGGCCACCGGGCCGACGGCCAGCTCCCGGGCCGTGCCCAACAGGGCATAGAGCACCAGCGGTGCCACCGAGGCATAGAGGCCCATCACCGGCGGGAGACCGGCGAGCATGGCGTAGGCCATCGCCTGGGGCACCAGCATCACGCCGGTGGTGAGCCCGGCCACGAGGTCGGCACCCAGATCGCCTCGGCGATAGCCGCGCAGCGTACCCAGGAGTGGAAAGAGCTTCGCCATCATCGCGCGCCTCCGCCATGCAGCCGGCGGGCCAGGTCCCGGCCCGCTGCGCCGGCGCCCTCTTGGGCCGCAGCGCCCTTGTCCGGGAGGCCCAGTGGCGCCATTGTTTCAACATGCGTCGCAACATCACCCGCCCCGACCTGAAGGTCACGAACTTCCATGGCATCCTCACGGTCTCAGACGAGATGCGCGAACTGTTCGCCCTCATCGACCGCGTGGCCCGCAGCGACGCCTCGGTGCTCATCCGGGGTGAGACCGGCACCGGCAAGGAGCTGGTGGCGCGTGCCCTCCACGCCTGTTCCCCGCGGAAGAACGGCCCCTTTCGTGCGCTCAACTGCGCCACGCTGACACCCGAGCTGCTCGCGTCCGAGCTCTTCGGTCACGTCCGCGGCGCCTTCACCGGGGCAGTGCGGGATCGGAAGGGCCTCTTCCTCCTCGGAGATGGCGGCACCGTCTTCCTGGACGAGATCGCCGAGATCCCCCTCGACGTGCAGTCGCGCCTCCTCCGGGTCTTGCAGGAGCACAGTTTCGTCCCGGTGGGCGGCACCGATCCCATCGAGGTCGACGTGCGCGTGATCAGCGCTACCAACCGGGCGCTGCGGCGCCTCGTCGAGCAGGGTCGCTTCCGCGAGGACCTCATGTATCGGGTGCGGGTGGTGCCCCTCTTCCTGCCCCGGCTCGTGGAGCGTAGCGGCGACGTCGAGGCGCTGCTCTGGACCTTCATCGACGAGTTCAACGCCCGCGGGCTACGTCAGGTCGAGGCCATCCACCCCGACGCGATGGATGCCCTGCTCGCCTACGAATGGCCGGGCAACGTGCGCGAGCTTCGCAACGTCGTGGAGTACGCCTTCGCAGTGGGAGAAGGGCCGGTCCTCCTGCCGCGGGACCTCACGCCGGAGATCCTCGGCGTCCCGCCCGACGGCAACGACCTCGAGGTGGACGAACACGACCTGGAACGGCGGCGCATCGTGGAGGCATTGCGCAAGGCCGGCGGGCGGAAGACGAAAGCGGCCGACCTGCTCGGGATCAGCCGCTCTACGCTGTGGCGAAAGATGCGCGAGTATCGGATCAGCGCGTCACGTTCTCCACGCTGAGCTCCCCTGCGCCCTCGGGACGGAAGACGTTGATGGGGATCTTCAGATACCGGATTCCGTTGCGGGCGGGCCGGGGAAGCCGACCGGCGTCGACGTTGACCTGCACACTCTGGAAGAGGAGCCGCGGGGCGTCGAGCGTGGCGTCACGCTCGGTGCGGAACTTCACGAACTCCTCCTCGGTGGTTTCGGCGCGAAGCTGCTTGTTGGAGCGCTTCTCCTCCCCGATGGTGGATTCGTACTTCAGCTCACGGCCGCCGGGCTGGTAATCGTGGCCCACGAAGACGCGCGTCTCGTCGGGGAGCGTGTAGAGGCGCTCGGTGACGGAGCGGTAGAGCGCCCGCGCATCGCCGCCGGGAAAGTCGCAGCGACCGGTCCCATAGTCCGGCATGAAGAGGGCATCGCCGGTGAACACCGCATCGCCGAAGCGATAGGAGGAGCAGGCGGGGGTGTGGCCCGGCGTGTAGAGCACCTCGAAGGACAGGGATCCGGCCTGCACGGTCTCGCCGTCGTCGAGGAGCCGGTCGAACTGGCTGCCGTCGGTGGGGAACTCATCGGGGAGATCGAAGATCTCCTTGAAGGTCTCCTGCACCTTGGTGATGTTGCGACCGATGGCGACCTTCGCCTCCGGGTAGAGCTTCTTGAGCTGCTGGGATCCCGAGAGGTGATCGGCGTGGGCGTGCGTCTCGAGGAGCAAGTGGACCTTCAGTTCCTTCTCCCGAAGGAAGGAGACGACTTTCTCGAGGGACTCGGTGAAGGTCTTCGAGGCCGCCGGGTCGTAGTCGAGAACCGAGTCGATGACCACGGCGTCCCGGGTCTCGGGATCCCACACCACGTAGGTGAGGGTGTAGGTACGCGTGTCGAAGAAGGCTTCGATCTTCATGGGACCTCCTGCGGTGCACCCAGGCTCGCCTTGGAACTCTGGGTGGAAAGCATGGTGGAGCCCATCGGCCGGCGCCAGCGTTCCACCAACTTGAAGACGAACATCCCGCCGATCATCGCCGCGTTGAAGACGAGGACGGGACCTTTCAGGGTAACGAGTGAGGTGAGCGCCGGCCCGGGGCAGTAGCCACCGAGTCCCCACCCGATGCCGAAGAGGGCGGCGCCGGCGAGGAGGCGCCCGTCGATGTCGTGGCGGGTGGGCAGCCGGAAGCGGTCGGCGAAGAGCGGGCGGGGTGACTTCGATACCAGCCGGTACCCCACCCCGTAGACGACGACGGCGCCGCCCATCACGAAGGCGAGGGACGGATCCCACTCGCCAAAGAGATCCAAGAAGCCAATCACCTTCGAGGGAAGGGTCATCCCTCCGATACCCAAGCCGACCGCGAAAACGACCCCCGAGACGAAGGCCACGAGCGCCTGCTTGGCCGCCGCGCTCACGATCCACCTCCAAGGAGATGGTCGACGACGAAGACGGTGGCCATCCCCGTCGCCATGAAGGTGAGCGTGGCCACGATGGAGCGCATCGAAAGACGGCTGATCCCACACACGCCATGCCCGCTGGTGCAGCCACTGCCCATGCGGGTGCCGAAGCCCACGAGGAAGCCCGCCAGCACCAGTGCCACGGTGGAACGGCTCACCTCGGTCGGGAAGGCATCCGGCAAAGTGAAGAGGATCGCCGCACCTCCCGCCAGGAGACCGGCCAAGAAGGCGAGGCGCCAGGCGAGATCCCCCTTGGGAAGCCCCAGCATGCCGCCCACGATTCCGCTGATGCCGGCGATCCGTCCGTCGAAGGCGAGGAGCATGAGGGAGGCGAGTCCAATGAGTACGCCGCCGACGAGCGGCTCCAGGATCTGAAAGCTGTCACTGATGGTCATAGGTCATCGTCCTCGTAGGCACGTCGTCGTTGAGAGGAAGCCACCGACAACAGAAAGTCGCGGGCTTCGGGCGTGCAAGCGTACTCCAAAGCGACGAGGGATCCGTCCTCCACGATGGCGACGGCGGGCAGGCGGCGGAGACCAAAGTGGGCGAGGAGCTCCGGCGCCCGCTCCACGTCCACCTCCACCGGAGTCAGGTCGGCCGGCCACCGCGCCTCCCGGAAGGCTCGGCAGAGCGCCCTCCCCTCGGCGTCGGAGGCGGGATCCCCGGCACCGAAGTAGACGACGAAGCGCCGCCCGGGGGCGCGCCCCGGCAGGAGGTCATCGGCCGAGCTAGAGGAAGCCAGACCCATGCCCGGGGAGGAAGCAGGCCCTGTGCCAGTCCATGCCCCCGCTCTGCAGCCCCAGACACGCCGCACAGGGTCGCCTCGGGCCACGGCGTCGCACCTTCGTGCAACGCAACTGAAACGTTACGAGACTCCCCGGCGGGTACGAAGCCCCTCCGACTCATGCGGCCGCGCCCTCCTGCGAGCCCCGTGCACCCGCCAAGGCCCGGGCCCGGTCGAGCGCCTGCTCCATGGCCACGAAGAGCCCGGGCTGGCTGGGGAAGAGGTGGTCTTCTCCAATACGGCGATCGAAGCCGGTCCGCCGCAAGAGGCGCATCTCCTCCTCGTGGGCATGCGGGAGGAGGAGGTGGCGCCCCGTCTGCCGCATGCGCTCTGCCACCTGAGCGAGCACCTCCGCGGTGGTCAGGTCGAGGCCTTGGGTGCGCTTGAGCCGCAGGATCAGGACGCGCAGCGAGGGATCCGCGAGCACCGTGTCGAGCGCGCTCTTTAGCTCCCCGGCGGCGCCGAAGAAGAGAGCGCCCTCCACGTGGAGGATGCGGATACCGGGATGGCGGCGCCCCTCAGCATCGAGGTCGGTCTCGTGGAGGCGTCCTCCGTCCCCGGGCAAGAGTTCCTTGACCACGAGAAGCCTGGCCCGCCGGAGGAAGAGGACGATGCTGATGGCGACGCCCACCTCGACGGCGGCGTGCAGGGGCAACAGCCAGGTGCCTGCCAGCGTGGCGAGGAAGGCGGCGGCGTCGGAGCGGCGCGCGCGGAGGGTGGTCCGGATGCGCCGCAGGTCGATGAGATCGAAGGCGATGACGATGAGCAGTCCGGCGAGGCAGGCAACCGGCGTGTAGTTCACGACGGGGCCGAGCACCACCAACACCACCAGCATCATCAGACCCGAAGTGACACCGGCGAGACGGCTGCGCGCGCCCGCCGCCTCGTTGAGGGCGGAGCGGGTCAAGCTACCGCTGGTGGGGAAACCGGAGGTGAGACCCCCGGCGATGTTGGCGAGGCCCTGTCCCGCGAACTCCACCGAGGTGTCGAGGCGCTCCCCCCGGCGGGCGGCCATCGCCCGTGCGACCGAACTCGACTCCACCAGGGAGAGGAGGGTCACGGCGAAGGCGCCGGAGACCAACTGTGGCATCAGGGAGGGATCGGGAAGGGCCAAGGGCGGCAGGCCTTGGGGTACCGGCGTCAGGTCGGCCACCGTCGCAACCCCGTACCCGGAGAGGCCGAGGAGCGCGGACACGGCGATGCCGAGCCCCATCGCGATGAGCGCATAGGGCAGGCGCCAGCCGGTCTTGCGGTTCACCGCCCGCACCGCCACGACCACACCGATGGTGGCAAGGCCGACGGCCAGGGTCCACCAGGAGATCTCGTGCAGGTGCGCGGCCCAGGAGCTGACCCGGGTAAGGACGTCCCCCGCCTCCGCAGGGGTGCCGGTGAGGTTCTTCAGCTGTCCCACCACGATGAGGACACCGGCACCGGTGATGTAGCCGAGGAGCACCGGGGCGGAGATGTAGTCGACGACCGCGCCCAGATTGAGCCAGCCGGCGGCGAGCTGGATGACACCCACCAGGAAGGTGAGGGTCGCCACCATGGCCACGGGATCGTCGGTGACCACCGTCGCCACGATGCTGCCCACCAGGAGACTCAAGGCATTGGTCGGTCCGGTGATCACCCGCGGTGAGCTGCGGAAGAGCGAGCCGACGATGGCCGGTGCCGCAGCCGCATAGAGGCCGGTGGCCGGAGGCAGCCCGGCGATGAGCGCGTAGGCGATGCCGGCGGGGACGCTCAGGACCGCCACCGCCAGGCCTGCGAGCACGTCGTGCTGCAGATCCCGCAGGCGAATCTCCTTCAGATCGCGGGCAGGAAGATAGCGGAGGAGCGCCGAACCGAGACTCACACCGCCTCCCGCATTCGCTGGAGCAGCCGCGCCGTGTCCTCGAGACGCTGCATCCAGGGCCGGACGAGGGCCGCCTGGGCCCGCCCCGCTTCCGCCACTTCGGCGTAGGCCTGCCGCCATGCCTCGCGCTCCGCCTCGAGGCCGTCGAGCACCACTGCCAGCCGCTGGAAGTCGGCGGCGCTGGCAAAGAGGTTCTTCAGTTCCCGGCTCCGTGACCCGAAGCCGCGGGGGAGATCCGAGCCGACCCGGGCAATCGCCGTCCGGGAGAGCCACAGCCCCGAGCGCGCCGGCGAGAGGAGGAAGCGGAGGAGTTCCTCGAGCCCCGTCTGCGGGTCCTCCAGCCAGGCGAGATCGCACTCGGCGACGGCGCGACAGAACCGCTTCGCCTCGGCGACGCTCCAGGTGCCGTGCGCGTCGCACATGATGTCGATGCCGTCGCCGAGTG
>CAYYHA010000087.1:0-14674 GCA_964471535.1 uncultured Myxococcia bacterium | reverse complement strand
CTCGAGCGTGAGGAACTTCCCCGTGCTCATGCGCTTCTGCAGGGCGTCAGCGAGGCGTTCCCGCATCTCGAATGCGGCACGCCGTCCTGCTCGACCCAGCGCAATCGCCGCTGTATTCTTTTCTCGCCCAGCTGCCGCCTGCCCTCCACTGTGGGCGCCGTTCGACGACGCGAGTACAGCGCCCGTGCGGGCGTCGATCGCTCGGAGCGCGTACGAAGCAGTGAGCATCTTCGTCTTACCCTTGTCCCACGGGTTAGGCGACCCATTGGCAAGTGCTGTCCCGACGATGGCGATCTCTGCGTCCGCAGCAGTCGCTATCCGCTGCGCCTGCTCGTCAGAAAGAGCATGCTCACCAGCTGCTGCCTTCACAGCAGGATGGCCCGCAAGGGAGGTGTAGTCGACAAACCGAAGGCGCCAGCCTGGAAGCGCATCCTCCCAGCAGGACTCCTTTTCCGCCGCTACCTTCGCATCGAGACAGTTTGCGTTCTTCTTGCCCTCCGCAATCGGCACCTTGTTCATGTATTCCATGAACGCGTTCTCGAAGAACTGCGTCCGCCCCGCAGCACCGTTCCACCAACCTAATGCCTCCCCGCCCGGCATAGCCTCGGCTACGAGGACAATGATGCGGGGGTACCCGGCCTTCTGGGAGAGGAGCCCGAGCTTTGCGAGTTTGTGCCGAAGGCTCTCCTTCGCGACCTTCGCCTTGATCCGCGAAGTGCACACGCCGTCCTGACACTTCTCCTCGAGGATCCGGAAGCCCTCCACATAGCCGGTGGACTGGCTGGTCACCTCGTCCCGGATCGAGATGAAGTCCTTGGACTCGGAGATGCCGGAGACGATGGTCCCGGCGACCATCTCCACTGCCAGGCGAAGGGCTGCGTTTCGTGCCTTTTCCTTCGCAGCGGGCTCGTCGCCGTCCACGATGGCAGCCTCTCCAGTGGCTTCCACCTCCTCGGCAGCCCGAGCCAGGTACGGCAAGCACAACGCCAACAGGAGCACCAGGCTCCCCCTCTGCATCCACTTCGAACGCATGGACATCGTTCCTCCGCTCCGTGCCGTCAATTCAGCACGACCAGAACCCGGCCCTCAGCCAGGAAAGAGAGATCGTTTTCGGGCGACTTCAGCGGGCTCGCGTCGGCGTTGGTGATCACGAAGCGTCCGTTCTCGGCCCGCAGCGCCTTGACCACCAGCGGCTTTTCTCCCGCACGCTCGCTTTTCTTTGCCGCCTCGAGCGAGCCCACGTAGGCGACCATGCCATGGCGCTCGACCGCCTCGTCCGAGACCACCGAGGGGCCGTAGATCTCTTCGCCCTTCTCGTCGACCACCGACGGCACCACCACCGGACTGGCTTCCTGTCCCCGCGCATCGATGATGAGCGAGGTCCACTTCTTGGCGCCCCCCGTGGGGACCTTCTTCTTCTCGACCGGAGGCATCAGGAGACGCGTCAGCTTCCCGTCGAGCTTCATCTCCACGTCGACCTCCACGCCGCCGTCCGAGTAGTAGCGGGTGTCGACGATCTTGAAGTTGCGCACGATTCCCTGGATCTCGGCCTTGACCCGCGAGTCGCTCTCCATGATGCCGCCGACGGTGGAGCCCGCAGTGACCTGCACCCCCTTCAGCGTCTCGAGGATGTTCCGCATCGCGTCGAGCTTTGCCGCCCGCTCGGCACCGAGGCGGGCGACGGCGATGTTCGGGGCGTTGAGATCGGGCGCTCCCGAGCCCGTCGCCCGCACCACGCCGGCCTCCCAATCGATCCCTTTCTTCTTCGTATCTTCCGCCGCGGCACCCGAGACGACGGCCGCCGCACAGAGACAAGCGAGGACACACCTCGTTCGCCCGTCGATCATCGACAAAAGCCCAGTGTGCATGGAGCCACTCTCCTGGAATCGAGCCAAGGTACCGATCACTTCCGCCGCATCCGAATCTTCGTAGATTCCCTGTTTTTCGCTGTGATTGCTATCACGAGCTCTTCGTCTTGGCGATCGCGCCCGCAACCGGTCGCGACGTCCCGTTCTCTCACCGGCCCGCCGGCGGCGTCGCACCCGCGCCGCCGCACCACGCCTTCGGCATCCCACGCTCCGACGCTCGGATCCCCACTCCATTCACCCTGCCGAGCCCGTGGGACGCCACACGAGAAAGAGCGCCGATCCCAGCCCCAATCGACCCCCCGCCACGAGCCCACGCAGCTCCAAGCTTAACCCGAGCGGCGCGCCCCAGAACAAGGCAGCCGTCAGCCTCGCACCGTAGGCGAGATCCGCCCGCCAGCCGCCTCCCTCGGCCCCGGCCACCCGGAGGCGCGCGTGGTTCCACAGCCCGCCGAAGACCCCAGCTACACCGAAATAGAGATGGGGCCCCAGGGCGCGGGCGTAGCCGAGCTGCCCCCACACCTCCACGCGCCAGACTGCGACCTCGATCCCCTCCGACCGCCATCCGCCTCCGCCGAGGGCGCTCTCCAGTCCGAAGGAGACGCCTCGCCAGGCCACCGTTCCGGCCAGGGCCGGCCCCACACTCGGCCGGAGCGCACCGTCGGCGGGATAGGCAAGCACCGAGAGACCGCCATGCAGCGCGGGGTGGAGGCCAGCAGACGGCTCAGCGCCCGACGCGGCGAGCGTGGCCAGGAGTAGGAGGAGGCAACTCACGGGCCGCGCTCCGCGCACTGGGTTGCAACGTCCGTGGCGTCGAAGGAACGGCCCAGCGCCCCACACACCACGCTCGCGGCGTAGCCCCGAGCCACCAGAGCCTCCACCACCGGCTGTAGCCAGGTGCGCGGCGTTCCCACCTCCTCCGCATCCCACCACGCCTGCGCCGCGTCGACCGACCGCAGCACGGCCTCATCCACGTCTACAGGATCGATCTCCCCGCGAAGCGACCACAGGGCTGCCGAGAGGATCGCGGCGCCTGCGTAGGGATCCGCGGGGTCTGCCGGCGGCCACCTCCGGCGGCGATCGAGGCGGCGGCCCTCATCGAGGGCAGGGAGGCTCCACCGGAGGAAGCGGGCGTCACCGCTGTACGCGGCGCCCACGTAGTCGGCGATCCCCTCGAGCCAGATGCCGCTCCACCGGGCGAACTCCGGGTGCAGGGGACGGCTCGCGCGCACAGGATCCCCACCATCGAGGTGGCAGAAGACGAGGGCATGGGTCAGCTCGTGGGCAACGATACCTGGGTTCGCAGCCGGCGGAACGCCGTCCTCCACATAGGGCGTGGCAACGAACGCCGGCACGGCACCGTACCAGGCCATCGAGCTTGGGACCGTTCCCTCCGGCGTCTCGATCGGGGCGGAGAGGTAGAGGTCGAGTGCATCGAGACAGCCTCGCTCGTCGCCTCCACGCTCCCGAAGGAAGCGCCGCGCACCCACGAGGTGGTGCCAGGCGGAGAGCCCGAGGAGAGTGCGTGCGTCCCCCGGGGCGAAGAGCCGCACGCCTCCAAATTGGGTAGGCCGCAGATCGAGGTGGAGCGGTTCGCCTTCCGCGACCACCACCGCTGCACGCAGCGCCGCGCGGTCTGCGTAGGGCCCCCCGGCCGGGTCGTAGCGGAACCGTCCGCCTGCAAAGACGCGCACCCCGAGACCGGTGAGTGGCTGCTGTGTTAGCTCCGGATGTGCTGCAGCCCGCAGGGCCGGAGGCTCCTGCCCCTGCCAATCGACGACCAGATAGATGGGATCCGGCACCTCTGCCGGGCCGCAGGCGAGGAGCGCTGCGGTGGCAAGGGCCCCGAGCAGGCGAGGCGACGGCGGGATCCGGCAACGGGGGGTGCGCACGCCGCCAGCCTAGCAGGAGGGAGCGCCCGGGCCTTACGCCGCCACCGCAGCGGCGGCCGCGTCGACCTCCACCGAGGCTCGCTCCTCACTCTGCGCATCCCAATCCAGGTTCGCGGCCACGTAGAGAGCGATGAGTTCGCGACTGCTCGACGGCATGGCGGTGAAGCGGATCCCCCACCCCTCCGGCTCGCCCAGCCGATTGCGACGGACGATCTCCCCGGCGGCCCAGATCACCTCGTCGCAGTCGGGCAAGGTGAACTCGAGGTGGACCTTCTCACCGGCCATCTCTGGCTCGATCAAGTTCGTCAGCCAGATTCCGTCTACCGAGATGTCACGGGCCCGGACCATGTACACTTCGTCCCGCACGATCTTGTTCAGGTACACGTTCAGGGGTACGCGAGGGGTCTTCCGCTTCTCCATGGGCTTCCTCCGTGTGCGATGGGGGTGACGGCCGTCGCCCCCGGGCTCCGTTGACCCACATCGATGGTACGAGGCGTGGATCCGCCGTCAAAAAAACGACCGCTCGATCTCGAGGAGGCCTACGCCCATATTCGGCGCCGGGTGGACGCGTTCTTCTCACGGGTGCGTGCCGCCCATGGGGCCGAAGTGCAGTGCGCGCCCCGCTGCACCCCCTGCTGCCAGGTCCACCTGACGGTGAGCCCCATCGAGGCAGGGTACGTGCATGCGGCGGTGCGGGCCCTTCCAGAGCGGCTCCGGGAGGAGGTGGAGGCCCGTGCACGGGCCCGCAGCAGCCTGCCGATGCTCGATCGTTCGGGCGGCCCCTGCCCGCTCCTCATCGACGAGCGCTGCACCATCTACTCCGCGCGGCCGCTGCTCTGTCGCGCCCAGGGCCTGCCCATGCTCGTCCGCGGGGACGGCCCGCATCCCGAGTACACCGTCTGCCAGCTCAATTTCGAAGCGGGCCCGCCCGGTGGCGATGCGATCCTCAACCTAGACCACCTGAACCGCCAACTCGCGGCAGTAAACATCCTCTGGTGCCGCTCCCGCGGCCTCGACCCCACGGCGCGTATTCCTCTCGCACGCGCGATCCTGGGTGGGCCGGCGTCTGGACCGGACCCCACGCTTCAGGATTAAGTGGGAGAGATGGCCGGTCCGCCCCGGATCATGGTGGTCGAAGACCAGCGGGAGCTGGCGCAGCTCTTGGGTGCTGCGATCGAGGCAGCGGGCATGCGCACCCTCCTCTTCCACACGGGGGAGGACGCGCATGCGTTCCTGGAGGAGGACGAGCCGGAGGCCGCGATCGTCGACCTCGTGCTGCCGGACCTCATGGGATCGGAGCTGGTCCTCGAACTCTCCGCCCGCGGTGTGCCCGTCGTGGTCGTCACCGGGGTGTTTCGGGGCGAGGCGTACCGCCGCGAGGCCGAGGAGGAGCACGGAGCTGCGGCCTTCTTCGAGAAGCCGTTCTCCACCCAGGAGGTGCTCGACACCGTCACCCGCCTCATCGGATGGCAAGCGCCGAAGTCAACCCCCTCGCACCGCTCCGACGCCGATCCCGCTCGACTCGAGGTCGTCGACCCTACCGGTGCGGACATCCTCTCGCCTCAGGCGCAGGCTCCCTCCGAAGGCCCCGCCGCTCGCATGCGCCGCCAGATGGGCTTCGTGGAGGACCTCATCGAGGTTGGCGGACCGCAAGCCGAAGCGCCGAGTGCTCTCGATCCCTTCGTTCCTGCGACCGTATCCGTAACCCCGCCTTCCAGCCCCGATCCGCGGGAAGCGGGAGCCCAGCGCGAGACGCCGGCCGAAGGCAACCTCGGCCAGACGACGGTGCCCCGCCTCCTCGTCGCCTACTACGAGGCGAAGACCTCCGGCGCGTTGCGCCTGCAGCGCGGGAAGGTGCGGAAGATCGTCTACATCCGGGAGGGACACCCCATCTTCGCCGCCTCGAATCTCGCCACGGACCGCCTCCTCACCTTCGCCGCCAACGCGGGGCGGCTGACGCAAGAGGACGCAGAAGCTGCCTTCCGGCTCGCCCAGGAGCAGGGCCGCCGCGTCGGCGAGGTGCTCATCGAGGCGGGGCTCTTCGACCGCAGCTCGCTACGCGAACTCGTCTTGGATCAGGTTCGTCAGACACTGTGGGGCTGCTTCGACTGGCGGGAGGGGACCTTCGCCATCGACACAGCGGCGAGCCGGGCCGAACCCATACACCTCGACCTGCCGCTGGGTGAGCTCATCCTCGAGGGGACACGCCGGGCCGTGTCCGATGCGCTGCTCGAGGCCGAGCTCCCCGATGACCTCTACCTCGCGCCGCATCCAGCGCCCGCCATCCCCGTGGAAAGCCTCCTCCTCAGTGGGGAGGAGGCGCAGCTTCTGGCGCAGATCGATGGGACCAAGAGCGTCGCGGATCTCCTTGCGCTCTCTGACCTGCAGCCGCACGCGGCCCGCGCACTGCTCCATGCGCTCCGGGACATGCGGGTGGTGGGCCCGCGGCAACAGGTCGACCGTCAAGCACGGCGGATCGGCTATCTCATGTAGGCCCTCGCCTCGGTGTGGCCTGCCGAGGGCGATCTGTGGGCGACGCCAGCGCGACCGTCGCTGATGGCGTGGCCGCCGCGCCGCGCTGTGAGCTTTCGGTCGCGGGCCGCCCGGTGGCGTGCCTGCGGGTCGAGCAACCGTTTGCGGATTCGGATTGCTTCCGGGGTTGCTTCGACCAGCTCATCGAATCGGATCCACTCGATCGCCGCCTCGAGCCCCATCTCCCGCGGAGGCGTCAAGACGACGTTCTCATCCTTCCCTGCTGCACGGATGTTGGTGAGCTTCTTCGTCCGGCAGACGTTGACGTCCAGGTCATTGCTGCGCGCGTGTTCACCCACGACCATGCCGGTGTAGACGGGCGTGCCGGGGGCGATGAAGAGCGTGCCCCGATCCTGAAGGTTGAACAGGGCGTAGGCCACCGCCTCACCCTCACGATCGGCCACGAGCGCTCCGCTACTCCGGTGGGTGATCTCCCCGGCCCACCGATCGTAGCCGTCGAAGTGAGCGTGGAGGATCCCCTCCCCCCGCGTCTCGGTGAGAAAGAGCGGGCGCAGGCCGATGAGCCCGCGCGAGGGAACCCGCCAGGTGACCCTGACCCTCCCCGAGCCGGCGGGGTGGAGCGCTTGCAGGACGCCCCGGCGAGGACCGAGGATCTGAGTGACCGCTCCGACATAGATCTCGGGCAGGTCGCAAACGATGCACTCGTAGGGTTCGTAGATCTCTCCCTGGCGCTCCTGCAAGAGCGGCTCCGGGTTCGAAACCGTCATTTCATACCCCTCGCGGCGCATGGATTCGATGAGCACCGCGAGTTGGAGTTCTCCCCGGCCGCACACGCGAAAGGCGTCGGGCTCCTCGCCTTCCTCGACCTCGATGGCCACGTTCCGGTAGGCCTCACGGAACAGACGCTCGCGCAGTTGCCGCGAGGTGACGTACGTGCCCTCCCGCCCGGCGAAGGGCCCGTCGTTGGCACGAAAGACCATCGCAAGTGTCGGTGGGTCCACACGGACGCGCGGCAACGCTCGAGCGGCATGAGGCGCGGAGACGGTGTCGCCGATGGCGACCTCCTTCAAGCCGCTAACCGCGACGAGTTCCCCTGCCGGCGCCGTCGAGACCGAGCGGCGGTCCATCCCCTCGAAGGTATACAGCTCTCCGACTCGCGCGGATCGGCGGGCTCCATCGGCACCCCAAACGACGACCGGACTCCCCGCATCGATTCGGCCCGACTCGACACGCCCGATGGCGAGGCGCCCCACATAGTCGTCGTGGTCGAGATTCGCGACCAGAAGGGCGAGGTCCCCGGCGGGCTCCACCCGCGGTGCAGGCAAGTGCTCCACGATGGCTTCGAAGAGCGGTGCGAGACCGCGGGTTCCCGTTCGCGCCGCGTCCGGATCCCAGTCAGCCTTCCCCTCCCGCGCCACGGCGTAGAGTACGGGGAACTCTATCTGCGCGTCGCTCGCCCCTAGATCGATATAGAGGTCATAGACCTCGTCGAGAACCTGCGTGGCCCGTGCGTCCTTCCGGTCGACCTTGTTGATGACCACGATGGATGGCAGGCCCAGGTCCATCACCTTCGAGAGGACGAAGCGTGTCTGAGGAAGCGGGCCCTCGGCAGCATCCACCAAGAGGAGCACCCCGTCCACGAGGCGCAGGGAACGCTCGACCTCGCCGCCAAAATCGGCGTGACCCGGCGTGTCGACGAGGTTGATCTTCCAACCCTGCCAGCGGACCGAGGCGTTCTTTGCCAGGATGGTGATCCCGCGTTCCCGCTCCTGGTCGACGCAATCGAGGATGCGTTCCTCTACGACCGCGCCCTCGCGGAAGACACCGGCCTGACGCAGCATGTGGTCGACGAGGGTCGTCTTCCCATGGTCCACGTGGGCGACGATTCCAACGTTCCGGAGGCGATCGGGTTCCACAGCCATTTTCACGCAGTGGGCAGGCCGCCGGTGTGGGACCTTCGGGGTCGGACTGCTTCCGCCGCGTAGCGCCGGGAGCAGGTCGGGGCCTTCGGGGATGCCCCCTTAGAACACGTACTTCAGCCGCGGATAGATGAGCACCCCGGGAAAGCCGACCCCGGCTCCCGAGACAAACTCGCCTCCGATGTCGAGTCCGACGACGAAGTGATGAAGATGCGTGTGGAACTCGGTGCTCAAGAGCACACCGGCATTGAAGCCCATCGCCAGCCCCTCGCCTGAGTCCCCTGCCGGCACCGACGGCTCGGGCGTGAGCAGAGCGAGCCCGCCAAAGAGCTTGCCGCCGAGATACCACTGGTGTGTGAGTCCATGGAGATAGCCCCCGTAGGCGTTCACGTGAACGACCGAGAAGCTCTCTGCACCGCTGCAGGCGAGGGTCGCGGGGTCGACGCTGTAGCAGGTTCCAGCGGAGTTCCCAAGGGTGAAGCTGGCGCCGGCAACGATGTTTTCCGTGATGTCGTAGCCGAGGCCCACGCCAAGAAGGGGCTGCGCGTTGGAGACCTTGCGCACGCCTTCCGGCGCGCCGCTGTTCAGCGTGAAGAAGATGCCCGCATCCAAGGTGACGAAGAGACCCCGCTCGAGCTCTGGCATCACACCGAGCGGTGGCACTTCGATCCGCTCGGGCGTCTTGTCACCCTCTCCCGCGACTTGCGCGTGGACGGGCAGCGCGAGGGTAACCGCGAGGGTGAGCAGGGGCAGCAAGATGATGTTTCGCATCGAGTGGAGCCTCTCAACGACAGAAGATGGGTTCAACCGTGGGATCGGTTCCTCATGGTGGGGGGCCATCCCGCGATGTGGATGGCATGGCGGCTCCTGCCAACGCCGAGATGGGCGCCGGCCGCCTAGTTTGCCGGCGCATCCAAGCGCACTTCGTCGCGCTTGTCGAGAGCCGGGAACCTCGCACGCGGGACGATCCATGGTCCTGCCGATCTCCTCTTTCCGCGTCCCCCCCGCCTGCGCGCTGCACGCTTCGGCCCCGTCTCCATTGCCTGCCAGTCGAGGCCGTAGCGCACCCCACTTGAGCACCCACCATTCGGAGGACAGCCAGGCGCCGCATGCACAAACGGCGCACCGGCGGCAGACTCTTGCCATGTCGTCCCCCCATCGCCCATCGTTCGCTCCTGCCAGCCTCTAACGCGGCGCCAAGCGCTTCGGCCACAGCTTTGAGCTGGCTCCCATCGGAGGCCAACCGGAGCCATCACGTGGACGGCAGGATCCCGTTTGCTGCCGAGTGCTCAGCCGCTGGGCTTGAAGATCCAGGGATAGGTGACCTGTACGATGCCCCCACCCTTGGGCTGCGGGAACTTCCACCGACGGACCCGGGTGAGGATGCAGTTCTCCACGTTCGCGTTGCCCATCGTGCTCTGGGCAATGGAGGCTTGCGCAACCGCGCCGGAGCCGTCGATCACCCACTGCACTGCGACCTTCCCGTAGAGGTTCGGGTCCTTCTGCAGCTCACGCTCGTAGCAGTACTTGATCTCGTTCTGGTGCCGGCGCACCACACGTGCGATGACCTCCTTGTCCAGGCCACCCATCACGATGGTCTTGCCCGGGCTGATCCGGGTCCGCCCCTTGCCCCGGCCCCCGAGGTCGACCGCGCCGTAGCCGCCGCGGCCGCGGCCACCACCCTTGGTTCCCAGTCCACCGATACCCAACGCGGTGCCGCCGCCGCCGGGGCCGGTTCCGCGGGCGCCAAGGCCGCCGACACCGTGCGCATCTCCCATGCCAGCCGCGCCGTTCACGCCGCCGAGCGCATTGTTGATGCCCGTTCCGAGACCGCCTGGGCCGAAGACGTTCGAGGCGGCCCCGTCATCGGGTGCGTTCAACGCGGCGAGGAGGCCCGAGTTCATTACCTTCTTCCGATCCTCCTCGCGCTTGTTCACGTCCACGATGGGGGCGCCCTTCTTCGAGGGAGCAGCCTCTTTCTTGACCGCCTCCTTCTTGCCGAACTTCCCCTCTTCCTTCTTGGCTTTCGCACCTTCCTGCACGCCGGAGAGATCCCTGAACTTGTGCTTCTCTTGCTTCTCGGGCGTGAGGATGATCTTTGCGAAGCGGTTCGGGTTGGTGAAGAGGTCCTCCGACAGCTGCTCGGTGTCGATGGGGGTCATGATCAGGGCTGCGATAAACACCGCATGCGCGACGAAGGAGGTCGAGAGCACCTTCGTGAAGTAGAAGTCGATGGTCTCCCAGACGTTGGTGACAATCCGCTTGCTCGGGCGGACGAAGCGCACGACGAATGCCGTGTCACCGATGTGGATCACCGCCTGATCGAGGAGCGACAGCTTGTAGGCGTACGCCTTGAACTCCGTGTCGGCACGGGTCGCCCGACCTTCGGCCTTGAGTTCTTCGAGCGTCTTTACCTTCCCGTCGCCGTCCCGAACGCGCAGCGACATCTCTTCGCCGACGATCAGAACCCAGCTGTCTCCCTCCTTGCGCAGGAGTGGGAACACCGAGGCCGGGATCTCGTCGGCAGAGATGTTGAAGTCATTCTTCGGATCATCACCGATGGTGACGGCCTTGTGCTTGTCGTCATCGGCATAATGCCCCACACCGATGATGGTCCCCGACCACACCATCACCACCTCGAGGAGCTTACTGTCGGGAAGGGGACGCTCCTCTGGGGGCACATCCTCGGCAAAGAGGTCGATGGCATTCCCCTCTGGCTGCAACGCCTTCACCACCTCGGTGGCATCCCCTACGGGCGCAACCGCTGCGGTCTCCGCACGGGGCCGCCCGCCCGACTTCTTTTTCACCTGCTTCGACTTCGGTTTGGGCTTGCGCTCCACCTTCGTGGCCTCTGCCGGCTGCGCCGCCGCCGAGGGCTCGTCCTGTCGCTCCTCCTCGTCGCTCCCAGAAGAAGCAGGGGCCGAGGCGGCCTCGCCATCCCCATAGGTGACCCGCACCTTGCAGCGCCCGAGTTCGATCGTGTCCCCACTGCCGAGTTCCTGCTCACGGACTTCCTTCCCGCCGACCCGCGTCCCCGTCTCGGAGCCCAGATCGATGACCCGAACGGCATCGCCCTCGACCTTCAGCATGGCGTGGATGCTGCTCACCTTCTCGTCGTCGAGCTGGACGTTGGCCGAGGCCCCCGATCCGAGGATGATGCTGTCCTGGTTGAACGACAGCTCCTCGATCGAGCCGTCGCTTCCGATGACCGTGAGTTTCAACGTCGATGCCATGCTTGTGTACCTGCGCTGATTGTTTCCCTGCGCTGTGCTTGTCTACTGGCGCTCTCTTCGCTGTGCCGACCGTGCCCTGCACGCCCTGCCGTACTCACTTTCCTTGCCCTGCTCACTCGGCTCTGCCCGCGCGCTCACGAGCCGTGTCGGCGACGAAGCCTCCTGGCAGGGCACGGCGGACAGCAGGACGCCGCGGCCGGGTCTGCCTGCACTAGAGGCACTAGAGGTTGTCTACGGAGGTCTGGAGCTCGCGAAGGAAGTCCCCCCGGAGCTTGATGAGGCTGCTGAACTTCGTGCGCTTCCGGTTGAGCACGTAGGCGCCCTCCGGCTTGGTCAGCTCACCCTCGAGGGTCACATCGTTGAAGTCGATGACCGTCTTCTTCTTGTACTGGATGGTATCCGGCTCGCTCTGCGCGCGGGCGACGGACCCGAAACCCACGGACAGCGCGGTGGCAACCGCGACGAGAAGAAGGAGTCGAAGCGTCTTCATGGCAGGCTCCTGTGCGATCGGGTGGCGGGCACCTGTATAGCACCCCAGCCGTGGGGAGATGTGGCCGCCGGGCTTACATCGACAGACCCCGCGGAGCTGCCGAGGTTCCGACGGCAACGATCTATCTCAACCCCCTGAAATCACGAGGTCTCTGGAGCGGCAGCCACGCCACCGTCCCCGGCCTCGGAGGCAGGTGCGGGCTCGCTCGCCTCCTCCGCGGGCGGCTGGGCCGACTCTGGCTGCGGCTTGGCCTCGTCCTGCGCCGGCGCCGGTTGCTCCTGCTGCTGCTGCTGCTGCGCCTTGATCTTCAGGAGCATGTCGATGGACTGGATGCGCATCTTCGCGTCGTTGACGTGCTTCTCGGCGACGCCCTTCATACTGATGAAGGTGTTGCAGTAGCGCTTCGCCTCCTGGGGCTGGCTGTTCTGCAGGGTCTTGCACAGACCGAAGACTGCCATCGGGTAGTCTGGCCGAAGCTTCAGGACTTCGGCGTACTCCTTCGCCGCCTCGTCCGCCTTTTGCCCGCCCTCGAGGGCGAGGGCGCGGTAGAGGTGTGCTTCCCAGTTCGTCGGATCGAGGGACACCGCCTTCTCGAAGGCCTTGGCGGCATTCCCATAGTCTCGATAGCGCAGCGCGATTGCTCCGATGTTCATGTGGGCTGCAGTGAAGTTCGGGTCGAGCGCCACAGCCTTCTTGAATTGAGCGAGCGCGACACGCAGATCGCCGTTCTGCATCGCGATCATGCCCAGGTTGTTGTAGATGCCCGGGTCGTTCTCGTTCCGCTGCCGCGCCGTGCCCATGATGAACTCGGCCAGTCGATACTTGCCCTGGTCGTAGTAGATGAGCGCCAGGTTCTTGTGTGCGTCCAAGTTGTCGGGATCCCGAGAAAGCAAGGTACGCAGCGTCGCTTCTGCCTTCTTGAACTGCTTGTTCAGCCGATAGAGCACCGCCAGGTCGTTGAGGAGCGGCCCGTGGTAGGGGTGCCGCTTGCGCAGCGGCTCCAAGACCTTGATCCCGTCGGCAAAGCGCTCTTGGTCGCGGCGAATCTTGGCCAGGTTGAGGGCCGCGGGGATGTGGTCCGGCTTCTCCTCGAGGACCTGTTCATAGGCCTTCGCCGCTTCCTCGAACTCGCCGAGGCGCTGCAGGGTGAGGCCCAGGTTGTAACGCGCTTCTGTGAGATCCGGTGATTTGGCAAGCGCCTTCTCGAACTTCACACGGGCGGTGGCATAGTCGCCCTGGTCCAGCGCCGCCACTCCTTGGGCGAAGTATTCCTCGGGGCTAGGCTCCTTTGGCTTCACCGCAACCGGCATCTTCTCCTTCTTGACCTGCTCCTTTGCGGGCCCGCAGGCCGCCGCCATGAGAGCAAGCGTTCCTAGGACCACGACGATTCGCCTCATCATGACGCCCTCCTGGACGTGGCGGCCTCTTCACTCGATGGCGGTTCGGCCTGCGTCGTCTCCGCGGAGCCCGCCGCCTTCTCGTCTGACTCTGCCTTCGACGGCTCGGACGCAGCCTTCGACCCCGCCTCCTTCTCGGGTGGAGTCTTCGGCTTGGGCGCGACCAGCTTCGGCGTCTCTCCCAGCGCCACTGCCTTGTCTCCGGTGATGAAGAACTCGCTGCCGCGGAACGGCACCTCGTGGATTTCGCCGAAGGCGTTCGGCCGGAACGCCAACATCACTTCCTGAGCCTTCAGCGTCCAGTCGTTGTAGATGCCGAGCTCATAGCTCTTCTCCAACGCCTTCTCGAGCGCCTCGATGGCCTTCTCTTCGAGCGGGAACGCCTTCTCCTCGAGAATCGAGCGATACAGCTCTTCCTGGTCGGCATCCAATCCCGGCGGAATCGGCGCGTCGAGGAGCGAACGTGCGAAATCCTGATAGCCGAGACCGATCCGCGTCAACGCCGCGATCGCCCAGTCACCCGAACCATAGGCGATCACGTCGGTGTACTTCTTCTCCAGATCCGCAAGCTGCTGGGTCTTCTTCGACAGACGCTTCTGCAGCTCCTTCTGTTTGACGGTATCGAGCTTGATGTTCCGGTACTCCTCGAACTCGGGCTCGAGCAGGACGAACGCCGCGTTGGCCACCGCATCCTTGACAATGGGCTCTTGCTTTCCTTTCTCGGGAAGCTTTGCATAGAGCTTGACGAGGTTCTCGTAGATGCCCTTCGCCTCCTTCTCCTTCCCGAGCTTCTCGTAGGCCTTCGCCTGCTTGTAGCGAGCCCGGACCACCTGCCATGGCTTCATCCGGCGGCTAAAGCGCTTCACCAGGCTGTCATAGGTCTCCGCAGCTTTGTCCCATTTCTTCTGTCGCTCGTAGATGGTCGCGACGTTGTAGAGAATGTCGGGTACGTCCTCTCGTTTCTCGAAGTTCTCGATATACTTCAGGTAGAGGTCGATCGCCTTCCCATACTTGCCGATCCCCTCGTACCAAAGAGCTGCGTTGAAGAGATTGTCCGCAAGCGTCTTGTCCACCTGCTCCTTACGCTCCTTGCTTAGTGCCTTGTAGTCCTTCCCCTTCTTGTCGAGGTAGCGCTGCGCAAAGAGCTCGTAGTAGCGAGCCGCCTTCTCGTAATCAGCGATGCGCTCGTAGGCGCTGCCCAGCGCCTGAATAACCAGCGGCACCAGGTCGCTGTCCTTGTAGTTCTTCAGGAGCTGCTCGCCGACGGCAATGGCCTTGTCCAGCTCCTTCGCCTTGTCGAAGATGATCATGGCGTTGTAGAGCGCCGTATCCGCGTACTTGCTCTTGGGGAACTCCTTGACGAAAGCACGGAACTGCACCGCCGC
>CAYYHA010000086.1:0-14743 GCA_964471535.1 uncultured Myxococcia bacterium | reverse complement strand
CTGCAAGAGGATTGCGGTCTGCACTGTCCGGGGACCCGGACAGGCGGGAAGGGACGCCAGACCCGCCACGGTGAGGGCAAGGATGAGACGGCGTGCCCGCATGGGAGGGATGGT
Source organism: uncultured Myxococcia bacterium (assembly GCA_964471535.1). Lineage (GTDB taxonomy): Bacteria > Myxococcota > Myxococcia > SLRQ01 > SLRQ01 > CAYYHA01. The sequence continues at coordinate 14,629 of CAYYHA010000086.1, read as the reverse complement.
AGCGCGAAGGGCCAAAGCTCCACTAGCGGCGCCTGGGGGCCGTGTCGGGCCGCGGCCGAACCCTTTGACCCCCACGGGGGCAGAGGCTACAACCCGCCGACGACCGGGAATGGGAGAGGAGTGCAGATGATCTGGAAGCGCAAGCGTTGGACCCTCGTGCTCGTGGTTCTCCTCGCCGGGCCGCTCGCGGCACATGGGCAGGAGGCGGCGGATGGCTCCAGGCAGGAAGGGCAGGCGGCGGAGCCCGGTGCGGCCGCCGAGAGCGGCGCCGGCGAAGCAGCTGCCCGCCCGAGCGACGCGGAGGCCGACCGGGGCGCGGCGTCGGCGCAGGCGGACGCTGCGCGTGAGGCAGCGGGCGAGACGGCGGCCGGCGAGGGCGCGGGGACGCAGACCAAGGAGGCAGGGTCGTCGCCGCCCTCACCCGAAGCGCTCCGAGAGTCGCTCCGCGCCGAGCTGCGCGCCGAGATGCAGAAGGCGCTCGAGGCGGAGCGGGCTCGGGTGCGGGCCGAGGTGCGGGCCGCGGTGGCGGCCTCGCTTGCCGCGCAGGAATGGGAGCCGGATGAGTTCGAGGTCGAGGAGGCGCCGAAGCTCGAACTCTTCGAGCTCGACGGGTACTTCCGGATGCGGGGCGACGCGTTCGTCAACTTCGATCTCAACGCCGGCGAGGACATCAATGGACGGCCCCTCTTCCCTCGGCCCGGTTGGAATCCGGATGGCTCGGACACCCTGGCCTCGGCGAACCAGCGGCTGCGCCTCGCGCCGACGCTGAACGTCAGCGAGGACATCAAGATCAAGATGACCGTCGATGTGCTCGACAACCTGGTGTGGGGGCAGACGCCGGACGCCTTCCCGCTCAACCTGGCGACGCAGAACACCCCCCTCCTTGCCTTTACGGGTACCAGCGTAGAGCCCATCGCAGGACAGAACGCCGCCTTCGATTCCATCTCCGTCAAGCGCATCTGGGGCGAGGTGCTCACCCCGATCGGCCTCTTGCGCTTCGGGCGGATGGGATCCCATTGGGGCCTCGGCGTGCTGGCCAACGACGGCAATTGCCTCGACTGTGACTATGGCGACCACGTCGACCGCCTGATGTTCGTGACCAAGATCGCCGGCCACTATGTCGTACCGGCCATCGACACGCCCGCCACCGGCTACCTCTTCCAGCAGCGCGACCGCTACCAGGGCCAGGCATTCGACCTCGAGCAGCGGGACGACGTGCAGCAGTACATCCTGGCTGTGGCACGGCGCGACAACCAGGAGGACATCGAGAAGCGGCTCCTCGAGGGTGAGACGGTGCTCAACTACGGGGTCTACAACGTGCTGCGGGTGCAGAACGTCGACGTGAAGGTCCCCGGTATCTACAACGGAACGGAGAAGAGCCGGTCGGACTTCGTGGAGCGTGGTGCCGTCGCCTACATTCCCGACCTGTGGGTCCGGGTGAACGCGGGCAAGCTACGCGTCGAAGCGGAGGCAGTGGCGATTCTCGGGCGTATCGAGAATGCGGACCTCCTCTCCGATCCCGATCCTGGCAGTGACAACTCGATCAGCATCCAGCAGTTTGGGGCGGTGGTGCAGAGCGAGTACAAGGCGGTGCAGGACAAGCTCCGGGTGGGCTTGGAGCTGGGCTTCGCCTCTGGGGATGCAGCGCCCGGTATGGGCATCGTCGCGACGCCCGGTGGCGCCTCCCAATACCCCGAGGCGGGCTCCATCGATGGGAAGCAATTCAACATCGACCCCGCGGTGGGACAGATCGATCGGGACATCAACAACTTCAAGTTCGATCCCGACTACCACGTGGACCTCATCCTCTGGCGCGAGATCTTCGGTCAGGTCACCGATGCCCTCTATCTGAAGCCCACCGTCAGCTACGATCTCACGCACGCCTTCGGCTTCGACGTGCAGGCGATCTACAGCCGCACCATCTTTGCCGAGAGTGCTCCGGGCCTCGCGAACGACTTGGGCGTAGAGCTGGACGGAACGGTGCGCTACCGTAGCTCCGACGGCTTCGTCGCCAAGCTGCAGTACGGGATCCTCTTCCCGCTGCCCGGGCTGGCGCTGCAGAATGGCGTGTCGCCCGAGATTGCGCAGACGGTGCAGGGCCACTTCGCCATCGAGTTCTGATCGTCACTTGGGTCGGCGCAGGAAAGACTTGCTCCGGGGGCGTTTCGGTGCGGCGCTCGATGCGCTCGTGGCCCGGCTGAACGCGTCCATTCACTTCGATCAGCGTCTCGCGCCCGAGGACGTGGCGGCCTCTCTCGCCCACGCGCGTATGTTGGGTGACCGGGGTATCCTACCGAAGCGGGCGGTGCGACGGATCCTCCGCGAGCTGCCTCGGGTGCTCGCCGACTTCGAGGCGGGGCGCATTCCCCTCGACGAGTCACTCGAGGACGTGCACATGCACCTCGAGCACGCACTCACCGAGCGCATCGGAGAGGATGGCAAGCGGCTCCACACGGCCCGCTCGCGGAACGATCAGGTGGCGACGGACATCCGGCTCTATCTCTTGCGCCGGGGGATCCCCGAGCTCCGAAGCGCCATCACGGCCCTCATGACGGCCCTCGTGGGGCAGGCGGAGCGGCACGTGGAGACGGTCCTTCCCGGCTACACGCACCTCCAACGGGCACAGCCGGTCACGCTGGGGCACCACCTGCTGGCCCACGTGGAGGCCTTCGAGCGGGACCGAGGCCGGCTCGACGATTCGGCTCGTCGGATGAACCGCTCTCCCCTCGGCAGTGGGGCGCTCGCCGCCACCCCCTTTCCCATCGACCGGCGGCAGGTGGCGCGGGCGCTGGGCTTTGGAGGGGTGACGCACAATTCCATGGACGCGGTGGCTGCACGGGATCACGTCGTGGAGGTCGCCGCGGCCGTAGCCATCGCGATGAGCCACCTCTCCCGCCTCGCGGAGGAGATCGTCCTGTGGGCGTCCACCGAGTTCGGCTTCGTCCATCTGGACGATGCGTACTGCACCGGCAGCTCGATCATGCCCCAGAAGAAGAATCCGGATGTGGCCGAGCTGGTGCGGGGAAAGTGCGGCCGCGCCTATGGAAACCTCATGGCCCTCTTGACCGTGGTCAAGGGCCTGCCGCTCGCCTACAACAAGGATCTGCAGGAGGACAAGGAACCGCTCTTCGACTCCTTGGACACGGCGCGGGATTCGTTCCAGGCGATGGCCGGTCTCATCGAAACGGCGGACTTCGACGCGGCACGGATGCGGCAGGCGCTCGAGGGTGGCTTCCTCACCGCGACGGACCTGGCCGACTGGCTCGTCGAGCAGGGCGTGCCCTTCCGCGAGGCCCACCGGGTGGTCGGTGAGCTGGTGGCCGAATGTGTACGCCAGGGCATCGAGCTTCACGAGCTTTCCGACGCACGGCTCGCAGCGGCGCATCCGAAGCTGAACCCCTCCGTTCGGCCGCGGCTCGATCCCATCCGGAGCGTTCGGACACGGGACGTCGTCGGGGGACCGGCGCCCCGACGGGTGCGGGCCGAAGTCGCACGGTGGAAGCGGAGGCTGGGCCGATGATCCCTCGCCTTCCCGGTGCGATGCGCCGGCTCGCTGGGCTCCTCGCCCTTTCGACGGTCGCCGGGTGCGGCGTGAAGCGCCCGCCTCGGCCGGCCCCCGAAGCGCCGCCGGAGGCGCGGCCCGCCGCCGAGGCGCCGCCTGGTGACGCTGGGGATCACGAGAAGGACCGCGAGTCGGCTGGGCCGGCCGCGGAGGAGGCAGGACGCGGGGCGGCCCGTCCAGACGCGGCGTCAGAGAGGGGCACACCCTGATGCATCACTTTCGGTACGAGGGCGGCGCACTCCATGCCGAGGAGGTTCCACTCTCACGCATCGCCCGGGAAGTGGGTACTCCCGCCTACGTGTACAGCCGCGCCACCTTCGAACGCCACTACCGCGTGCTCGATGCGGCACTCGGCGACCATCCGCATCTCATCTGCTACTCGGTGAAGGCGTGCTCCAACCTCGCCGTACTCGGCTTGCTCGCGAGGTTGGGCAGTGGCTTCGACATCGTCTCCGGAGGGGAGCTGCATCGGGTCGTTCACGCTGGCGGCGACCCACGGCGCACCGTGTTCTCGGGCGTCGGCAAGACCCAGGGTGAGATGCGCGCGGCGCTGCGCGCACAGATTCGCTGTTTCAACGTCGAGAGCGAGGCGGAGCTCCGGCTCCTCGAACGGGTTGCAGAGGAGGAGGGGCTCGTTGCGCCGGTCGCACTTCGCGTCAACCCGGATGTCGATGCGGGGACGCACCCCTACATCGCGACGGGCTTGAAGGACCATAAGTTTGGGATCCCGGTCGCCGAAGCGAGGGCGCTCTACGAGCGAATCGAAGGGAGCACTCATCTCCATGCGGTCGGTGTAGATTGTCATATTGGGTCACAGATTACCGACTTGGATCCCATGGTCGATGCGGCGCGGCGGCTCGTGGACCTGGTGCGCTCCTTGCGTGAACGCGGGATCGCAATCCGCCACGTCGATCTGGGGGGAGGCATTGGGATCCCCTATGACGAGGAGTCTCCGCCGCACCCGGAGGAATGGGGACGTGCGATGCGGGAGGTCTTCGGCACGATCGACGATCTCGAGATCGTGGTGGAGCCGGGTCGGGTGATCGCGGGGAACGCGGGCGTGCTCCTGACGAAGGTGCTCTACGTCAAAGAGGGGGCGGAGAAGACCTTCGTGGTCGTGGACGCGGGCATGAACGATCTGATGCGGCCGGCGCTCTACGAGGCCTACCACGCGATCTGGCCGGTGGTGGAGGCCGATCCCGACGCGAAGCCGCAGGAAGTGGATGTCGTAGGGCCCATCTGCGAGACGGCAGACGTGCTCGCCCGGGGCCGCCGCTTGCCTCCGCTCCAAGCGGGGGATCTCCTCGCGGTGATGAGCGCAGGCGCCTATGGCTTCGTGATGAGCAGCAACTACAATGGGCGGCCGCGCCCGCCCGAGGTGCTGGTGGATCGCAGCGCGGTGCACGTGGTGCGTGCCCGAGAGAGCCTCGACGATCTCGTCCGGGGTGAGCGCACGCTGCCCGCGGATTGACAGAGAGGAGAGATACCATGGCGCGCTACGAAGGGACGCTTCCCGCGATCGTCACGCCCCTGAAGGACGGAGTGCCCGATCTGCCGGCGCTCTCGGCCCTCGTCGACTGGCTGATGAGCGAGGGCGCCGATGGCATCGTGGCCTGCGGCACCACCGGAGAAGGGGCGACACTACGTCCCGAAGAGGTGGTCAGCGTCGCTCGCACGGTGAAGGAGGTGGTCGCCGGGCGCGGCCCTGTCATCGTCGGTACGGGATCGAACGACACCGCGCGGACGATCGAGATGACCCGCCGCGTGCGCGAGGTCGGGGTGGACGGAGCGCTCGTGGTGACGCCCTACTACAACAAGCCCTCACCGGAGGGGCTGTACCAGCACTATGCGGCTGTGGCGCGCGAGGGTGGGCTGCCCGTGCTCATGTACAACGTCCCGGGCCGCACCGGTTTGAACATGAGCGTGGAGACGATGCTCCGCTGTGCGGCCATCGAGGGCGTCGTCGGCGTGAAGGACGCCTCCAAGGAGATGGAGAAAGTCGTGCGACTACGGGAGGCGCTGGGGGACGAGTTCTCCCTGCTCTCGGGCGACGATTTCACCATCCTTCCGTTCGTCGCCTGCGGTGGCGACGGCGTGGTGACGGTCGTGGGCAACGTGGCACCCCGCGACACCGCGGCGATCACCCGTGCGGTACGCGCCGGGGATCTGGAAGAGGCGAGGCATCAGCAGGCAAAGGTCCTTCCCCTGGCCAGCGCGCTCTTCGTCGAGTCGAATCCCATCCCCGTGAAGGCAGCGCTGGCGAAGATGGGTAAGTGCCGGGAGGAGTATCGGCTTCCGCTCTGCCCGCCGTCAGATCCGGCCCGGGAAGTCCTGTACGCTGCCCTCGAAGCCTATGGAGGTCTGCTGTGAGCAAGGATGGCGCCCAAGCGATCGGAACGGTGGTCACCGGCGTCTCGGGACGCATGGGGTCACGCATCCTCGCCATGGTGGTCGATGACTCGGAGGCACGGCTGGTGGGCGCGACCGAGGCGCCGGGCAACGCGAAGGTGGGGCTGGACGCCGGCTTCGCGGCCGGCCGGGGCAGCCTCGAAGTGCCGATTCGAGACGATCTCGGCGCCGTGCTCGAGGAGGGCGCAGCACAGGTGGTCATCGATTTCACCAGCGCCGAGGCCTCGGCGCGGCACGCACGGATCTGTGCCGACCACGGCGTGGCGCTCGTCGTTGGATCCACCGGCTTCGACGACGCAGCCGAGGAGGAGGTACGAGCCGCGTCGGAGAGGATCCCCATCGTCAAGGCCCCCAACATGAGCGTGAGTGTGAACCTGCTCTTCCTGCTCGCTCGTCGTGCCGCCGAGGTCCTGGGTTCCGAGTACCAGGTCGAGATCACCGAGATCCACCACGCGATGAAGAAGGACAGCCCCAGTGGAACCGCGCTTCGTCTGGGGGAGATGGTGGCAGAGGGGCTCGGTCGGGATCTACGCCAGGTGGCGGTGTACGGCCGGCATGGGAACGTCGGAGAGCGCAGCAACGAGGAGATCGGCATTCACGCGGTGCGCGGTGGAGACGTGGTCGGCGAGCACACCGTGTACTTCTTCGGGGAGGGAGATCGGATCGAACTGACGCACCGTGCGACCTCGCGCGACAGCTTCGCCCGAGGCGCGGTCCGGGCGGCCAAATGGGTGGTCGGGCGTCCGCCAGGGCTCTACGGGATGGTCGACGTTCTGGGCTTCGCCTAGGCGGTGCACGCCGGTCACTTCCGGGCGGCCACACCGCCGAGGGGTCCGTATGGGGCGGTGGGTCTGGCTGCGGGCGCCCGGCAGAGACAGAGAGGATGGCGGACCTGGAAGCGACGACGGCTTTCGTCGGGCTGGGATCGAACCTGGGCCCCGGGCCCGAGCACTTCGAGCGCGCCCTCGCGTTTCTCGATGCCGAGCCGCGGTGCCGGGTGCTGGCCTGCTCGAGGGTGCACCGTTCGACCCCGATGGGGCCTCCGCAGCCCACGTACTGGAACGCGGTCGCACGTCTCGAGACGACGATGGGGCCGTCGCTGCTCCTTGCGTTGCTCCATGCGGTGGAACGGGCCTGCGGCCGGGTGCGCAGTCGCCGGCGCTGGGGTCCGCGCATCCTCGATCTGGACCTCCTCGCCTACGGGACGCTCACTGTTCATGCGCCCCGTCTCCATCTCCCTCACGGCCTCGACCGGCCCTTCGTGCGGGGACCCCTCTCCGAGGTGTCGTCGCCCGCCGAGCTGTCGTGGTAGCGTCCGGCTCATGCCCCTTCGCCGCTTCGGCCCCCTCCTGCTGTTCGTCGCCCCGCTTCTCGCCTGCGATGCCCCCGTCGTGATCCCGAGGGAGGTTCCCGGGTCCTCCGACGGCGGCACTGCGGCTTCGGCAGCGGCCGACCCGAAGGCGGCGGAGCTCCTGAGCCATGTCGATCGGATGCGCGCCGACCTGATGGCTCGCGAGGACAAGCCGGTGGGCATCCTCGTCGCGCTGGGCAATCTCTACTACGAGAACCGGCGCTATCCCGATGCGATCGACTGGTACCGGCAGGCGATCGAGGCGGGCGAGCCGGCGCTCGCGCCGCTGCGCGCGCTCCGAGAGGACGGGGTGGAAGAAGCGGCCGAGCTCCCTGAAGGTTGCGAGTGGACGGGGGATCCGCGCGCCTTCGAATCGATCGTGGCGCGCGCCCGGCAGCACCTCGAGGCGGGGCGGCGCCGGGAAGCCTTGGCCTGCTTCGGTCAGGCGGCGCTCCCGCTCGTGGAGGCCTACGGACGGCGGGGTGCGTCGTGGTCGGTGCTCGATCGGCCCGAGGCGGCGATCGCCGATCTGGAGCGAGCGCTCGAGCTGCATCCCGACGATCCGGAGAGCCTCTACCTCTATGGGGCCGTCGTCTTCGGCGACGCGGCCCGAAACCCCGTGCCGGCGCGCATGAAGAAGGCGCGTGCCGCCTGGCGCCGCTTCGTGGAGGTGGCCGGCGATACCCCGCAGGCACAGCAGGTGCGGGAGGCACTGCAGCAGATCGATCGGATGGTTGGCGGCGGTGCGGGGAAAGCAGCACCGGGCGGAGCACCGGCGGCCGCAGGGCCCGCAGGGTCGGCGGGCTCGACAGGGATCCAGATGCCACCCACCGCCTTCGGGCTGCCACCGGTCCTAGCCGAGGCAGAGCGCCGGCTGGTCTCCGGCGATGCGCAGGGGGCGCTCACTCTGGCCGAGCGCTTCCTATCGGTGGCGACCGGCTACACCAACGCGAAAGTGATCCGCGGGCGGGCGCTCATCGCGCTCGGTCGCGGTGCCGAGGCCGAGCCGGTGCTCAAGGATGCGCTGGCCAGCGAGCGGAGCGGGCGGACTTTGGCGGCCATGGGGGAGTGGTTCGAGAAGGTCGCCGGGGATCCGGAAGCCGCGAAGAAGTACTACGAAGAGGCGATCGAAGCGGATCCAGACTTCGCCAAGGCGGCCGAGCTGAAGGCACGGGTCGAACGCCTGCACTGACGCGAAGGGACCGGAGCACCGAGATCCTTTTCTATTGCGGCATGCGCTAGAGGAGCCGTGCCTCGAGGAGGTCCTGCACGTCGAGGAGACCGATGGGCCGCCCCGAGGCGTCGACGACCGAGAGCTGGTCGAGCTTCGCGTCGCGCATCAGCTCTGCCGCCGAGCGCACCAGATCGCTCGGCGCCACGGTCCGAGGATTCGGGTTCATGAACTCGGAGATGGGGAGCGTGAAGTCGTGGTGTCCCGCCTCGATGAGCCGCCGCAGATCGCCGTCGGTGAAGATGCCCACGAGCACGCCGTCCGCGTCGACCACGTGGGTGGCGCCGGGTCGGCCCGGTGTCTGCGTCATCACGGCGACCGCTCGCGAGAGGGGTTCCTCCATCTGCACCACGGGGTTGGCCTCCCCCGCGCGCATGATCTCCTCGACCTTCATCAACTTACGACCGAGGCTCCCCGCAGGATGCAGCCGCGCGTACTCTTCTTCGGTGAAGGCGCGGGCCTCGAGCACGCTCATCGCCAGCGCATCGGCGAGGGCGAGGAGCGCAATGGAGCTGGCCGTCGGCGCGAGCCCAAGGGGGCAGGCTTCGGCGACGGGGCCGACGGTGAGACAGTGGTGGGCGCGGCGGCCGAGTGTGGAGCCGGCCTCGCCGGTGAGGGCGATCAGCGTCACCCCCAGGCGCTCGAGGGGCGGGAGCATGCGCACCACCTCGTCGGTCTCTCCCGAGTGGGAGAGGGCGACGACCACGTCGCCGGCGAGGACGCGTCCGAGGTCGCCATGCAGCGCCTCCGCCGGATGGAGATAGAGTGAGGGGGAGCCGGTCGATGCCAGAGTCGCCGAGAGCTTCTGTGCGATGAACCCGCTCTTCCCCATGCCGGTGACGACGATTCGGCCCTGGCACGCAAGCACCGCCTCCACCGCTGCCTCGAAGGCCGGGCCGAGGTGCTCGGCCACGCCGGCGACGGCAGCCGCCTCGGCAGCCAGGACCTCACGGGCGGTCTCCAGGGGAGCGCGTGGCATGGCTGCGAAGTAGCACAGGGCAGAGAGGCAGGCATCCCTTTTCGGATGTGTGGGCGCGCGAGCCATTGGCCCCGAGGGTTCGCGGGACGCCCACCCTCGACGCGGCCGGCGCTTTCGCCTATGGGATCGACGCCATGAAGCTCTTCATCGATACCGCCGACGTGGACGAGATCCGCCGGGCCCACGCCATGGGCGTGCTCGACGGCGTGACCACCAACCCCTCCCTCGTCGCCAAGACGGGCCGTCCCTTCGAGGCGGTGATCCGCGAGATCTGCGAGATCGTCGACGGGCCCGTCTCGGCCGAGTGCGTCGAGACCGAGGCGGCGAAGATGATCGAGGAGGGACGCCGCATCGCGGCACTCGCCGACAACGTGGTGGTGAAGGTGCCGCTCACTGCCGACGGCTTGGTGGCGACCAAGGCGCTGGCGAGCGAGGGGATCCGAACCAACGTCACCCTCTGCTTCCAGCCGGTGCAGGCGCTTCTCGCTGCGAAGGCGGGCGCCACCTACGTCTCACCCTTTGTCGGCCGCCTCGACGACATCTCGAGCGATGGGATGGGCCTCATCGCCGACATCGTCACCATCTTCAACAACTATGACTTCCCCACCGAGGTGCTGGTTGCTTCCGTGCGTCACCCCATGCACTTGGTCGAGGCTGCCCGCCTGGGCGCCGATGTGGCGACCGTACCCTTCAAGGTGATAGAGCAGCTCGTCCGCCACCCCCTGACGGAGATCGGCCTGGAGAAATTCCTCGCGGACCACCGCCGCGCGACGGAGTCGCGGTAGCCGGGGATACGGCTGCAGGGTGAGGCGCGCAGGAAGGCCGGGCGGCCGGGCGCGCGACGGCAGATCGCGGCGCCCTGCCTCGTGTCCTACTCGGACGTGCCCGAGGCGTCGAAGGCCAGGGCAGGCGAGCACGGCCCTGCGGCCGCACGGATCTGCCACGCCTGTCCTGGCTCGGTCGCATTCGGCGCCGAGTCGCTCACGGTCACGCCGTCGGTGTAACCCCAGGTCGCCGCGGTGGGCGGGGTGATGAAGCTACGCACCACACACTGAGGCAGGTTGGCGCAGTCCTGCGTGAGGCCCCACTGCATCCCCCAGTTGTTCACCACGGTGGCGTTGGCCTTGGCGACCGAGGCCCAGAACACGTTGATCTTGTTGGGGGGGCCCTGCACTTTCGAGAGCGTCATCTGAGTGCCCGGTTCGAAGAGGTTCAGATTGATGTCCCCCACCTGGAAGGGCACCGTGTCGCTTCCGCCGTTGGGGATAGGCGCGAAGGTACCCAGGAAGCCATCGAGGAGCGTTGGGTTGTCGTAGGCGCAGCCAGACAGCGTGATTCGGGTCTCGGTCCAGATGGTGGTGTTCGAGTCCCACACGCCGTTGGGGCCGTCCCACTGGCCGTTGCCGTTGACGTCCAGGAACCACTCGGCGAGCTGCCCGCCACCGGCGGGATCCCAGGTGCCGTTGTCGTTGGCATCGAGGAAGGGCTCGGCCAGGTCGACGAAGGCCTCGCCCACGTCATAGTCCCCGTTGCCATTGCCGTCGACGAACTCCTCCTCGCCGGCGATGTAGGCCACCAGCGCGGCGAAGCCGTCCCGCGGATTGCGCTCGATCGAGATGCCTCCGCCGATGTCGTGCATCCAGGAGGGCTCGCCCGGCATCGGGGGGACGTCGCGGGGGAGGCTCCCCTGGGTGGAGTAGATCGTATTGGCCAGCCCGTTGTTGATGGGCTTGTCGCTCTCGATGCCTCCGCCCTCGGAGATGAACTTCACCCGGATGTCGGGCCGCTGGATGGGGTTTCCGAACCGGTCGCGGAGGTTGGCGGTACAGGTCACGGTGCGGTTGACCGTGGTCTGGGTGGCATCCGAGTCCTGGCCGAAGACCCCAAGTCCGTTCACGTTGCGCACGGCGCAGCTGAAGGTCATCGACTTGAAGCTCGGCTTGGCGCCGACGATGTTGATGGGGTCGGTGGTCACCGAGGCGGTGTAGGGCCCGGTGGTGGCGGTCGCCTGCACCGAGAAGCTCACCGCCTGCGTACCCGCGAAGGCCGTCGTCGTTCCCAGCCCGTTCGTCGTGACCCCACTGGTGGGGGAGAGGTAGAGCCCGCCGGCCACCACCCCGCCGGTGTCGTAGGTCATGGCGACGCCGTCGGGGATGGGCAGGCCGGTGTTCGTGCCGTCGGTCCCCGTCACCCGGAAGGTGATGAGGCTCGACTCCTGCCAGCCCGAGTCGCGGGTACCCATGGTGGCGTACTGAATGTTGTCGACGGTGACCGTATCGACACCGATCACCTTCACCGAGACTGTCTTGGTGACCGTCGCCATGGTCGAGGGGTCGCTGACGGTCGTAGCGCTCGCCTGCGCGGCAACCGCGAGCGTGGCCCCAGGAGACCAGTGGATCACCACGTCGCCTTGCGCATCGGTCTGCCGGGTCACGTTTTGACCCAGGGCGTTTCCGGTGGTGGGGTCGCGCAGGTTCCCTTGCGCGACCGTGAATGTCACGTCTTGGTTGGCGATGGCCTGACCCAGGTCGTTTTCCACGTGCGCGGTGAGGACCACGCGCCGCGTCTCGGTGTCGTCGGCGAGGATCTGGGAGACGGTGGAGGTGAACGTGAGCCGGTTGAGGCCCGGATCGACGATACAGGTGCTCATGGCGTAGTCGCAGATGTTCCCCGGAGCACAGGTCAGCCCGTCGCAATCCTGATCCTGGCAGTCCCGGGCACCGTCACAGTCGTTGTCGACGTTGTCGTCGCAGGTGGTCTCGGTCACCCCGCCGGGGCAGATGCACTGGCTGCCGCTGCACACCCGATTGTTGGGTCCGCACACCTGGTCGGCGCAGTCGGTGTCCTGGCAGTCCACGTCGCCGTCGCAGTCGTTGTCGACGCCATCTCCGCAGGCGGTCTCCGGTCCACTGCCCCCAGGGCACTCACAGGTGGCCATCATGGTGCAGACCAGCCCGAACTGACCGCAGGCCTGACCGGCACAGTTCGCGACGTCCGCGCAGTCGACGAGACCGTCGCAGTCGTTGTCGACCATGTCGGCGCAGTTGGATTCGATGCCGGTGCCGAGCACATCGGCGGCGCAGAGGCAGGCCCCAGCGTTCGCATCGCAGGTCAGGCCGACATCGTTGGGCGCCTTCGACGGATCGGTGCAGGTGATGCCTTGGCAGTCGGTGTCCTGGCAGTCCCGGGCACCGTCGCAGTCGTTGTCGAAGCCGTCTCCGCAGTTGGTCTCCGAGTCCTGATCCTTGAAGCAGCCGCAGGTGATAGAGCCCATCCCGTCGTCGGACCAGCGGTTCCCCTGAGCATCGCAGGGGCGACCGATGCAGTCACTGTCGTCCCCGTCGGTGAGCCCGTCGCAGTCGTTGTCGGTTCCATCGTAGCAATCGTCGATCGTGTCCCCCTCCACGCCGGTGCCGGGGCACTGGCAGGTGCCCGCGGTGCACACGGCCCCAAAGGGGCTGCACGCTAGGCCGTCGCAGTCCCCGTCGTCACAGTCGATCTGGCCGTCGCAGTCGTTGTCCACGGCATCGGAGCAGGTGGCCTCCGAGAGTTCACCTGCGGGGCAGTAGCGGGCTCCGTTCTGGCAAAGCGCACCGTTGGAGAGGGGCTGGCCCTCGCAGTCGGGGTCCGCACAGTCGACGAGCTCGTCCCCGTCGTCGTCCATCCCATCCTCACAGGCCTTCTCGGTCAGATGCGGCTCGAGCACCACCGAGGCGGAAGTGAAGGCGCCCCCCGCCTGCGCCTGGATTTGCATCGTCCCAGCGCAGCTCTCGTCGTCGGCGCTGTCACAGGTCTGGATGATCGTGGTCAGCGTGCCGCCCACCATCTCCGCCTGCAGCGAGCGGTTCCCCGAGTCGAGGAAGGTCCCCTTCGTCGTGGTGAGGAGCACGAGCCCCTCGTAGGGCGCGTCCTTCTTGCCGATGGTTCCGGTGACGGTGACGGTGATCTGTGTCTTCCCATCGGCGATGGCCGGCACTTGGTCGGGGATCGCCGTCATCGTCAACGTGGGCTTGTCACCCTTCCCGTCTCCCTCCGGCGGACAGCCGGCGAGCAGCACGAGGGCACACAGAGCGGACGAGTAGACGAAACGACGCATCGAGATGCTCCTTCGCGTGAACCGAAGAACCGGACCCCTCCGAGACGCTACGAGAACGCAGCGAAAATTGTCCGGCGCGCAGGCGCTGGATGTCAAGGAAGGGTCCGGCTAGGGACCCGCGGCCCATACCGAAATACCGCTTGTGCAGCCGATCCAAATGCGGCGGCCACGGGTTGAATCCGTGTCGTCCATGGCCACCGACTGCGGTACGCTGCACCGGCCGCTCTGACCCTCCGGGATGCGCACGAAGGCGTTCAAGTCGCGTTTGTAACGAAACAGGCCTCGCGAGTCCGCTGCGAAGTACAGGTCGCCGGTGGCCTCTTCGTAGGCGGCACCCTCGATGCTGGTGAGCGGCTGCCCCTCGATCGTCTCGGTGTAGCGCTGGATGTCCATCGGATCCGCAGTCGAATCGACGATTCGCACGACGGCGGGTTCTCTCGATGCCGCGATCCAGATCTCCGATAGGCCGTTGGTGGGGTCCACGTGACCGCGAAGTGCGACGCGAGGCCTGACGTCTGTCGCACCCAAAGCGACTTCGTATGCGGGAGCACCGAGGTCCACCGGAAGTGGGGTTCGCAGCCAGCGGTTCTTCTCGTCGACGACGAAGAGCTGATCCGTGGGGTCGGCCGCGACGGCATTGAGGTGTGGAGAGAGACTGGCGAACCGGTGGCGGCCCTCGAGCTTTCGCCCTCCCGGGTCCAGCCAGAACAGCCCCTCGTCGGTGGCGATCCAGACCCGCCCGTCCGAGCTCTGGGTACCGAAGGAGATCCGGTCCAGCCCAGTGTACATACTGGTATCTAGGGCCGCGCCGAGGCAGGTGCCGCTCCCGTCGAAGACGGGTCGCGCCTCGACGAGCAGGTTGGGGATCCCCTCGTAGCCCATGAGGAAGCGCTCGTCGACGGGATCCCAGAGGGCCAGCTTGTCGGAGACCGGTGGGGAATCGCCGGTGTCCATGCAGTGCTCGTACTCGGGCGTTGCCGAGGCGTCGGCGAGCCGTATGA
>CAYYHA010000085.1:0-14767 GCA_964471535.1 uncultured Myxococcia bacterium | reverse complement strand
CCACCGGCGTGGTGGGCTCGGATATCAGCGGACCGGTCGCCTGCCTCGAGGCGGTGCGACCGGAGATGGCGGCGCTCAACGCCGGGTCGCTCAACTACCTGAAGCTGCGCCGGAACGGCGAGTGGGCCTGGCCACCGATGCTCTTCGACAACCCGGTGGAGAAGATCGAGCGCTTCGTGGAGGTGATGAAGCGCCTCGAAATCGTCCCCGAGTGCGAGTGCTTCGACACCGGCATCCTGCGCAGCGTCGCCCTTTTCGTGCGCCGCGGCTTGGTCCCCGACCCCCCCCACGTCTCACTGGTCATGGGCGTCGCCTCGGGCATGCCCGCCAAACCCGCCTGGCTGCCGCTGCTGAAGGAAGAGATGGTACCGGGGACGCACTGGCAGGTGATCGCCATCGGCCGCACCGAGGTCTGGGACCTGCACCGCGAGGCGGCACGCCTCGGTGGAGACCTGCGCACCGGCCTCGAGGACACCTTCTACCTCCCCAGCGGCGAGAAGGCAGAGAGCAACGGCCCGCTCATCGAGGCGCTCGCCCAGGTGGCGCGCGAGGCGGGGCGCAGCGTCGCCTCGCCCGCCGAGGCGCGGGAGATCCTCGGTCTCCGGCCACCGCCTGCCGCATGAGGCGGGCCGAACGAGGGCAGGGCCTTCAAGGGGCGGGCCCTCACTGCTAGAGGAGGTCCATGGTCCGCGTGGTCTTCGTATGCCTGGGCAACATCTGCCGCTCGCCCCTCGCCGAGGTGGTGCTGCGACACAAGGCGGCGGCCCGGGGCGTCTCAGGCCGCCTCGCCATCGAGAGCCGCGGCACCGGCGCCTGGCACGTGGGCGAGCCCATGGATGCACGGATGCAACGCACTGCAGCGCGGCATGGCGTCACCGGCGAGACCGTGGCCCAGCGCTTCCGCGAGACCGACTACGACTTCGATCTCATCTTGAGCATGGACCCGGAGCGACACCGGGAGCTCCTCGCCGGCGCCCCGCCCCACCGCAGGCGGCACATCGTGCCCTTCCGCCGCTTCGATCCCGAGGGCGGCGAGGCCGAGGGGGTGCCCGACCCCTACTACGGGGGTGAGGCGGGCTTCGAGACCGTGTACGAGATCGTCGACCGTACCTGCGAGGCCCTCCTCGATGCCCTCCTCGACGGCAGCTGGGAGCAGCGCCTTGGATGAGGCCCTGCGAAAGCGCATCGGCCGGGCGATGGGCGTGCCGGTGGCCCGGATGGACGGGGTCTCGGGCGGGTGCATCGCCCAGGCCTTCCATGTCCGCCTGCAGGACGGCCGGTCGGTCTTCGCGAAGTGGCGCGCCGACGCGCCGCCCGGGCTCTTCGTCGAGGAGGCGCGGGGCCTCCGGGAGATCGCCGAGACGCCCGGGGCACCGAAGGTGCCCGAGCCCCTCTACGCCGATGAGACGCTGCTCGTCCTGGAGTACCTCCCTCCGGGCCAGCTCGACCGCGAGGGTTGGGCGGCCTTGGGCCGGGCGCTCGCCGCGATGCACCAGAGGACCGCGCCCCGCTTCGGCTTCCACGCCGACAACTACATCGGCGCCACGCCGCAGCCCAACCCGTGGACCGAGGACGGCATCACCTTCTTCGCCGAACACCGCCTGCGCCACCAGCTGCGCCTCGCGCGGGATCGCGGCCTCCTCGATGGCCCCCTCGTCCGCGACCTCGAAGCGCTCATCGCACGCCTCCCCGAGCTCCTGCCCTCTGGCGAAGCGCCGGCGCTCGTCCATGGGGATCTGTGGAGCGGGAACGTGTACGCCGGACACGGTGGCCTCGGGTGCCTGGTCGATCCCGCCGCCCACTACGGCCTGCGCGAGACGGATCTCGCGATGACGAAGATGTTTGGAAGGCTTCCGGATGCCTTCTATCGCGGCTATGAGGAGGCGTGGCCCCTACCCCCAGGCGCCGAGACGCGTGTGGACCTGCTGAACCTGTACCACCAGCTCAACCATCTCAATCTCTTTGGCAGCGCCTACTTGGGTGGCGTGGTCACCACCGTCCGGAGCTACACGTGAGCCGGCGCAAGACGAAGAAGGCAGCAGAGAAGGCGGCGCGCCCGCCGATCCGGATCGATGCGCGGAGTCACGTGGGGCGGGTTCGCGAGAAGAACGAGGACCGCTTCCTCGTGGTGGAGCCGAAGGACCCACGTCTCGGCATCGTTCTCTGCGTCGCCGACGGGATGGGCGGACATCCCGCCGGCGAGGAGGCTGCCGAGGCCCTGGTGAAGACGGTGGGGCGCTGGGAAAGCGAGGCCGCAGAGGTGCTCGAGCGTCACCCCGAAGGTGACCTGGGACCGGCCCTCGCCGAGCGAATGGCGGCGCTGATGAAGGAGGCGCACGAGGCGATCCTAAAGATCGGAGAGCAGCATCCCGACAAGGAAGGGCTCGGCAGCACCGGCCTGGTGGGACTCCTCCACGAAGGGATGCTCTACGTCTTCCACAGCGGCGACTCCCGCGCCTATCTGCTCCGCGGGCGTACCCTGGAGCAGATCACCGGGGACCACGTGGTCCTCGAAGGGGGGGTCCGCTTCCTGGCCGCCCACATGGGGATGCCTGAGGGACTCTACCTCGATCGGGCGACGGTGAAGCTCGAGGAGGGCGACCGCATCCTGCTGTGCAGCGACGGGCTGACGGACATGGTCGCACCGGAGGAGTTTGGCTTCCTGCTCCTCGAGGCGAAGACGCCCGCCGAGGCGAACGAGGCGATGATCTCGCTCGCGCTCGAGGCCGGCGGCCTCGACAACATCACCTGCATCACTGTCTTCTACGGAGAACGCCGGGAGGAGCCGGCGCCCGAAGACGCGAAGACCGAGGAGATCGAGATCGAGCGCAGCCCCCCGACGGACCCCGGCGAGCGCGAGTGACGCCCTAGGCCACCCGGACCTGCCACCGGCTCCCGGGCGATCTTCGCCGGGAGCACCGCGGCCCCCACGGGCGGCGGCCAGTGCGCACCGGCTCCCCGGCGGGTCCGTGCGATCTCTGAAGGTGCCCGCGCCTCGCGCACAAACGAACGCCCCGGAGGCCTGCCGGCCCCGGGGCGCGTCTGTCGCCGGCGCGACGCCCTAGGTCGCGCCACGCGAGCCTAGGCCACGCGGCGCTGCGTGGCGTAGCTCTCCATCTGGTCCTCCCAGGTGTCCATGCCTCCCGCGAACATGGGGCATTCCTGGCAGGAGAACGAAGGCCATCCCTTCTTCACTGCCACGTTGAGGCAGTTCTCGTACTCGGGGCAGAAGAGGTTGCGAATGTCTTCGGACCCGGTCCGAGACTCGGCGTTGATCACGTTGGTGAGCGGGGTGGGATTCGGCTTGAGCTGATTCATGATCACTCCGTTGTTGCCGTGGCGTTCTACACGCTGCGTCTACGCGTCTCTCGTGGGAAGCGAGTCGGGCCGGAAGCTGCGGTTCGTCTCGAGCAAAAGCGCGGGGATGGGGAGTCGGGAACGGGTGGCCGTGCGTAGGTGCGGTGCGTGAACGCCGTGCGTGGGTGGCCCTGCACGAGGGCGGTTATGGGGAAGGGCGTCGGGAGGGGAAGCCTGCCCCAAGCGCGCGCGCACGATACGGATCTGGGTTCCATCTGTCAAGCCTTCTGACGCATCGCGTCAAACAGTCCGGCCAGACACCTGTACGGCGGCCAGGTGCCCCCTCGGAAAACCGAGACCTTCGGGGGAGTTCCGGGTACCCTGTCAGAGCACAGCCTTGTGATTTCAAGGGGTTGCAGCTGGCACCCGTCCTGCTACCGTGCCTGGGCCATGGGCGCCCACCGATCCTGTCCGATGCACCTCCTCTCTCTACGCCCACGCACACCGCGCCAGCCCCAGCTCAGGTGTCGCAGAGCAGCCTGGCTCGTCGGGCTCGCGCTGGGCCTGGCGATCGCCTCACCCCAGCCCGCCCATCCCTGCAGCCCACCTCCTTCGGGATGCAGTCGAGCGCTCTACGGCGCGTGGGAGGAATCACCGGTCTACACGAACGATCGGATCTCGATCTCGCTGAGCTGCTTCGATGCGGATCCGCCGAGCACACCCTGGCCCGTCCTCCTCGACGAGAGCGGCCAGGAGATCCCATCGGTGTGGGAGCCGGTTGGCGAGACGGATTGGGTACGCACCGGGCCGGAGCTGCCCGCCGGAACCCGGATCACCGTACGTGACCACTGGACGACCTTCTGCTTTCCCTCCTACGCCGCCGACGGCGGCGACTGGGACGGCGATGGGCTGCCCGAGCCCCGATGCGACGCCCTCGAAGAAGGCGAGCTGCGGGACTGGCGCGTCTTCGTGACCGCAGACGGCCCGGACATCACCCCGCCGCCGACCCCGAGTCCGCCTGGCTTCCGCTGCGACGAGGTGCACGAGACGACGCCCCTGCCCTGTGGAGGTCGAGCGGAGGACACCTGGTGGGCGGATGCCGAAGCCCAACACCCGCAGGATCCCACGCTGCACCACATGGAGATCTTCTTCCGCCGCGAAGGAGAGGCCTACGACCTCTCCCGACCCGGCGCAGGGGGGCCGGGCCTGGGTACGCCGCCGAGCGAACGCCCAGGCATCTGGTTTGCGGCGGCACGCGCCGTGGACCGCGCCGGGAACAAGAGCCCCCTCTCCGCAGAGACGCGCTTCGTCTTCCCCAACGACTGCGACTTCGAGGTGCCCTACCCCACCGGCGACGTGCCCGACGCCCCGCTCGGCGGGGGTGATCCGGCGGCGATGGGTTGCAGCAGCGCCCGCGGCGGCGGCGCGGTGCTGGCGCTCGCGATGCTGTTCATTTGCGGCTGTATCCTCGTGCGACAAAAGCGGTCAGGTCGTTTCCGCTGAGTCATCGAGCGCGGCGAGGATCTCCGCCCCGTAGGAGTGCACCAGGTGGTGGTCGACCTCGGCCACCGCCGCAAGCGCCTCCAGCGTCCGGGGATGGGCGCGGGCGATGGCCTTGAGGACGCGGTTGGAGGCGATCACGGAGTTCTTCATCCCAAGGGCCTCGGCGCGCGCATTGCGCCAGCGCCGCAGCGCCTCGAAGCGCGCTTCGGCCCCCGCGTCGAAGGGACGCCCGCCTCTGCGCCGCTTCGGGCGCTCGACAGGCGGCGGGTTGGGGTCGCGCTCGCCCTCGCGGATGGCGTCCACGATCTGGCGGGAGAAGGAGGCGGGAAGACGCCTGGGGACCCCCTTCAGCGCGCCGAGTGCCTTGGGATCATGGGGCTTCTCCCGGGCGAGGGTCAGCACGGCCTCGTTGCCGAGGACGCGGAAGACCGGTCGATCGATCCGAGCCGCTCGCTTCTCCCGGAGAGCGAAGAGCCGCTGCGCAATGGCACGGCCAGCCGGATCGAGGTCCCTGTAGCCCTTCAGCCCATAGAAGGCATCGGGATCGATCGCGCGTGCCTTCGGCTCCACGCGGGTGAGACGCTCGAAGACCGCCTGCGCTTCGGGGTAGCGGCCGGTCTCCTCGAGGCGCTGCGCGAGCACCGCGTGCACCTCGAGGAGGTAGGCGGTGTCGTTGCGCGCGTACTCGAGCTGCTCGCGGGTCAGCGGACGCCGGGCCCAGTCGGAGCGCTGCGCCTCCTTGGGCAGGCGCACTCCACACACCCGCTCCACGAGCTTCGCCAGGCCGAGCTGCCCCTCCCCCAGCACCATGGCGGCTGCCTGCGTGTCGAAGATCGCTGTGAAGCGAAAGCCGAAGTCTTTCTTCAGCATCAGGACGTCGTACTCCGCCGCGTGAAAGACCGTCTCCCGCTTCGGATCGGCGAAGAGCGCGCCGAGCGGAGCGACGTCGATCGCCAAGGGATCGACCAGGAAGTCCGCCTCGGCATCCGACAGCTGAATGAGGCAGACCTTCTCGTGGTAGGCGTGGAAGGCGTTGGACTCGGTGTCCACCGCCACCCGCTCGAGGTGGGCCAGCCGCTCCATCAGGCGGCCGAGCGCCGCCTCCGTGTCGACCCAGGTCAGGGGTCGCGTATCCGGCGCAGCGGTCCGCCCTGCGCTCACGCACCCTCCCGTCCCGGCCTCCTGTCGGGCAGCTCGCGGGCGACGCTCACGGCGAGACGGGCGGCAACCGCCGCGTTGGACTCGAGGACGGCGAGGTTCACGTCGAGGGCCCGCCGGCCCAACGCCTCCCGAACGGCCGAGAGGAGCCGTGGGGTGACCGCCTTGCCCAAGACGCCCTCCTCCCGGGCCTTCTGGTAGGCCGCGTCGATGACGGGCTCCACTTCCTCGCGGGTGAGGGCCTGCGCCTCGGGAACGGGGTTGAGCAGAACGACGCCGCCCTTGCGCTCGAGTGCCCGGTGGGCCCGGAAGATCCGGGCGGCCTCCGCCTCGTCCTGCACCGCGTGGTCGAGGGGAATCTCCGTGTCGTTGTAGTAGAAACCAGGCAGCGTCTCGGTCCGCAGCCCCATCACCGGCACCGCGAGCGTCTCCAGGTATTCCATCGTCGCCTTCAGATCGAGCACCGCCTTGGGGCCGGCACAGACCACCGCCACCGGAGCCTGAGAGAGCACGACGAGATCGCTGGAAGCATCGAGGCTCTCGTGGTGCCCCCGGTGCACGCCACCGAGCCCCCCGGTACACACCACACGCACTCCGATACGGGAGGCGATCCAGGCGGTGGCCGAGACGGTGGTCCCCCCGGTGAGCCCCTTCACGATGGCCGCCGAGAGGTCGCGCACCCCGATCTTCGCCACCGTCTCCTCCTTGGGGTCGGCGAGCCGATGGAGGTCGTCATCCGAGAGCCCCACCTTCACCTTGCCGTCGATCACGCCCACGGTCGCCGAGAGCACCCCTTCGTGCCGAGCGGCGCGGGCAGCCCGCCACACGATCTGGCTGTTCTCCGGCCGCGGGAGGCCGTGGGTGACCACCGCGCTCTCGGTGCAGACGACCGCATGGCCCTCGGCGAGCGCTTCGCGCACGTCGTGGGCGACGAGGATCGGCGGGGTGGTGGCGACGCTCATCGGGGCGCGGAGAATAGGCGGCTAGAACTGATAGCGCAACGATGCGGCGAGCTGGAACAGCGTGCCACCGAAGCGGTACTCGGGACGGCCATCGCTGCCCTTGTCGACCGTGCGCTCCTTGAGGAATGCGGCCTGGGTCGCCGCATCGAAGGTGACCGGCTCGCTGAAGATCTCCAGCGGGTCCGAGAAGGTGAAGCTCGCCCCGAGCGAGAGATGGAGGGTGGTCGCATCGAGGAAGTTGGTCTTGCCCACCTGGTCGGGCACGGGCGTGGGACGGAGCCAGGTGCCCCCGCGGAGGGTCACCGTGTCGTTGACCCGGTACTCGACCCCCAGCTTCGGCATGAGGACATCGACGAAGCCGGGCGGGCGCGGCCGGCAGACCGTCTTGCCGTCCTGGCTCTCCACCACCCGGTCGCTGCACAGGTCGAGGGCCTCGCCCAGACCGAGCCCATCCAGCACCGGACCGCCCGAGTCCAGCTCGACCAGGAGTTCAGGGCTGGGCGCCCGCGACCACTGGGCCCAGGTCAGATCGAAGGCGAGGGTGAGCCCCGTGCCCTCCGGCGTCCAGGCAGCGCCCGCGGTCACCTCGTTGGGGGTCCACAGGGTGGTGCCACGAAGCTTCAGATCGAGCACGCCCACGTCCTCGAGCACGATGTAGGCGGGGAGCGAGAAGTCGAGTCCGAGCTCCTGGCGAAAGGAGATCCCTGCGGTGAGACCGGCAAAGGGCCCCAGGGTCAAACCAGCCACCAAGGACTGCCGCGGCACCAGATCCACGAGCACCTCCCGGTGGTCCACCTTCCGGGCGAAGAGATCGACGTCCACCCTCGCGCCCGTCCCGCCGAAATCGGCGAGCACCTGCAGCCCCGCGCCCACCGAGAGCCAGTCGGTCACCAGGAAGGCGAAGCAGGGCGCGAGGGTGATCTTGCGGACGCTGAACTCGTAGAGAACGAAGCTCGGGCTCTTGGAATCGATGGCTTTCACTCGGACCAGGAAGCCGTTCGGCAGGCTCGCCCCCAGGCCCAGCACGACCCGGTTCTTCACCTTCCCGCCCAGGGGAAAGATCACACCGAGGTTCCACTGCACGAAGTCGGAGGGGAAGACGGGCTGATTCCCGTCGTCGAAGAAGGGCGCCTCCTCGACGATGCTCATGTTCGGTTTCACGAGCTGGAAGCCGGCGCCGAAGGTGACCCGCAGGCGGCGCGTCAGAAGCGCTGGGTTGTAGAAGGTGGCGGTGTAATCGTCGGCGGCCGCCACCTGGGCCTCCCCCATGCCAATGCCCCGCGCACCGCTGCCCAGGATGGAGAGCGGACTTCCCTTTGCTGGCCCCGGCAGGAGCAGCAGCGACGGGAGCAGCAAGAGCGGTGGGAGCAGCCGGACGATGCGGCACGTCAAGGGGCGGCCCCCCCGCAGCCGGAGAGGAGCTGGTCGAGGATGGCGATCACCTCTGCGGGCAGCTCCGACTCGAGGATGTCGATGGCGACCGGGTTCAACCGCCGCGCGTTCTCCTCCTGCAGCAGGACGAGAAGAACCTCGCGAAGCGCGTCGAGCAGATCGCGATGGGCCGACGCCTCGAGGAGGAAGGTGTCGGCGGTGCGCAGCGCCACGCCTTCGGGGTCGAGGCCGAGCACCTCCCGCAGGGTGGCGAGCAGCTCATCGAGGCCCACGATCCGTGCGACGAAGAGGAGATCGTAGACGGCGCCGGTGAGGCGCCGGTCGGGGTCGGCGTCGAGCGCGCACGCCAGGACGTCCTTCAGCGGGGTGAGCACGGGAGGCTCCCGCGCCGGATCGAGGAGATCGTAGACCACGTCCATGACCCGTCGCAGGTCTCCCTCCAAGTCGTGGTCGGGATAGGTCTCCCGGACGAAGGGATAGACCAGGTCCTCCATGAGCCCGGCCAGGTCGTCGGGCGTGAAGTCGTCCGAGGTCACAAGGTCGCCGGCGAGCCGAACGAGGGCGATGAAGCCGTCGCGGCCCACGTCGTTTTGCACGTCGAGTTCGGTGAGGAAGCGCTGCGCATCGGGATTCTGCACCAGGCGCACCACCGCGTCGAGCGCCTCCTCCCCGCGAGGCGGCGCAAGCCAGACGAGGAGCCCATGGAGCAGTTCGATCAGCGCGTCGTCGGCGCAGCGGCTCACCACCCGGCGCAGGTCGGGCAGCACTTCGTAGTGGGTCTCGCCCGGGAAGGCAGGATGGCTCCCGTCGGCATAGCGAAGCAAGCTCGCATAGAGCGGGCCCAGCCGATCCACTGCGGCCACCAGGCGGATGCGCCCCTCGGGCGTGCGCTCGGCGATGAGGAGATCCAGGGTGCGCCGCAGGTCGCAGAGGCGATTCGGCCGGGGCGGCACGCTGCCGGCGGCCGCACAGTAGCCCGGATCGCCGGGGCCGGCCGCGCCGTCCCACTCCGGTGGGTCCTCCGCATAGGTGCCAACGATCTCGAAGACGCCGGCGAGCAGGGCTCCCGCCGGGGAGGTGTCGGCCCGCGGATCGCTGCATTCGACGATCTCACCGCCGTAGGTGCACGCTGCGAGGGCGTCCTGCACCACCACCCGGAGGCCGGCGAAACGGTCGCTCTCCAGCCCGGCGTAGAAGGTGGGCGCAAGCTCCGAGGGCGCAGGGCACACCGAAGCGGGCGGGGGGTCCTCGGCGGGGGCCGGGTGGCCCTCGCCGCTGCACCCGATGAGGAGCAGGGCGGCCACCGCCACCATCCTGCGCCAACTCCCGCCCGACCGCTGCACGGGGGCATTGTACTCCAGGCTCCGGATCCGGCGAGGCCCCGGGGAGGTGGAGCCCGCCTCGCTCGGGCTCTGCCTTGGCTCGACGGCGGGCCGCAGGGGCGAGACCGGCGCGCCGGCACGCCCGGCCCCGAGCGTCCCCTCTTGACTCCACGAAGTAAATCTATTTTACAAAATAAATATGAATCATGAGACAACGCTCACCCCCCGGCGGCAGCGCAAGCGACAGGCGCGAATCGACCGGATCCTCGAGGCGGCAACCGACCTCTTGAGCCGGGAGGGGGTGCGTGGCCTGACCCTGCAGCGCCTCGCCGACGAGCTCGACTACACGGTGGGCGCGTTCTACCGGTACTTCGACTCCAAGGAGCACCTGCTCGCCGAGGTGGAGCGGCGGATCATCGGGCGCATCACCGAGCGGGTGGAGGCGGCCCTCGAAGCGACGCGCGACCTCGCCCCTCCCCTGCTGCCCTTTTTCGTGCTCACCGAGGTCTACGCCCGCCTCCCCCGCACCATGCCGGCGGAGTTCGGCCTGGTCGCGGGGAACATCGCCATCCCAGAGCACGTCATCCCCGACGATGCGGAAGCCCGCGTGGTCGAGGTGGTGATGCCGCTTTTGCGACGCGCGGCCGCCTTCTTCGACGCCGCGGTGACGGCGGGGGTGCTCGCCCCAGGGGACGGACCCCAGCGGGCCATGATCTTCTGGTCCGGGGTCCACGGCGCGGTGCAGCTCGCCAAGCTCGATCGCCTCGAGGGGCCCTTCGCCCAGGGTGGACGCCTCCCTCGGCGGACCACCCGGGCCTTGCTCGCCGGCTTCGGCGCCTCGGAGGAGGCGCTCGACGCCGCCGAGTCGACCTTCGATGCCTGGCTGTCCGAGCACAGCCTCGACGACCCCGCGCGCCCAGCGCGCACCAAGGAGACGCCATGAGCTTCCCCAAGAGCCGCCTGCCCCGTGAGAAGGTCCTGGAGACGATGCGCGAGGCCGCCTGCGCCGACGCCGACTGGCGGGCCGGCCGCACCTTCTCGCTAGTCTACTTCGCCGGCGACGAGGTGTTGGAGACCGTGAAGGAGGCCTACGCGACCTTCCTCTCCACCAACGGCCTCTCCCCTTTCGCCTTCCCATCCCTGCAGCGCTTCGAGTCGGAGGTCTGCCAGGCCACCGCCGAGATGCTCAACGCCCCCCCGGAGGCGGTGGGCACCATGACCAGCGGGGGAACCGAGAGCATCCTGATGGCGGTGAAGTCGGCGCGGGACAAGGCGCGAGCCGAGCGGGGCGTCACCGAGCCGGAGCTGCTGCTCCCCGAGAGTGCCCACCCCGCATTCTACAAGGCGGCGCACTACCTGGGCCTGACGTGCGTGCGCATCCCCCTCGCCGAGGACTTCCGGGCCGACGTGGAGGCGGCCGAGTCCCTCGTGAGCGAGCGCACCGTGCTGATGGTCGGATCGGCGCCGGGCTACCCCCACGGGGTCATCGATCCCATCGAGGCGTTGAGCGAGATCGCGAGGCGCCACGGCATCCCCTTCCACGTGGATGCGTGCCTCGGCGGCTTCCTGCTGCCCTGGGTGGAGCGCCTCGGTTACGAGGTGCCCGTCTTCGACTTTCGCGCACCCGGGGTCACCTCGATGAGCGCGGACTGCCACAAATACGGCTACGCGGCGCGCGGGGCCTCGACCATCACCTACCGGGATGCCTCTCTGCGCCGCTATCAGTACTACGCCTACACCGAGTGGCCGGGTGGCCTCTACGGCTCGCCGTCGATGCTCGGCTCGCGCCCCGGCGGCGCCATCGCGGCGGCCTGGGCCGTGATGCACCTGCTCGGGGAAGAGGGCTATCTGGCCCTGGCGAAGACCACCATGGAGACGACCCGCCGGCTCATCGACGGCATCCGCGCCACCAACGGCCTCACCGTGCTCGGGGACCCGGAGATGAGCGTCTTCGCCTTCACCACCACCGACGGCGCCAACGTCTTCGCCCTCGGGGAGGCGTTGCAGCAGCGGGGCTGGGGGGTCGACGTGCAGCATCTGCCCCCGGCGCTGCACCTGATGGTCACCCCGGCCCATGCCGAGGTGGTCGAGCCCTTCCTCGCCGACCTGCAAGGCGCCCTCGAGTCGGTGCGCCGCGGCGAGGTGAGCGGCGACTCCGGCATGGCCGCCATGTACGGGATGGCGGGCGCCATGCCCGACCGGGGTCCACTCGGAGAGATGATCGTCGAGATGCTCGGACAGCTCTTGCCCCCGCGCGCCGCCTGATGACCGGATCGCCGACGATGACACCGGCCGCCTACCTCCTGCCCTTGGTCTCCACCCTGGCCTTCTCGGTGCAGACCGCGGTGGGCTTCGCCGCAGCGCTGCTCTGCCTCTCCCTCGGTGCGCAGGTCTATCCCCTGCGCCCGCTGGTCGTGGCCGTCGCCGCGGCGAGCTGTCTGCAGGGGCTCACCATCGTGCTGCGTCACCACAGGCACGTGGATGCCCGTAGGCTCCTCGCCGTGGCGCTCCCGCTGGGCGGCGTCGGCCTCCTCCTCGGCCTGTGGCTTCGCAGCCACCTGACCGCCACCTGGCTGCGCACCGCGTTTGCGCTCTTCGTGATGGGGGCGGCCGCAGTGGGAATCGCCACACGCCTCTGGAAGCGTGCCCCCGAGCGTCGCACACACGGCCGGGCCTCCGCCAGCTGGGCCTACCTCCTCCCCGGTGGCCTCGTCCACGGACTCTTCGCCACCGGCGGCCCCCTCGTCGTGCTCTGGGCGAACGAGGCCTTCGAGACGAAGGAGCGCTTTCGCGCCTCGCTGGCCGCCCTCTGGCTTTGCGCCAACACCGTGCTCGTCGCGAGCGCCTTCGTCTCAGGGGAGTGGTCGGGGTCCTCGCTCGAGGCCCTCGCCCTGCTCCTCCCAGGGCTCCTCCTGGGGCTCGTCATCGGGGAGTATCTCCACGCACGCGTGCCCGAGCGAGTCTTTCGCCTGGGCGTGCAGGGGCTCCTCTTCGTGGCGGGCCTCTCGCTGCTCGCATGACCCCACCCACCATGGCCCCCCTCGCCGTCCTCGTGCAGAGCCTCACCCTCCTCCTCGGCCCCGCCGGGGTGCTCGCCCTGTGCCGGCGCTTCCCACTGCTGCGGCGATTGGGGCCCGTGGTGCTCGCCTACGCGGCCGGCGTGGCGCTGGGGAACCTGCCCGGGCTCTCCCTCTCGGCTCCGCTCTCGCTGCGCCTCTCCGAGCTGGCGGTGGTCCTGGCCATCCCCCTTTTCCTCTTCGGCGTCGACGTCAAGCGCTGGCTCGGCGTCGCCGGCCCCACGCTGCTCTCCTTCGGCGCCTGTGTCGCCTCGGTGCTCGTTGCCGCCGCGGTCGGGGCCCACCTCTTCGCCGGGACGCTCGAGGGCACCCCGGCGCTCGCGGGGATGCTGGTCGGGGTCTACACCGGCGGCACCCCCAACATGGCCGCCATCGGCGAGGCCCTCGCGGTTCCTGCGGAGACCTTCGTGCTGATGAACGGCGCCGATCTGCTCCTCGGCGCCGCCTACCTCTTCTTCCTCCTCTCGGTGGGGCGGCGCCTCCTCGGCGCCTTCCTTCCCGCGGGGACGGCGGACGGCGGGCGAGGGGGAGCACCGGAGGATACCGGGGCGCGCGAGCCGCGCGGTGGGGACGGCGGCGAGACAGCCGCCACGCCACCGCCCCGCGCCTACCTCGGTGCGCTCCTCCTCGCGGCCCTGGTGGCGGCCGTCGCTTTTGCCCTCGGCAGCCTCGTCGCCGAGCGGGGCCGTACTGCGGCGACGCTCCTCATCCTGACCACGCTTGCCCTCGCGCTCTCCTTCGTACCCCGCGTGCGCCGCCTCGCCGCTGCCGAGTCGGCTGGAACCTACTTGCTGCTGCTCTTCTGCGTCGCGATGGGCAGCCTCGCCGATGCGGAGACCCTCCTCGGCGGCAGCGGTCGCATCCTCGCCTTCGTCGCCTTCGTCCTCTTCGGATCCATCCTCCTCCACCTCCTTGCCGCGCGCGTGCTCTCCCTCGATCGCGACACGGTGATCGTCACCTCCACCGCTGCCATCTTCGGGCCGGCCTTCGTGCCCGCCGTGGTGGCGGCGCTGGGGAACCGGCAGGCCCTCCTCTCCGGCATCTCCATGGGCCTGTTGGGCTACGCCATCGGCAACTACCTGGGGATCGGACTGTGGTGGGTGCTTTCGTGAGGTGCCGGAGCGAGCGGCCACCGGCGCAGCGCCTCGCGGCCGGACTCCTGCTCGCGGTTGCGACAGCCGGCGCGCTGGCCTGCGCCCCCACCGAAGCGCCGCCCTACGCCGAGGTGCTCGTCCTTCGCGGAACCCCCTACGAGCGCGGGCGACAGCACGGGGCACACTTCGCCTCCAAGATCCGATCCCTCTACACCCGGCTGCTCGAGAGCTCACTGATCCCGGCGCTGGGCCGCGAGCGACCGGGCATCGCCGAGTACCTCCTCGAATACCAGGACGAGGCGCGCTACGGCGACGGACGCTTCGGATACGAGGTGCTGCTCGAGAGTGCCTACGCGCTCGAGGAGGAGATTCCCGAGCCCTATCTCGAGGAGATGCAGGGCATCGCCGATGGGGCCGACCTGCCGTACGACGAGATCCTGCTTTTGAACACCTTCATCGACACCCTGCTGGGGGTGCGCACGGTGCAGCAGCTGCTCCACGTGGCCCAGGCACCCACCTTGCGCGCGGTCGAGGTTCCCGGCCTGGCCACGGACGGCGTGGACAACGACGGAGACGGAGAGGTCGACGAGGCGGACGAGGGACGGCTTCGGCCCTACGACCCGTCGGAGCACGCCCTCTTCGTGGAGCTTCCCACCGATGCCACCGTCGTCCTGCGCCTCGAGGATCCCGATGGCGTGGACCCGGCGACGCTTCGGGTCGCCACGGGAGACGCCCTCTACGAGGCCGGGGATCCGGCGCTTCGGGTCGAAGAGGTAGCGGGCGGCCTCGAGGTGCGGGTCCGGCCCCCCGAGGGCTGGCCGCCGGCGGCGGTGGTGGCGCTGCGGGTGGAGGCGGGCGACCGCTCCTGGGTGACCGATCCGCCTCCTGCGCACGCGCGCTTCATGCGGCCGCAGTGGATCACCCTGACCACCCGCGGGTATGGGCAGGCGCCGGAGGCGGTG
>CAYYHA010000084.1:0-15274 GCA_964471535.1 uncultured Myxococcia bacterium | reverse complement strand
GGGTTCATGGGCGAAGGGGGGCGGGGGGGGTCCTCGGCGAGGCCTCGGAATCGGCGCGCCCGTCGGAGACCCCCCACCCACGGGTGGGGCTCTATAGCACGGGGGTCTGACATGGGTGGTCTGCCGTGGGCCCGGGGCCCGCCAGGTCACCGAGCTCGCATCCGCACCGCCTCGGGCGGCAGCCAGACGGGGCACGCTGGAAAGGCGGCGCGGCGGCCCGCCCAGGGAGGACAGACCGGCGCCGGCGAGGGCCCCTCCCGGCAAGGCCGCATCGGAACGGAGCCGCATCGGCAAGCAACACCTTCGGCAAGCAACACCTTCGGCAAGTGACCCATCGGCAAGTGACACCAGCGGCGAGCGACGGCACCGATACGAAGCCGCACGGGCAAGGGCCGGCACCGCCTCCCCGAAGAAGACCACGGCGACCGGATGGGGGCCCCACCCCTTTTCATCCCGCCGCGCATCCCTAGGTTGCCGGCAGGAGGGTTTTCGGCATGAGGACGAGAGCACTGGTGGCTTTGTGGGTGGCGGCGCTCGCCGGCCTGGGCGCCGCAGGTGGATGCGTGGCGTACGCCTACGAGTATCCCGTGGAGGTCTACCGCGAGCCGCCCCCACCTTTGGTCGAATACGTCCCGCCTGCTCCGGGACCCGACTACGTGTGGATCAGCGGCTACTGGTGGTGGAACGGTCGCCGCTACGTCTGGATCCCCGGCCACTGGGCGAGGCGCCCCTACCCTGGCTACGTGTGGGTCCGAGCCGGCTGGGTGATCCGAAACGGCCGCTATGTCTTCGTCCCGGGCTTCTGGGTGCACAAGAGCCGGGTGCCCAAGCTCCACTACGTCCACCCGGCGGTGCCCGCCCGGCGGGGACGCGTCTACCGAGCCGAGCCGGCGTCCAAGCACAAGGGGCCCCGGGGGCGCCCTGCGGTGAGCAAGCCGGCCACGCCGGCGGAACACCACCCCGTGGAGCCCGCCTCGCGGAACTGACGGCCCGCTGCGGACGGCGGGCCCTTCCTGCGGGTGCGTCGCGGCCGGCTCCACGGCGTCGACCCGCCGGGCCCCGGACCGCCGAGGGCCTGCAGGGGACCCCGCGCGAAGGGGACGTCGCGGCCCGGAACGCGGCGTCCCCGGTGCCGGCGGCCCAGAGGGCGCACCCACACCTCTCGCGCCCTACGCTGCCGCCGCCGCCGGCTCGATGCGGCCCCAAGCCACCTGCGGCGGCTCGAAGGTGGGCGAGAGCCCCGGCGCCGACCAGTGCGAGGTGAAGACGAAGCTGGGCATGAAGGCGGGATACTCGGGATCGTGCGGCGAGGGGCTGGCGATGCCCTTCTCGAGGAGCATGGAGGCGTACTGGTCGAGGATGAGCTCGACCGAGTTGCTGTTCATCACCACCTCGTAGCCGAAGGTCCTGGCGGCTTTGGCCACGCCCCCGATACGGGACCTTTGGGGCACGTAGCTCTCGGGGCCCACGCCGTTCTCGCTCGTGACGTAGACCCCCTCGCCGGTCACGGCGACCAGCGAGGTGTTGCCTACGGTATGCCCGGGCGTGTGGATGAGCGCCACGCCCTTTCCGAGGAAAGCGTCGCCCTCGAAGGTGATCACCCGATCCTCTGGGATGCCATCCACCCCGCCCGGCACGAACCAGGGCCGCTGCAGGGGATGGAGGTCGTGGACCAGATCCCACTCCGCCTTCTGCACGAGGAGTTTCGCGCGAGGGAAGAAGGGACGCTCCCCCCCCAGCCACTTCCGGAGATCGGTGACGTGAAGATGGTCGTAGGAGAGGTAGTCCACGTCGGCGGGGGAGAGGCCGAAGTGCTCGAGCCATCCCTCGACGGTCCCATGGAACTTCGCCATGAGCTTGTAGCTGACGAAGTCTCCGAAGCGCTCCTTCAGCACCGCATAGTAGGGCGCCTTTTCCACCTGCATGTAGTCGAGGGGTTGGAAGAGCAGGGTCCGGCGCACCCCATCGAAGTCCTCGAACTGCACGATCTGCATCTGGTTGCGCAGGAAGACGAAGGGCAGCGGACTCGTGGCATGGCCGCCGAAGGCAAACTTCGTCGGATAGGGCCCCGTCGCGAGGGGACAGGTGTGGTAGGCCAGGCACTCGCCTTCTTTCAGAATCTCCTCGCATACCCGCGGCGCCGCGTTTCGAAGCGCTTCACAGCGGGTGCCCGGGACCTGATGGCGGCGCGCCTCGGTCAGCAGGTCGAAGCGTCGGTACTTCATGGCTCCTCCCGCAGGTCGAATACGGTTTTGATGCTCTCGAAGGCACCCCGCCGCACGTTGGCCTCGATCGCCTTCCGATACTCGGAGAGCCGAAAGCGGTGGGTCACCATGCGTGACGGATCGGGTCCCTCGTTGGCCGCGAGCAGATCGCACACCACCGCGAAGGTGTGCTTGCGCTCACCCCGGAACTCCTCGATGCCATAGGCCATCGAGCCTCGGATGGTGATCTCGTGGCGCCAGACCGGCGTCCAGTCGATGCCATCCAAGACGGCGCTGGCCCCCAAGAGGACCACCCGGCCTGCGGCGGCCACGTAACGCAGGGCGTCGTTCATGGAAAGGGCGCTGCCCACGCAGTCGAAGACGAGGTCGTAGCCGCCCTCGACCACCGGCGGCCCCAGGATCGGCTGGTAGGTCTTGCCGCCGGTCGCCTCGGCCACCGCTTCGGCCTCCTCGCGGTCGGGTTGCACCGCCATGACCTCGTCCGCCCCCATCGCCTGCGCCGCCTCCCGCTGGTAGCGCTCGATGGTGAGGAGCGTGAGGTGGTTGGTGAACCCGGCCGCACGCAGCGCCCAGAGCACGGCGAAGGCGATCGGCCCTCCACCGATGACCAGGATGCGGTCGTCGGGCTCCGGCCGGTTCTGGAGGACCGCCCGCATCGCGACGGCGAGCGGCTCGACGAGCACCCCCACCTCGTCGGGGAGGTGCTCGGGCAGGCGGTAGAGCTGGCTCTCATGGGCGACGCTCCACGGGCCCATGCCCCCGGGGAGGTCCCGGTGGAAGCCGATGAGCATCCCCGGAGCGAGACACCCCTCGGCCATGCGCTCGCAGGCACTGAGCGCACCGCGACGGCACGCGCGACAGATGGGGTCGATGCCCCGGAGTGCGCAGGGCAGGAAGGGATCCACGGCGACCCGCTGTCCCACCTCGAGGCCCCGGACACCATCGGGCACTTCGGCGACTTCGGCGAGGATCTCGTGACCGAGGACGGCGGGGAAGGAGTTGAAGGGCTCGAGCTGCGGCGAGGCCTTGAGAAAGATGGTGGCGAGATCGGAGCCGCAGAGGCCGGCCATGCGGTTCTTGAGCTTCACCCAGCCGGGGCCCGGAGGCTCGGGCGGCTCGACCTCCCGCAGGGACAGACAGGAGAGGCGGCCGGTGTACAGGCTGGGGAAGGCTCGGCCGAGGCCCTTCGCGAGGGCATAGCGGGGCAGTGAGAGGTCGAAGACGAGGCCGTGCACCAAGGATGGTTCTCGCCCGTCCGAGCGCGGTCTGCAAGCGCCCTGGGCCACCGGGGCGGCTTGAGCAGGCCGGCTGCGTCCGCCGCGGAGGCGACCGGCCGCACGCCCTAGCGCGCCGCGCCCTGCCCCTTGCGCAGCAGCCGTTTCGCCACCGCCCTGAGGGCGCCCGCCGTAAAGGGCTTGACCAGGACCTCATCGGCGTGGGCGGCCAGTCCGCTCCCCCGGAGGCCCGCCGGCGAAAAGACGGCGCTCATCAGCAGGATGGGCACCTGGGACTGGCGGCGCAGATGCTCGATCACCGCGAGCCCATCCATCTCGGGCACCAGGTAGTCCAGGACGCACAGGTCGAAACGTCCCGCCTCGAAGGCCTCTACCGCCTCCCGTCCATTGGAGCAGACCACCACCGCCGCGGGGAGCCGCGAGAGGATCGTCGCAGTGAAGCGGCGGATCGCCTCGTCGTCCTCGAGCAGCAGGATCCGCGGTGCGGAAGCGGCGCGCGGCGGGGCGATGTCCTCCTCCTCGGGAAGGTCCTCGGGGGTGAGGCCGTCGAGAAGGTCGGCAATCGCCTGCACCTGTGCGGCGGTGGTCCCGAGAAACTGCACCCCGAAGCCGGGGGGATGCCCGCCGCGCGCCTCCGCCGCGGGAAGGCGCCACACCACCTCACCCTCGATGTCCAGACAGCGTCCGCGGGCGGTGCGGATGCGAAGCGCCACGTGCGAGCGCATCGGTGGCTGGGGATCGGGCCACTCGACGAAGAGCCCGCCGACTGCGAGGTTGCGCAGGCGGTGGCGAAAGCGCTCCTTCCACCCCGGGTCCTCGGGCGCGCTCTGCTCCCCGACCCCACGCACCTGCAGCGCCACCTCGAAGCGCACGGGAAATCGGGGGTGACGTCGTCGTTCACTCATCGGGGCCAGGCTGCAGTGGGTGGCGCGGGGGACCCGACGCGGACGCATCGCAGCGGCGCCGGCATCGGCTCCAGCCTTCGAGCGTAGCACAGCTCATCAGGGAAACCCCCTACGGGCGCAGGGACGCCAACGCGCGTCGTGCTTGACCTCCTAGGTACGGATGACGATGCTCGAAGCGGCCGCCGAGGCGCCGCGAAGGGCTGCGGGATCGCGCGGCAGACGGGAGGATCCTCGCCATGTCGCGAAGCGCCGTGCCTCGATTCGTCGCCTCCACCTCTGCCGCGCGCCTGTTCGCCGCGGCACTTCTGGTTGCCCTGTCCGGGGGCGGGCCGCTCCACGCCGAGGAGGCAGCGCACGCCCGCGCAGGTGCCACGGAGGACGGCAAGAAAGCGCCTCCCCCGCCGGACCGGACCGAGCGCTCCGAGAAGCCCTGCAAGACTCGGGACACGGTGGTCGCCGTCTGGAATCAGCTGGTGGCCGAGGGCTGCAAGGTCGCCGCGCGGGACGGGATGCCGCCGACCGCCGCGCGCCTGCTCCGCAA
Source organism: uncultured Myxococcia bacterium (assembly GCA_964471535.1). Lineage (GTDB taxonomy): Bacteria > Myxococcota > Myxococcia > SLRQ01 > SLRQ01 > CAYYHA01. The sequence continues at coordinate 10,368 of CAYYHA010000084.1, read as the reverse complement.
CATCCCATTTGCCATGCGGGGTCACCCGTTCGAGTCGGCGGAACTCCGGGACTTCTTTGCTCGGAAGAAGGATGCCTGCGGCAACCGGTGGTACCGGCCCGGGAAGGAGAAGGTTACGCTGCCCCCAGGGCCCGAGCGGGCGTGCGCGCGGAAGATCGCGCGGATCGAGCGCACGCTGCGAAAGCGCTATCCCTACCCCGATGCGATGGAGCGCTTCCTGATCGAGAACATGGGAAACGACCTGCTCACGCTCACCGACTGGTTCGCTGGGAAGGCTGAGGGACCGGTGGGCTCGGTCTCGCTGAAGCAAGGCCGGTGGCAGGTGGAGGTACTCGAGAGCTGCCCCAACGGGGAGCAACCGGACGAATCGGGGGAGCCGACCTGCTTCGAGTGGTTCGTGCGGGTCTCCTGTGAGGTGGACGGGACGGGCTGCGACATCTCCCCCGCCGGGTAGGGAGACGCGCCCGGGCTCGACCCCTGCGGGCGCCCGGAGGGCTTGCTCCCGTGGCGCCACCAGAGTAGGGCCATGCGCCCATGCAGACCGATCCGACCGACGTGCTGGTAGAGCGACTCGAGCGGCTCGCTCGCAACTTCTTCTGGGCTTGGCAACCGGAGGTGATGAACATCTTCCGGGACCTCGATCCCAGGCTCTGGACCCGGGTCAACCACAACCCGATCCGGATGCTGCAGGAACTCCCCCGGGAAGCCATCGCCGAGCGCTCCCGGGACCTCGCCATCGAGAGCCGGGTGGTCTATGCGCTTCGGCGCCTCGACGACTATCTCGCCGGCGAGGACACCTACGGGCTGACCCACGCGGGCCCCATCAATGCCCGCCCCGTCGCCTACTTCTCCGCCGAGTTCGGCGTGCACGAATCCCTGCCCGTCTACGCCGGCGGCCTCGGCGTGCTCGCCGGGGATCACATGAAGGCTGCGAGCGATCTCGGCATCCCCATCGTCGGTGTGGGGCTCTTCTACGTCCAGGGGTACTTCCGCCAGCAGCTCGACGCGGAGGGCTGGCAGCAGGAGACCTACGGAGAGATCGAGGTCGAGCAGCTGCCCATGCGGCGCGCGACGGATGGGGACGGAAAGCCGATCGTGATCGGGGTCGAGACACCCAAGGGTACGGTCCACGCCGGGATCTGGCGGGCGCCCATTGGACGCAACGAACTCATCCTCCTCGATGCGGACGTGGAAGAGAACGGCCCCAAGGATCGGCTGCTCACCAGCCGGCTCTACGGCGGCGACGAGAACGTGCGCCTCCGGCAGGAGATCCTCCTGGGCATCGGGGGAATGCGGGCGCTCGCAGCGCTCGGGATCGTGCCCAGCGTCGTCCACATGAACGAGGGGCACGCGGCACTGGCGGCGCTCGAGTACATCCGCGTGCGCATGGAGCGCGACGGCCTCTCCTTCGATGCGGCGCTGCGTGATGCGCAGATCCGGAGCGTCTTCACCACCCACACGCCGGTGCCCGCAGGACACGATCGCTTCCCCGAGTCGCTGGTCGAGGAGAACCTCGCCACGCTCCGCGAGGCGCTGGGCCTCGAGCCCAAACGCTTCATGTCCCTCGGCCGCGTGGATCCCGAGAACGAGGGCGAGCCCTTCTGCATGACGGTGCTCGCCATCAAGACCAGCCGCTTCATCAACGGGGTCTCCCACCTCCACGGCCACGTCTCCCGGCAGATGTGGAAGGACCTGTGGCCGGGGCGACCGGAGCAGGAGATCCCCATCGGCCACATCACCAACGGCGTGCACATCGCCTCCTGGCTGGCGCCGCAGATGCTCCGCGTCTACGAACCCTTCCTCCCGCGCGACTATGCGCGGCGCTGGCACGAGCCCCAGACCTGGGCGGGCCTGATGGAGATCGACGACGGGGAGCTGTGGGAGGCGCACCAGGTGATGCGCCATCGCCTCATCGACTTCGTGCGGCGACGCACGGGGGTGGCCGAGCTCGATCCCTATGCCCTGACCCTCGGCTTCGCCCGGCGCTTCGCCACGTACAAGCGCGCCGTGCTCCTCGCCCACGACGAGGAGCGCCTGGCGGCGCTGCTGGGCAGCGCGGAGCGGCCGGTGCAGATCCTCTTCGCCGGTAAGGCGCACCCCAAGGACGAGCCGGGCAAGCGCTTCATCCAGCGCATCTGGCAGCTCTCGCAGGATCCGCGCTTCCGTGGGCGCATCGTCTTCATCCCCGACTACGACATCGGGGTGGCGCGGGCGCTGTGCCACGGCGTGGACGGCTGGGTGAACACGCCGCGCCGGCCCATGGAGGCCTCGGGCACCAGCGGGATGAAGGTGCTGCTCAACGGTGGCCTCAACATCTCCATCCTCGATGGCTGGTGGGCGGAGTGCTACGACGGCACCAACGGCTTCGCCATCGGCTCGGTGGAGGGGCACGTCGACGATGCGGTGCAGGACGCGCGCGATGCGGAGAGTCTGTACCGGGTGCTCGAGGAGGAGGTGGTGCCGCTCTTCTACGCGCGCGACGAGGCCGGGATCCCCCACGGCTGGGTGCACCGCATGAAGCGGGCGCTGGTCACCGGTGCCTGGCGCTTCTCCGCCGACCGGCAGGTGATCGACTACCTGAACCGCGCCTACCTCCCCGCTGCCGGCGGCACGTGGGTAGGATGAGGGGTCGCGGCCCGGCGCTCCTCTCGAACGCCCTCGAGGCGGCGTCACCCCACCCGCCCTGCAGAGGAGGTCGGCAGATGTCACGGAAGATGGGCAAAAATGCCTCGGGCGCTGGCCGGCTCCTCGCAGCTTCGGTGCTCCTCGTGGCGCTGTGTGGCGTCCCCGCGGCACGGGCGGCCGAGCAGGAGACCGCCGGCGGCGGCCGCACCGGCGGCGGCGACGCCGAGCCTGCGGAGCAAGGGAAGCGTGAGGCGGCGGCATCGCCGGAGCTGTTCAGCACCGCCACCACCGCGCTCGGCATCGACGTGTTCCGCGCCCTCGCCGGCAAGGGGCGAGGCAACCTCGCCATCTCACCCTTCAGCATCGAGGCCGCACTCGGCATGACCCGCCTAGGCGCGCGGGGACGGACGGCCGAGGAGATGGACGCCGTCCTGCACATCGAGGAGGAGGCGGCCTTCCACACCTCGGCTGCCGCGGCGTGGGAGCGCCTCGAGGCGGTGGCGAAGGGCCCGCTGGAGCTCGCCGCCGCAAACCGCATCTTCGTCGAGGAGCGCCTCCACCTTCGACCCGAGTTCGTCGAGCGCACGGCGACCCTCTACCATGCCCCGGTCGAGCGGACTCCCTTCGGGCGCGATCCCGAGGGCTCGCGAATGCGGATCAACACGTGGGTGGAGAAACAGACCCAGTCGCACATTCGGGATCTGCTCCCCCCTCGAAGCATCGACCCCATGACCCGGCTGGTCCTGGTCGACGCGCTCTACTTCTCGGGGCGGTGGGCGAGCCGCTTCGAGCGCTCCAGGACGCGTCCTGCCCCCTTCCAGGCCTACGGGGAGCGTCGTGTGAAGGTCCCCATGATGCGGCAGGAGGGCACGTTCAAGTATGCGGAGGTGGAGGGCGCACAGGTCCTCGAGATGCCCTACCAGGGTGGGGCGCTCTCGATGGTGATCGTGCTGCCGCGTGAGCCGACGGGCCTGCCCGCCCTCGAACGGGCGCTCTCGGCCGAGACCCTCGATCGCTGGCTGTCCGCGCTCTCGCCGCGGCGGGTGCGCGTCTCCCTTCCTCGCTTCACGCTGCGCCCCAAGCGGTCCATCCCCTTGGGATCGACCTTGAAGACCCTGGGGATGCCCACCGCCTTCACCCCCGAGGCCGATTTCACGGGGATGATCGAGGCGGCAGGCGACCGCGGGGGGCTGTTCATCGACGCCGCCTTCCACCAGGTCTTCGTCGAGGTGCGCGAGGAGGGCACCCGAGCCGCAGCCGCCACGGCAGTGGTGATCCGGACCCGAGGCGGCGGGGGCCACCGACAGCTGAAGCCGGTGGTCTTCCGCGCCGACCGGCCCTTTCTCTTCCTCATCCGCGATACGAAGAGCCAGCTCCTCCTCTTCCTCGGGCGCGTCACCCACCCCCGCGCCTGACACCCGCGGATCCAGCACCCGAGGAGATCGCCTGCGGACGTCGAGGTCCTGCGGCCGGCGCCCGGGTCGCGGGCGCCTCGGCGGCTCACTGCATCTTCTGGAGTACGACCGAGTAGGGGCCGGTGCCGCAGCGCTCGTCGAAGGCGACGAGCAGGGTGCCGTCGTCGGGGGCGAACAACTCCACCGCGCTCGCATCACACCCCGCCTGCGCGTTCAGACTCTGCCCCGACGGACCGGGAACCGGGGTGAAGGTCGCACCCTCGTCGGGGCTGAACGCCAGATAGACCTGCCCGCTCTGCACCCAGGCGATCCAGAGGGTTCGGCCCGAGGCGACGGCATCGAAGGCGCCTGCGCCCTGCGCCACCGTCGCGGGGGCACCCCAGGCCTGTGCCGCCTCGTCGTAGCGGACCACCTGCAGCTCGGGACCCCCGCCGCCAGTGAACACGTAGGCGACGAGGAGCGTGTCGCCCAGGGCGACGGCGCGCGAGGTCATCGCTGCGATCCCCACGCCCGTCGCCGGCCCGAGATCGTTCCACGCCCCGGCGCCACTTCGCCAGACTCGCAGCCAGTGCTGTCCCTGCTGCGGCGACTGGCTGCACACGGCGATGGAGCGTCCGCTCTGGTCTACGGTGCCCGAGGGGTATCCCGAGTAGTTGGCGTTGGCGTGGAGCGTGCCCCCCGCCCACCCGGTCGCAGCGTTGTAGCCGTAGTACTGCAGGCTGGTCTGGTAGACGCGCCCGCCCTTGATCTTGCCGTTGCCCATGAACACCGCGACCGGCGTGGTGAACGCCTCGAAGCTCCAGGTGCCCCCCGAGCGGACGAGCCATCCCGCCGGCGCCTGCTCGCTGGCGATGTGGGCGTAGAGCACGCTGCCGTCGCCCAAGACCCGCCGGCCCCGAGGGGGCTTGGCTCCGGCACACTGGACCACCGTGGTGTCGGTGACGAGCGTGCCCGCGCCATCGGGCGAGAGGGCCCAGGCGGCGATGCCGCTGCCGCAGTTGGCGTCGTCCCGGCGGCCGACCACCCACACCTCCCCCGCCCCTAGGGCGACGCCCGGCTGGGGCGCGATCGTGGGACTCTGGTCCGCCGAGACCGAGGTCTGCCAGTTCGGGGCACGGGGGTAGAAGGGCAGGCTCACGCCGGGGAAGGCGTTTCGCTGCGGGGCCAGATCGGTGACCGCCCCGATGTGGAAGACGTGCTGCCCGCCGCCGATGAGCGGCACGTCGGACCACAAAGAGATGGTGTAGGTCGCCGGGTCGTAGTCCACCGTCGCCGGCCTCGGGAGGCCATCGGGGCCCTCGAGCCAGACGGTCCCACTGTTGACGCTCGCTGGATCGAGGGGCTCGTCGAAGGTCGCCCACAAACGCAGCCAGGGCCCCGTCGCCCCAGCGAACCTGGGATCGGAGGTGACGAGGACCGGCGGATCCTGATCGCTGACTTCGACGACGACCCGCGCCTCGGCGTGGCCGCCCTGCGTGTCGTCGACCGCCACCGTAAACTCCAGCGTCGCCGGTGTGTTCGGCGCCGTGAAGACGATCCGCGAGCTGCTGGAATCCGGCGCGCTCTCCACGAAAGCCACCGGGGTGCCCTGCACCTGCGCCCAGGTAAAGGTGAGTGTCGCGGAGGGGTCCGGGTGGTGGGCGCTCGCAGCGAGGGTCACCGCCTCGCCGAGCTGCACGAGCTGGTCACCGGGCGGGGTGAGCACCGGGTCGAGGATCACCGAGGGATCGACCTGAACCGTCACGCTCGCGGGGAGCGACGTGACCAGCGGCGTCGAGACCTCGAGGGTCACGGCAAACGGCTCGGTCCCCGCCTGCACGTCGAGCGTCGGTCCGTCGAGGGTGGGTGAGACCACGCTCACATCGGGACCGGCCACCTGCCAGGCATAGCTCAGCGGCGCTCCCCCAGGATCTAAGCTGGTCGAGCCATCGAAGCGCACCGTTTGTCCCGGCGGTACCACGAGGGTGTCGGGCACGATGCGGGCCACCGGCGGGTCGAGGACGGCCACCGCCACCGAGGTCGCGTCGGTCAGGCCGGTGAGCGCGTCCTCGACCACGAGGTCGAAGGTGAGGAGGTCGGGTGCATCCGGTGCCTGGAAGGTGGGCATCGCAGCCGCGACGGGCTCATCCGCGTCGAGGAGGGTCACCGGCGTCCCGCCGGTCTGCGTCCAGTAGAAGAGCAGCGCCGAGCCCAGCGAGGCGGTGGACGCCGACGCATCGAGGCGCACCACCGAGCCCACCGGCACCGGTTCGACGGGGGCCACCTGGGCCACCGGCGGCATGATCACCTGCACCTCCACCCGGCTGGTCGACGCGAGACCGGTCTCGAGATCGGTGACCGTCAGCGCGAAGACCAAGGTCTGCTGCCAGGAGGGGGCGACGAAGTCGGTGGTCACCGCCTCGGGGGCGTCGTTTCGGGAGAGCACCACCACCTCTCCCGCCGACTGCCGCCAGGCATAGGCGAGCGTGTGGCCCCCCGGCGCCACCGAGGCGCTGGCGTCCAAGGTGACCCGCTCGCCCACGACGACCTGCGCGGGGGCAGTGGCCATCGCGACGGGGGGCGCGTGGGTCTCGAGGGTGTGGACCGCCGAGGCACGCTCGCCGTTGACCAGGTCGCGGACGGTGAGTTCGACGGTGAAGCGGGCGGGGTCGAGGGGCAGCACCACCTCGGTCCAGATCGCCTGCGGCCCGTCGTTGCGGGAGAAGACGAGCGGCGGCCCCTCCAGCTGCCGCCAGGCGTAGCTCAACGCATGGCCCTCCTGCACCGTAGAGGCCGATGCGTCGAAGCGAAGGGTGGTGCCCGCCCCGGCGACCGTCGGCGCGTCGATGGCGGCGGTCGGCGGGACGACCTGCTCGGGGGGCGGCGGCGGCTCGCTCTGCCCTTCTTCGAGCGTAACCTCGGGGAGCACCAGGGGCCCGCCGTCGGGCAGTGGCACGACGAGCACGTTGTGGAGCGAGGTGCCGCCGTAGCCGGGATAGGCGAAGAAGAAGTCGTAGAGCCCGAGAGGCAGGGTGCCGCCGTAGCTGCCGTCCGCCTCGACGCCGAGGGGCGTCTCCTCCCCTTCCTTGCGTGCGAGCACCGTCGCACCCGTGAACTCCGCTGGCGGCGGCTCGAGGCGGAGCTGGCCGCGCACCTTGACCTCTTCGCTCCCTTCGGTCGGCGACAGCCGCAGGGTGCGGGTGGTGAAGAACTCCCCCGACCGGAGCTCGATGGGACCGAGGGTGACCTGCTCGTAGCCCGGGGTGTACACCTCGAGGGTGATCGTGCCGGGAGGAATGGCATCGAGGCGGAAGGTGCCATCGTCACCGGTGAAGGTATGGAAGGGTGCCTCGGGCACGTAGACGGAGATGCCGCCGTGTCCCCGGCTGGCGCTCGCGGCATCGTCCCGGAGTACGCGCCCGCTGACCACGGCGTTCTCGAGCAGGGCCACCTCGCCGAGGTCGATGGCCGCCTGCACCGCGGAAGCCGTTTCGGGCAGCGGCACGAGGCGCTGCAGCAGCGGGTCGTCGACGGAGCCAGCGCCGTACCGGATCCACAGGTCGCCGTGGTCGGGGGGCAGGGGCCCGAGGAGGAAGCCGCCAGCCTCGTCGGTCTGGGTGTTCAGGTTCGAGCGGAGCACCGAGACGTGGGCACCGCGCGCGGGCACCGTGCGGCCCGTCGTCCCCTCTGCGACGACGACGCGCCCTTGCACGTAGATCGCCTCGTCCTCGCCCCCGGGCAGGGTGAAGTCTCGGGTGCAGGCGAGCGCGGCGAGTGCGAGCGGCACGAGGAGCATCCATGGCCGCGCCGCCGTGGGGCGCCTGCCCACGCCGCCGCCCGTGCCCCTTCTACCGCCTCTGCGGCCTCGCCTGCCGCGCCGGGCCCATCCACGCCCCGCCGCGATCCGAAGCGCCCCCCTGCTCCCACCTTTCCAAGCTGTCTCCCGCATGGCGCCATCCTAGCGCGAGTCCCGGACACGCGTCCCGAAGAGACGCGGGCGCGGCCGGCGTGGGCCGCGGAGCGCACGAGCTCGCCCGCCTGGACCTTCAGTTGACACACCCCGGATCTAGGCTCGGATCCGCCATGCGCGGACGACAGGCAGAGCGACTCCTTCGGCTCCTCTTTCTCCTCTCGAGCTGGCGCACCGGCGCCACGGTCCCCGAGCTGGCCGCCGAGCTCGGCGTCAGTCGCCGCACCGTGTACCGGGACCTCGAGATCCTGCAGCAGGTGGGCCTGCCCCTCGAGACGCGGCGGGGGGCGGTGTCCGTCTGGCGCCTCGATGCGTCGTGGCGGCGCAGCGTGCCCCTCTCCCTCGCCGAGCTCTCGAGCCTGCAGGTGGCGGCGAAAGCAGCGCGGGCGGTGGGCGCCGACCCGTGGCTGCCGGCGCTCGATCGCGCGATGCGAAAGCTGGGCGCGGCAACCCCGGGCCGTTTGCTCCTGAAGCTCGAAGAGCAGGCGGCGCGCATCAGCGTCTCGGAGCGGGGCCGCGGCCGGGGCGGGCAGCGCCGCGCGAAGGTCGACGCGGCGGTGCTCGAGGCGCTCGAGGACTGCCGGGCCATCACCCTGCAGTACCAGCCGCCGGGGGCCCCCGCACCCCGGCGCCACACAGTGCACCCCTACCACCTCCGCGTGGCGCAGGGCGGCGTCTACCTCCTGGGCTACGACACGCGGCGCCGGCGGGTGTGCACCTTCCGCCTCGATCGGATTCGGATGGCGGTGGTCGCCTCGGCGCGCTTCGAGCCCCCGGCGGACTTCGATGGGGCGCGCTTCTTCGCCGAGGCCTTCGACGTGTACCGCTCCGGCCCCCTCATCGACGTCGAGGCGGAGGTGGCGCCCCGCATCGTCCCCTTCCTGCAGGCACGGCGGTGGCACCCCTCGCAGCGGCTCCGGCGCACCGGCGAAGGCGCCCGGCTCTCGCTCCGCGTCCGCGACACGCCGGAGCTTCGGGCCTGGTTGAAGGCCTTCGGCTCGGATCTGCTCGTGCTGCGGCCCGAGGCGCTCGGGCGGGCGCTGCGCGCAGACGCCGAGCGCATGCTCCTTCGCTACGCGCTTCGCCGGGCCGAGAAGCGCGGGGCGACAGAAGGATCGACTGGGCGCCGCTGAGCGCGTGCGCGCTCGGCCTGCGGTCCGCCTGCGCCCGGTCGTCCCGTGGCCGCGGCCAGGCGCGCCGGCGGAGCCGGATCAGTCCACGTCTTCGAAGCGCACCACCCGCAGGATCTTGTCGGGCCAGGCGCGCTTGACCAGGACCACGCCGCGGTAGCCGGAGACGTCCGCGCCGCCGGGGAGGAGGAAGTGCACCCAGGTGTCCCAGTCCTCCTCGTCGGGGTACTCCATGGCCCAGCCGGGAACCGAGTCCTGTCCCGAGAGGTAGGCGTCGACGTCGAAGGGGCCCATGCAGGAGGGAAAGCGCAGGTCGTCCACGTAGACGATGGCGAGGTCCTCTTCCTCCTCGTAGCGCTTCAGGCGTGCCTCCACGCTCTTCTGATCGGGGAACAGCTCGATGACCTTCATCGGTGGGTCCTCCTTTCGTTGCCGGGAGCGGTGTGCCAGGTGGGGACGCGTGCGCGTGCGACCTTTCCGCCGGGGCCGCGCCGCCGGAGGCGGGCGCGGCGCGGCAGCGGGCCTGGCGCGTTGGTCCCTGCGCGGCAGCGCCCAAGTCTACGACCTGGGTGTGTCATCTCGGGACACGGCCTCTCGCGCATGGCGGATGGCGACGGCTTCGCCGCCTCGGGCACCCCGTGCCGCGGCGCTTGCCTCGTCTGCGTGAAGCACGTAATCGGCTGTGTCGCCGAGGGACCGCCGATGCTGCCCACTGCTGCCCGCTATCTCGTCGTCACGCCTGCCGAGGAGGCGCCGGAGATCCTCGAGGCGGCGCCGGTGGGTGAGGCCGTGCGGCGAGCGCTGCTCGCCCTCTCCGACGGCGCGGCCGTCTTCGCGGGGAAGGACGCATCGGGCCCCTTCGCCGGGCACGAGCACGTCCACATCTTCTCGGAGGCGCACGGGGCCGGCCTGCACCTGACGCATCTGACCCTCTATGCGCCGATGGGCTTCGACGCCCGGGCGGTCGCGGCCCTCGAGGCGCTGCGCTGGGTGCGCCTTGCCGGTGGGACGCCTTTGTCGGTGGCCCTGGCGGCGGTGGGCACGCCCGCCGAACTCGCCGGGTCCAATCCGCGGGCGGGGCACTGTCCGCTCTTCCTCGAGCGCGCGGCCTGGGCGTCGCTGACCCCGTTCGTGCCCACGCGCCACCCCAAGGGCAGATGCGACGCATCGGGGCGCATCGTGGGGTCGCCGGAGCACGACCTGGTGCGACTGCTCACGGGCCGCGGCCTCCCCGAGCCGGTGGAGATCG
>CAYYHA010000083.1:0-15525 GCA_964471535.1 uncultured Myxococcia bacterium | reverse complement strand
AGCGTGTCGTCGGCGTAGCGGCCGGCAGCGCTCGCCGCGGCGGCGGGCGCAGCCATGGAGGGCGCAACGCCGGAGGGTGGGACGGTGGAGGCAACGCTGGGCCGCGCGCCGGGCGCCTCGGCCGCGGGCAGGCCCGCCGGATCCGCCGCACCGAAGGGGATCTCGGGCGTCACGGCCGTCCCGGACGCGGCTTCCTCCACGAGCCGCGATGGGTCGGGGGCCGCCGGGCCCGCCGCGTCCGACTCGGCCTCCCCCGGCCAGGCGTCGGCCTGCACCACCACCGTCGTCGGGCGCTCCTCCAGCGCTGCCTCCACGTGGGCCGCGCCCAAGGGGACGTCGGAGCGGTGGACGTGGGGCTCGGCGCGGCCTGCGGTGTGCCGTGGGGCGCCGGCGTCCTGGCCCAAAGCCGCTGCGCCCGCGTCGTCCTGCGCCCACTCGGGACCCGGTGGCGGTTCCGCCTCGGGCCCCGGCGTGTCGGACGGGGCTTCGGCCGGTTCCGCCTCCGCGTCGAAGACGTAGCGGCGGGGCGGGGGGGCCGCCTCGATCTTCGGCGGCGCGAGGCCGAAGTAACCGGCGATGGGCACCGGTCCAGCAGCGGGGGCTTCGGCGTCGAAGCGACGCCCGCGCACCTCGTTGGGGAGGACGCCGGCGGCGAAGCTCGCCATCTCCGCCGGCGTGACCACCTCTCCCATCGTGTCGAGCCAGCCCCACAGCGCCTCACGCAGCTCGGCGGCATCCTTGTACCGGCGCGTCCGCGCGGTCTCCAGGGCCTTGAGCAGCACCGCATCGAACTTCATGGGGATGCGCCGATCGAGGCGGCTGGGCGGGGTGATCGCCCCCGCGCGCGTGGAGGCGCTCTCCCGCTCCACACTCCGCCCGGTGAGCAGCTGGTAGGTGAGGGCGCCCAGCGCGTAGACGTCGCAGAGCGCATCCGGCGCCACGTTCCGGGCCAGCTCGGGGGCGCGCCAGGCCTTGCGCCCCCGTAGGGCGAGATAGCGGGTGGCGCGATCGGTCTCGAGGGCGAGGCGAAGCGGGGAGCAGAGCACGGTGACGCGCCCCTCGACGGTCAGCCGCACCTCTGGCGCACCCAGGGCGCCGTGCACCAGCCCCGCCTGGTGGAGGGAGGCGACACCATGGCAGGCCTCGGCCATCAGATGGACCGCCCGCGAGAGCGGCACCGTGATCTCGCGGGCGGCCAGGCGTGAGAAGAGCAGGTCGAGGCCGTGGCTGTCGGGGTCGGGGAGGGCGAGCACCAGCCGCTCGCCGACCTGTCCGAAGCCAAGGGGCAGGAGCAGGTTCGGGTGTGCGATGCGACCGTAGGCGGCCAGCTGGCTCTGGATGCGCTCGACCAAGGCGGGGCTGCAGAGCCGCGGGGCGAGGAAGAGGAGCCGGGCGGGCACTGTCTCACCCGAGGTCGCCCGGGCCACGCCACGGTACGACTCACCGAGGTCGGTCTCCTGCTCCTTCTCGATGAGTCGAAACTCCATTCCCGCCGCCATGGGTCCGGGCCCGCACGATAGCACAGGCCGCCTCGGCGTCTGGCTCCGGGGGACGGCGCATGGCAGCGCCGTACGACGGCGGACCGGCGTGCGCCCTCCGCTGGGGAGGGGCGCGCCCCAAGGCTGGCACTCGCCCCGCTCAGTCCTCGCCGGGCGGTGGTGCGAGCCGCGGCGGGGCGACCTCGAAGAGGAAACCACACCACACGCAGCGCTCCGCCTCCGCCGACTCCGACTCCACGGGGAGGTGACAGCCCGGGCAGCGGAGCACGAGGGGCGGCGGCGCAGGGGCCGTCGTCTCGGGGGCCCCGCGGTCCACTTCGAGGTTCTCGACGCGCGCCTCGAGGTCGTCCACCCGTGACTCGAGGCGCGCAATGCGCTGGCTCAAGCTCCGCCGCTTCGGTGTCCTGGCCACGGCCCCGAGTCTCGCAGGCGATGACCGGCCGGGCCAGAAAACGGGCCCGCCACGTGGGTGGGGCGAGGCTCGCTCCCCACGGGCGCCTTGCCCCGGAGCAGCGATGCGCGGGAAGCTCACCAGGATGGCACGCGATCGGGACGACCCGGGCGGCGAGCCGCCGGCGCGGAAGGCGCGGGCGACGGAGGGTGGGGGCCGGCCGCTGCGGCCCGCCATCGAGGAGACGATGGACCGCTCCATCGAGGCGGACGTCGCCCACCTCGGGGCCGCCTCTGCACCGGCGGAGGGTGCGCAACGTGGGCTCGAGGTGCCGGCGTCGGCGCGCCCATCCGATGCGGAGATCGCAACCCTTCTCTCCGGGCAGCGGGAGCGGGGCATCCCTCGGCGGCGGCGGGTCTACGTGAACCGCACCCTGCGCATGGACCGGATCCGCGCGGTGGGCTTCGACATGGACTACACGCTCGCGCCCTACCGGGTGCAGCGGATGGAGGCGCAGGCCTTCGAGCTGACCGTGGAGGTGCTCGTCCGCGAGCGAGGGTACCCCGCGTGGCTGCGACAGCTGCGCTACGACACCGAGTTCATGATGCGCGGCCTGGTGGTCGATACCGAGCTGGGCAACGTCCTGAAGATGGACCGCTTCGGGCACGTGGGCCGCGTCTACCACGGCCGGCGGCCGCTGACGAAAGAGGAGCGCTTCCGCCTGTACCGGCAGCAGAAGATCGATTTCGACTCACCCCGGTGGGTGTGGCTGGACACCCTCTTCGCGCTGCCCGAGGCGGCGCTCTATGCCGAGGTCATCGAAGAGGCCGAGGCTCGGGGCGAGCCCGTCGACTACGCGACCCTCTATCGCGACATTCGCGCATCCATCGACCAAGTCCACCGCGACGGCAGCCTCAAGGCACAGGTCCGGCGCGACCTCGAGGGATTCATCGTTCGAGATCCAGAACTTGGCCCGATGCTCCACCGGCTGCGTTCCTCCGGGAAGCGGCTCTTCGTCCTGACGAACAGTGACTGGTCCTACACGGATACGGTGATGCGGCATCTCCTGGACGGCGTGCTCCCCGAGTACCCGAGCTGGCGCAGCTACTTCGATCTGGTCATCGTCGATGCGGGCAAGCCGGGCTGGTTCACGGAGCAGCGCCCCTTTCGCGCGGTGAACCCGGGCACGGGAAGCCTGGACCCGGAGCCGGCGAAGGGGCGCCTCGTGCGTGGCGGAGTGTACAGTGGGGGCAACCTGCGGGACTTCGAGCAGTGGACCGAACTCTCCGGCGAGTCGGTGCTCTACATCGGGGACCACATCTACGGGGACATCGTGCGCACGAAGCGAAGCGGGCTGTGGCGCACCTGCATGGTCGTGCAGGAACTCGAAGACGAGATCGCCTACGTGGAGGGGCGCGAGGCGGGCTTCGACCGGCTGCGGGCACTGGACGATCTGCGCTTTCGTCTCGATGACGAGATCCTGGTGCAGAAGGCGGTGGTGGCCGAGCTCGAGGACCAGGTGGAGCGCGCTGGCGGGAGCGCTGTGGCCCCGCTCTGCGACAGGCTCGAAGAGGCCCGCCGGGACCTGGCGCGCCTGCGGGACGCCCTCAAGGCGGTGCTCGGGGAGATGCGCACCTTGGCGGAGGATCTGGAGCGCGGTTACAACGCCTACTGGGGGCTTCTCTTCAAGGAGGGAGCGGAGAACAGCCGCTTCGGTGAGCAGGTAGAGGACTACGCCTGTCTGTACACCGGTCGGGTCACCAACTTCCTCTTCTATGCGCCTTCACACTACTTCCGCTCCCGGCGCGAGGAGATGCCCCACGAGAGCGTCGCGGAGCTCTCTGCGCGCACGATCCCCTAGGTGGGGCGCCGGCGAGGCGGCCACTCGGTGGCCTTGGGGGACGTCGCCGGAAAAGGCGGTGGGATCAGGAGGCGTGCTTCTTCGTCCAGCGGTCGACCGTGCCGTCGCCGTCGAGGTCCTCGCCGATGCGATCGATCTCGCCGTTCTCGTAGTACTCGAAGTAGTCGACCTTCCCGTCGCCGGTGGTGTCGCGCTCCTTTCGCACCAGCGTGCCGTCCTCGTAGTACTTCCACAGGTCGGTGCGGCCGTCGAAGTCGAGGTCGGCCTCCTTCCGCACGATCTTTCCATTCTCGTCGAGAATGTTCACCACGTCGATGCGGCCGTCGAAGTCGAGGTCGAAGGCCTCCTTCGTAATGCGCTCGTTCTCGTCGTAGTAGCGGAAGATGTCGATGCGGCCGTCGGAGTTGATGTCCATGTCCTTGCGCACGAGGCGGTCGGTCCCGTCCTCGCCGCGCACGTAGTGCAGGAAGACATCGGGCTTCTTATCGCGGTTGAGATCGTAGCTCTTCACCCATTCGCCGGGGTTCTCGTCCGGCGCACCGGCGACTGCGGCGGCTGCAGCGGCGTCGGCCTCCGCGTCGCCCGGCCCGGGGCCCTGCGCCGCGTCGCCCCCCCCGCAGGCCACGAGCCCGGTGGTGAGTATGGCGAGGAGGCCGGCCACGCGCCCGCTGGCGAGGCGGTGGGCGGAGAGCGGAGCGGAGGCGGGGCGGGGAAGCGGATGCTTGGTACGGCCCATACGGGGAAGTATCCGAGGCGGTTCGCCGCTGGGTCAAGGCTCCCGTAGGCGTCGCGGCGGCGCGCCGGCGGGCCGCCCGAGCCGGCTCGGCCGCGGCTTGGCCTCGAGACTGGCGCCCCGCCCCGAAGCGCCGTAAATATATCGTCATATATGGCACGCAAGAAGATCTCGACGACGGTGTACATCACGCCGGAACAGAACGAGCGCCTGAAGCTTCTCAACGAGAAGACGAAGGTCCCGGTCGCCGAGTACATCCGGCAGGGCATCGACATGGTCCTCGAGGCGCACAAGGATCAGCTGCCGGGACAGCTCTCCTTCGACGACCGACTCGGCGGGCAGGGCTAGCCGGTGCGCTGTCTGGTGACTGGCGGCGCGGGCTTCATCGGCTCCCATCTCGCCGACGCCTTGGTCCAGGGCGGACACGAGGTGACGGTGCTCGACGACCTCTCGTCCGGGAAGGAGAAGAACGTCCCCGAGGCGGCGCGCCTGGTGGTGCAGGACGTCCGTAACCCCTACGCGGCCGATCTCATCCGTCAGGAGCGTCCCGAGGTGGTCTTCCATCTCGCGGCACAGATGGACGTCCGCCGCAGTGTCGCCGACCCGCGCTTCGACGCCGACGTGAACATCGGGGGGACGCTCAACCTCCTCGAGGCCTGCGCGGAGGCGGGGACGCGGCGCTTCGTCTTCGCCTCCACCGGCGGGGCCATCTACGGTGAGCAGGAGTCGTTCCCGGCGCCCGAGACCCATCCCACGCGGCCGGTGAGTCCCTACGGGTGCTCGAAGGCGTCGGCCGAGCTGTACCTTTGCTACTACGGGGCGGAGCACGGACTCTCCTGGGTGGCGCTGCGTTTCGCCAACGTCTACGGCCCGCGGCAGGACCCCCACGGGGAGGCAGGCGTCGTGGCCATCTTCTGTGGGCGGCTCCTCGCCGGGGAGCCGTGCACCATCTACGGTGATGGAAAGCAGACGCGCGACTACGTCTATGTCGGCGACGTGGTGCGCGCGAACCTCCTGGCGATGGAGAGCGCCTTCGTAGGCCCCATCAACGTGGGCACGGGTGTGGAGACCGACGTGAACACCCTCTATGCGACGCTGGCGAAGATCGCGGGGCGGGATGCCGCGCCCGAGTACGCCGAGGGGCGCCCGGGGGAGCAGCGGCGGAGCGTCGTGGCCATCGACCGGGCTCGGGAGGTCCTCGGCTGGCGCCCCGAGGTCACGCTCGAGGAGGGGCTCCGCACCACCTACGAGTGGTTCGCGGCCCAGGGGTAGCGCCGCAACCGGCCCATGGCAAGGCCCGCGCGCCGGTCTGCCGCGGGGAGGCGCGGCGAGCGCGCCGCACGTGGGCCCTGCGCTTGCCGCCACCTATGATAGGGGACCGCATCCATGGCCAAGGATCCCAGCAAGGTTCGCAACTTCGCCATCGTGGCCCACATCGACCACGGGAAGTCGACGCTCGCCGACCGTCTCCTCGAGTTGACGGGCACGGTGAGCGAGCGGGAACGGCAGGAGCAGTTCCTCGATTCGATGGAGCTCGAGCGGGAGCGGGGCATCACCATCAAGGCCAACGCCGTGCGGATGGAATGGCGCGCGGCCGACGGCGAGGTCTACGAGCTGAACCTCATCGACACGCCGGGGCACGTCGACTTCTCCTACGAGGTGTCGCGCTCCCTGGCCGCCTGTGAGGGGGCGATCCTGGTCGTGGACGCGACCCAGGGCGTGGAGGCACAGACGCTGGCCAACGCCTATCTCGCAGCGGAGGCCGACCTCGAGATCGTCCCGGTGATCAACAAGATCGATCTCCCTGCCGCCGACGTCGAGATGGCGCGCCGGGACATCGAGGAGGTGGTCGGCATCGATGCCTCGGATGCTCCGGCGGTCTCCGCGAAGCTCGGCACCCACTGCGAAGCGGTGCTGCAGGCGGTGGTGGACAAGATTCCGCCCCCCAAGGGGGATCCGGAGGCCCCGCTGAAGGCGCTCATCTTCGACTCGTGGTTCGACAGCTACCGGGGGGTGGTCACCCTGGTGAGGGTCTTCGAGGGACGGCTCAAGAAGGGGGATCGCATCTACCTGTGGAATGCCGGGCGGGAGTTCGAAGTGCAGGAGGTGGCGGTGAAATCCCCCCACCCGACGCCGGTCGAGGAGCTTTCGGTGGGGGACACGGGGCTCGTGATCGCGGGGATCAAGGAGGTCGCGCACGCGAAGGTGGGCGAGACGATCACCGGGGCGGAGCGGCGCTGTGCCGAGCCCTATCCGGGCTTCCGCGAGCCCAAGCCGATGGTCTTCTCGGGCATCTACCCGGTGGATTCGGGGGACTACGACGATCTGCGCGAGGCGATGGAGAAGCTGAAGCTCAACGACGCCGCCTTCACCTTCGAGCCGGAGGTCTCGGCGGCGCTCGGTTTCGGCTTTCGCTGCGGCTTCCTAGGCCTGCTCCACATGGAGATCTTCCAGGAACGCCTCGAGCGCGAGTTCGACCTGGCGCTCATCACCACGGCACCGAGCGTGGTCTACGAGGTCCATCTGAAGCGCCCCACCGAGGAGGGCGAGCGCGTCCTGCGCATCGACAACCCCGCGAAGCTGCCCTCGCCCGGGGAGATCGACCACATCGAGGAACCGTTCATTCTTGCGCACATTCACGTGCCGCAGGAGCACGTGGGGGCGGTGATTGGACTCTGCGAAGAGCGTCGCGGCGTGCAGAAGGGGATCGCCTATCCGAGTACGCGCCACGTGCAGATCGACTACGAGCTGCCGCTGGCCGAGGTGGTGATGGACTTCTACGACCGTCTCAAGACGGTCAGCCGGGGCTACGCCTCGCTGGACTACGAGCCTGCGGGGTATCGGCCGGCGGACCTCGTTCGCATCGACTTGATGGTCAACGGGGAGCCGGTGGATGCGCTCTCGCTCATTGCCCATCGGGAGCGCGCCTACGAGCGCGGGCGCGACCTGTGCGTGAAGATGAAGGAGGTCATCCCCCGCCAGATGTTCGACATCGCCATACAGGCGGCGATTGGTTCCCGGGTCATTGCCCGCACCACGGTGAAGGCCTTCCGCAAGAACGTGACAGCGAAGTGCTACGGGGGTGACATCACCCGAAAACGCAAACTCCTCGAGAAGCAGAAGGCGGGCAAGAAGCGCATGAAGCAGGTTGGAAACGTGGAGATTCCGCAGGAGGCGTTCCTCGCCGTCTTGAAGGTCGGCGACTGATTGACGGGCGCCGGGAGCGGGTGCTACCACCGCGCTTCGATGAGCAGCGATCCCCGTGTCCCAAGCCATTCGCGGACAGCCCGGGGCGGATTCGGGCCATTCTGCCTCGCCTCACGGTGCTCCGGCTCACCGCATCGGGGCCTGCGGCTTGGTCGCGTGCTGCGCCACTTTGGGCCTCGCCGGTGGATCGACCCGTACGGCAAAGTGAACGTCATCGGGCTGCTCCTCCTCGCCGGGCTCATCGGCGGCGGCTACTTCCTCTACGTCTACGCGCCCCTCTTCCTCGACAACCTCGATGCGAAGAGCGAGTGTGAGAAGGCGCTCAACGAGACCTGGCGCTACAAGGATCCGGAGGTGACGCGCGAGCGTTTCGTCAGGAACGTTCGGCGCGTACGGACGATCGAGGTGGAGGACGAGGGGGTGGTTGAGGAGGTCCCAGCCATCGATCCGGAGCCGGAGGACGTCTACGTCGAGCTCGATGAGACCGTCGAACCGCCGATGCTCCGACTGGACTACAGCTACACGCGGACGGTGACGGCGCCGCTGCTCAACAAACAGTGGTCCTTCGACTTCTCGGTCCACTGCGAGCAGGACACCGGCGCCGTGAAGTACTGACCGAGCGATGGTACGTCTGGTCGAGCGCCGCCGGGCTCTGGGGCCGAAGGAGATCGATGCGGCCCTCGGCCGGATGGCCGCCGCTCTGGCCCGTCGCATCGATGCGCCAGAGCGCCTCGCACTGGTGGGCATCCGCACCGGCGGCGTCCCACTGGCCGAGCGGCTCGCCCGGCGCCTCGCCGAATCCACCGGCCACGAAGTGGCACTGGGCACCGTGGACATCACGCTCTACCGGGACGACGTGTTCCGGGGGCTCCCCACTCCCATCGTCGGCCCCACGGAGATCGACTTTGCAGTGGGAGATAGGGAGATCGTTCTCGTCGACGACGTGCTCTATACCGGACGCACGGTGAGGGCGGCGATCGATGCGGTGATGGACCTCGGCCGTCCGCGGCGCATCCTGCTGGCCGTCCTCGTCGATCGGGGCGGTCGGGAACTTCCCATCTGTCCCGATGTGACAGGTGTCGATCTCACCGTGGCGGCGGACGAGTCGGTTCAGGTTCTGCTGCAGGAGACCACAGGAGAGGATGCCGTAGTGGTCCGCGGTGTGGAGGCGCCATGAGCGGGGGCACGCTGTCCACGCGCCACGTCCTTGGCATCTCGGAGCTGACGCGTGCCGACGTGGAGGCGATCCTACGAACGGCGCGGGCGCTCCGAGAGGTGATGCGCCGTCCGATCAAGAAGGTTCCGACGCTCCGCGGCCGGCTGGTGGTGAACCTCTTCTTCGAGCCGTCGACCCGCACGCGGACCTCCTTCGAGATCGCGGGGAAGATGCTCTCCGCCGACGTCGTGAACTTCTCGGCTTCCTCGAGCAGCCTGGGCAAGGGCGAGACCCTGCTGGACACAGCGCGAAACCTGGAGGCCATGCGCCCGGACATCCTGGTGGTGCGCAGCCGCTCTGCGGGCGTCCCCTGGCAGGTGGCGAGATGCGTGCGGGCAGCCGTCATCAACGCGGGGGACGGGCAGCACGAGCATCCCAGCCAGGCCCTCCTCGACGTCTTCACGCTCCTCGACCACTGGGCGGATCTTGAGGGTCGGCAGATCGCCCTCGTCGGAGACATTGCCCACAGCCGGGTGGCGGGATCCCACCTTCGTCTCCTCCCCATGCTCGGTGCCAAGCTGCGCCTGTGCGGCCCGCCCACGATGATCCCCCGTGGCGTGGATCGCCTCGGCCCGGGGATCTCGGTGCACCACCGCCTCGAGGAGGCACTCGAGGAGGTGGACGCAGTGATCATGCTGCGCATCCAGAAGGAGCGGCTCGTGGAGCCGCTCTTCCCGTCGGATCGCGAATACAGCCGGCTCTATGGCCTGAATCCGCGCAACGTGGAGTGCACGCGCAAGGAGGCGCTCGTCCTCCATCCGGGCCCGGTGAACCGTGGAGTGGAGCTCGACCCCCGGGTCGCCGACGGCCCGCGCTCGGTCATCCTGGATCAGGTGGAGAGCGGAGTAGCCGTACGCATGGCCCTGTTGTATCTGACCGCCGGCGCCGTGGAGCCAGGCGCCGCAGCGTCGAGGCAGGCGGATGCCGCCTAGGGAGTCGCCATGTCCAAGCGGCTGATCATCGAGGGCGGCCGGGTCATCGACCCGGCGTTGGGGCTCGACGAGGTGCGCTCGGTGGTCGTCGAGCGGGGGCAGGTGGTCGCGCTGCCCAAGCGGGCGCCCCGGCGCAAGACGGCGCGGGTCGTCGACGCGCGTGGGCGCTGGGTGCTCCCAGGCTTCATCGACCTCCATGTCCACTTGCGCGAGCCCGGTCACGAGTACAAGGAGACCATCGCCACCGGTACGCGGGCGGCGGTCGCCGGTGGCTTCACCTCCGTGGTCGCCATGCCCAACACGCAGCCGGTGAACGACAGCGTGGCGGTCACCGAGTTCATCCTGGAGCGGGCACGCGCCGCTCGCCTGGCGCGCGTCTACCCGGCGGGGGCGGTGACGCGCGGCCTGGCAGGTGAGGAGCTGTCGGAGATGGGTGACCTCCACCGGGCAGGCTGCGTCGTGTTCACCGACGACGGGATGCCCATCATGAGGGCCGGCCTGATGCGCCGGGCTCTGGAGTATGCGTTGGGCCTGGGCGTGCCGATCATGGTCCACGAGGAGGACCACACTCTCTCCCGCGGCGGTGCGATGCACGAGGGCGAGGTCTCCACCCGTCTCGGCCTGCCGGGGATCCCGGCGGCGGCGGAGGACGTGATGGTGGTGCGCGACATCGAGCTCGCGGAGTACACGGGGGCTCGTCTCCATGTCGCGCACCTCTCCACCGCCGGCGCGGTGCGCGCGGTGCGGGCAGCCAAGGCGCGGGGCGTCGCGGTGACCTGCGAGATCACCCCCCACCACTTCACCTTCACCGACGAGGCGGTCTGTGGCTATGACCCCGACACGAAGATGATGCCGCCGCTCCGAAGCGCCGAGGACCGAGAGGCGTGCATCGAGGCGCTGGCGGACGGCACCGCGGACGCCATCGCCACCGACCACGCACCCCATTCTCTGGTCGAGAAGGACGTGGAGTACGACCGGGCGGCCAATGGCGTGGTGGGCCTCGAGACGGCGTTTTCCGCCACGCTGGCCCTGGTGCGCGAGGGGAGGCTCGGGCTCCACCGTGCCATCGAGCTGTTGACCTCGGGTCCGGCGCGGGTCTTGGGTCTGCCCGGGGGAACTCTCGCCGAAGGAGCGCCGGCCGACCTGGTGATGGTGGATCCCGAGGCGACCTGGACGGTGGATCCGTCGAAGTTCCACTCGAAGAGCCGGAACACCCCGTTCAAGGGCATGACACTGCCCGGTCGCGTGGAGATGACCTGGGTGGGGGGGCGGCGGGTGCATGCGCTGCCAGCGAAGGAGCGACGATGAGCGATCGGAAGGCGATCCTGGCGCTCGCCGACGGTACCGTCTTCGAGGGCCGGGCCATCGGGGCGCAGGGAGAGACGACGGGTGAGGTCGTCTTCAACACCGCGCTGACCGGCTACCAAGAGATCCTAAGCGATCCCTCCTACGCCGGGCAGATCGTCACCCTCACCTACCCGGAGATCGGAAACTATGGGACCAACGCGGTGGACGCCGAGGCGGAGCGCATCCACGCCGCCGGGCTCGTTGCTCGCGAGATCTGCGAACGTCCTTCGAATTGGCGGAGCGAGGCCTCTCTTGGCGCCTGGCTCGCGGCGCAGGGGGTGGTGGGCATCGCCGGGATCGATACCCGGATGCTGGTGCGCCGGCTGACCCGAGGGGGCGCGCAGATGGCGGTCCTGACCACTGATCTGGGAGACCCCGCTGCGCTGGTGGAGAAGGCGCGAGGCCTGCGGGGGATGGAGGGCAGAGACCTTGCATCGACCGTGAGCACCCGAGAGGCCTACACCTGGGCGGAGGGGCTTCCTCGCGAGTTCGAGGTGCCGGGTGTAGAGCCGCCCGGGGGGCGATACCGTGTCGTCGTCTACGACTTCGGGGTCAAGCGAAGCATCCTCCGCCTCCTCTATCACGCGGGCTGTGAGCTTCGTGTCGTCCCCGCGCACACGCCGGCCGAGCAGGTCCTCGCCCTCGAGCCGGAGGGGGTTTTTCTATCGAATGGGCCCGGCGATCCCGCCGCAGTGCCCGGGGCGGCTGCGCAGGTGGAGGCGCTCCTCGGACGCCTGCCCCTCTTCGGCATCTGCCTGGGTTGTCAGATCCTCGCCCTGGCGCTCGGGGGCAAGACCTACAAGCTCCGCTTCGGCCACCACGCTGCGAACCATCCCGTGCGCGACTGCGAGACGGGCCGGGTGGAGATCACCAGCCAGAACCACGGCTTCGCCATCGACGCCGACTCGCTTCCAGAGACAGTCGAGGTCACGCACATCAACCTCAACGATGGGACGGTGGAGGGCATTCGGGATCGATCGAGGGATGCCTTCGCAGTGCAGTACCATCCAGAAGCCGCGCCGGGCCCCCACGACAGCCGCTATCTCTTCGAACGCTTCACCGAGGCGATGCAGCGGCGGCGCTGAGAGGTCCTGCGCTATACTCGGGATCGGCGCGGGTCATGTACGACGGGCATCTGCAGAGGCTCGCCGATTGGGCGACGGGTGAGGCGTTTCGCGCGGAGGTGGAAGCCGCCCGATCCGAGTTCTTCACCCGCACCGGCCAGGTCCATGAGGAGGACCAGAGCTTCGAGTCACGCATGGCTGGCCTCCTGGAGTACTACCTCTTCGATCGTCCCCTCGATTCCGACGGTGAGGGGCGCACGCCGGCGAGGGCCTTTCTCGATCGTTTCTTCGAGGATCTCACCACGGACGAACGCTCCATCTTTCGCGGCTTCACCCAAACACGGATCGGACTCTTCGAGGTGCGGAAGATCGGGCAGGGCTGGGTGCGCGTCCGCGATCTCTTCGAAAAAGAGGATCTCGAGGTGAGCGAGCGGCGTGCCATCGCAGGACTGGACAAGGGCGAGGTCTTCAGCGCTCGGCTCGTGCCATGGCACGAGAAGCTGCTCTTCGGGCGCAGCTTCGTCTTCCACCCCGGTCAAGCGCGCCGCCTGCTTCTCAAAGAGATCAAGCTCCGACGAAAGCGGGGGGCCTTCGAGCGGCCCGGGCCACGACAGGCGCTCGTCTACACGCTGATGCGGACGGCCTTGCAGGTGGAACGTCAGTCTGCCAGCAGCCGTACGCCGCCCCCCGTGGAGCGGCTCTACGCGGAGACCCTCAAGGCCTTGTCCGACTGAGGCGGGGGCCCCGCGACGCTAGGCCACAGGCGGCCTCAGGGGCCGGGTGGCGGCGCATCGCCGGTGGGTGGCGGCGCATCGCCGGTAGGCAGCGAACGGAAATCCTCCGGCTTGGGAGGGGTCGTGATCATGCCCACGGTGGCGACCCCGTGACTTCGCGCCAGATCGATGATCTGCACCACGCGCTCGTAGTTCAGGCTGTCCTCCGCATTCACGAAGGCGATCTTGTCAGGGCGCGCGCGCATCATCCGCTCGAGGCGCTCGGGAAGCGCCTCGAGCGTCAGGCGCTCCTTGTTCAGGTACACGCTTCCATCGGCCATGGCGGTGAGGACCACCTGCTTCACCGGCACGTCCTCCACCGCTTCCGCCTCCTCGGTCTCGGGGACGCGGACGGCCATCTCTTTCTCCATCAGGGGCGTGAGCACCATGAAGATGATGAGCAGGACCAAGACGACATCGACCAACGGGGTCACGTTGATGTCGCTGCGAACGCCGCCTCCGCCACCGGTCGCCATGCCCATGGCTTCAGCCTCCCTCCGGCGTCGCGGGGGGCGCGGGCGTCTTATCGCCCGCCTTCTCCGCCTCGTCCTTCAGCTCCGCAGCAGCCAGGCTCGCCCCTCCGATGCCGGCCTCCTCCAGGGCCTTCAAAAGGGTGCGCACCGTACCGAAGGTCGCCGTCTTGTCCGCCTTCACCAGGACCGGCCGCCCGGGCTCCTTCCGGCGCGCCTCCTCCACGAGCCGGGCGATGGCCGCCGGGTCCTTCGGCGCTTCGGTCTTGTCGATGAAGTACTGCCCCTCCTTCGTCGCAGCGAGGACGAGCGGCTCCGGGGGAGCGTGTCCCAGCCCCTTCGCCTTGCGGGAGGCGACGTTGCGCGCCTTCGGCAGATCCACCGTCTTGCCCTTCTGCAGCATCGGGGTGACGACCATGAAGATGATGAGAAGGACCAGCACCACATCGACGAGCGGGGTGACGTTGATGTCACTTCGGACGCCGCCGCTGCCCGATCCGGTATCCATGCCCATGGTGTCGCTCCTCTTGTGATCCGGTGGGGCCCGATCCCGACGCTCTGGGGCCTGCGGCGGCTGCCGGTATGCCGTTCGCTGCGTGCCGGCCCCCCGAGGGACGCCCCCGTGCCTAGCTCGCTTTCACCGTTGCCGCCTTCGTTGCCGCGCCCGAGGCTGCAGGGGGCTCGACGCGCTCGCGGTGCAGGTAGTCCACCAGCTCGCTGATCACCTCACTCATGTCCACACCAGCGGCCTCGAGACGGCCCGTGAAGTAATTGAACGCGATGACTGCGGGAATGGCGACGATGAGGCCGAGCGCCGTGTTCAGCAGGGACTCACCGATGGCTGCCGAAATGGCGCCCAGGCCACCGCCCCCGGTCTCGGCCATGCGCTCGAAGGCGCTGACGATGCCCATCGTCGTGCCGAGAAGTCCCACGAAGGGCGCGGTGGAACCGACGGTCCCCAAGACGCCCTGGCCCCGCTTGAGGCGCTGTGTCTCCCGCAGCTCCGCCCGCTCCATGGCGCTCTCGGTGTGGCCGAGGCGTTCGTGGAGTTCCCGGTCGTCGCACTTCAGGTATTCGTTCAGGCCGGCCTCGACCAGTGCGCCGAGGTAGCACCGGCTCTCGGCGGCGGCGGCCCTCGCCTGCTGGACCTTCCCCGCTTCGAGGAGACCGGCGAGTTGGTGGGCGAAGGCCTTGGCACGGCTCCGCTGCACGAAGAAAGTGACGGCCCGCTCCACCATCACACCGATGGACCAGATGCTCATGGTGAAGAGGGTGACCGTCACGAGACGGCCGATGATGCCCATCTCGTGCCAGATCTCTACAAGGTCGAAGGTCATGTTCGGGCCTCCCGAAGGGGTTGTGATGCGCTTTGATCCATGGTGCTGTGCGGCCGCCCGGCATGCACCCAGGACCGCACTCGAGGCCAGGGTGCGGCGGCGTCAGTCCAGGTCGAACTTGAAGTTCTGGGTCATGTACACGGAAATCTTTCGGCCTTCGAACTGAACGGGAGTCATGCGGCAGTGGCTTTCGAGGGTGCGGCGCACCGCTTCGAAGAGCTCCGGCGGCCCTGCGAGCCGTTTGACATCCTTGATGGTTCCGCGCGTGGTGACCACGTACTTCACGATCACCGTGCCGGAGATCCCAGCCTCCCTTGCGGCGCGGGGATACTCCGGCTGGCAGTCCCGCGGATCGATGGGCCGGGGGCGTGACATACCGGGGCGCATGTAGACAGGCGGGGGATCCCCGGTTCCGGTCCCGCCGAGCTGCCCACCGAGCACGCCGCCGAGCTGCCCACCGAGCACGCCGCCGATTTCGCCCCCGACGACGCCGCCCACGACGCCGCCTTCGACCCCCCCTTCGACGCCGCCTTCCACGCCTTCGTCGTCCTCATCCTCTTCGGCCGGTGGTTCCTCCTCTGGGGGCTTCTCTTCTGGGATCTCCACCGGTGCCTTCAGCTCGGTCGACGGTGTTGGCTTGGGGGTCTCCACCTTCTTCGGTTTCTTCCTCTTGGGCTTCTTCCGCCCCCCCGACC
>CAYYHA010000082.1:8722-15602 GCA_964471535.1 uncultured Myxococcia bacterium | reverse complement strand
CACCGTGGCCGACGGGGGGATCTGCGAGAGATCGAAGCGCAGCAGCGAGACGGCCTTACCGGGTGACCCATCCCAGGCGGTCCCCTCCCCGTCGGCGATCTCCAGCTCCTTGTCCTCGAAGTTGAGCGTCGCAGGATCCGGCCCGTTGGCGAGGGTGGTATCCGTCGCGCCCGTGTAGGCGCCCCCTTCGCTGAGCGTGAGGATCTGCCCCCGTCGTGCTGGATCTCGAGCGCGGGGCGGCGGCTCACCATGGACTCCTCCGAGGCGTAGAAGCTCGCCCCGCCGCTCCCATTGCTCTTCAGCAGGAAGCCGTGGTTGGTCGTGGGGTCGGCGAGCCACTGGGCGACATCCAGGGCGCCGGCGGTGCCCAGGCACACCCTCGCCGGGCTGCCGGTCGTCGGTGAGAAGGCGGCGAGCTCCTGGCCGAAGTCGCCTCCCCCACCGCTCTGCCAGCCGCTGCCCGGCGCCGGGCTCGTCCAGCTCGCCGTGGCCTCGTCCCAGGCCGTGCTCACGGTGTGCACCCCGATCGAGAGACCTGGGTCGGCGTCCTTGACCGTGAGGACGAGGCAGACCGCCTCCACCGAGTTCACGCCGCTGACCCCGCTCAAGTCCCAGCGGAGCAGCGCCCGCCGCTCCCAGGTGGCATTGGGGCCGGCCACATAGAGTGTTCCGTCGGCGCCGTAGCTGGCCGAGGGGTCGTTCGGCGCCTCGACGGCGCTCACGAGCCGCACGTCCGCGCTCACCGGGAGGGCCGTGGGTCCGCCCCCCGGCGAGACAGGCCCAGCGGCCCCGACCGTGGCCAGGGAAAGACCCAGAATCGCAGCAGGTGCCCACCGCGGCACGAGCCGGCGCATGGGTCCAGTCTAGCACGGGACGAGCGGAGACGAGCGGATTTGCCCTGGAAAACCGCGGCCTCGCGTGTATATATGCCGCCCGCCATGGCCAGCATCACGGTTTCCAACCTCTCCAAGTCCTACGGGGGCAAGAAGCTCTTCGAGGACGTCGACGTCACCTTCACCGAGGGCCGTCGCTACGGCCTGACCGGGCCCAACGGGGCCGGCAAGTCCACCTTCATGAAGATCCTCGCCGGCGCCGTCGAGCCGGACCGGGGACAGGTATCGATCCCCAAGAAGACCTCGGTGCTCAAGCAGGACCAGTCGGCCCACGACGAGGACATCGTCCTCGACACGGTGATGATGGGCAACCCGATCCTCTGGGAGGCGCTGCGGGAGAAGGAGGCGCTGCTCGCCAAGGGCGATGCCCTCACCGACGAGGACGGGATGCGCCTCGGCGAGCTCGAGGGGATCATCGCCGAAGAGGATGGCTACACGGCCGAGGCGGATGCGGCGGCGCTGCTCGAGGGTCTCGGGGTACCCCAGAAGCTCCACGGCAAGAAGATGAAGGAGCTCCCCGGGGGCCTGAAGGTGCGGGCGCTCCTCGCGCAGGCGCTCTTCGGCCACCCCATGGCGCTGCTCCTCGACGAGCCGACGAACAACCTCGACATCGACTCCATCAACTGGCTCGAGGCGTTCTTGGTCGACTACGACGGCATCCTCATCGTGATCAGCCACGACCGCCACTTCCTGAACACGGTCTGCACCCACATCGCCGACATCGACTACGAGACGATCATCGTCTACACCGGCGGCTACGACGACATGGTGCGCACCAAGGCGGAGGTGCGCCAGCGGGTGGAGCGCGAGAACGCGGAGAAGAAGAAGAAGATCGCCCAGCTCAACGAGTTCATCCAGCGCTTCTCGGCGGGCTCACGGGCCTCGCAGGTGCAAAGCCGCAAGCGCGCGCTGCAGAAGCTGAAGCTCAACGATCTGAAGCGCTCGAACATCCAGCGCCCCTTCATCCGATTCGAGATCACCCGAAAGAGTGGCAAGCAGACCTTGCAGCTCGAGGGCGTCCACAAGCGTTGGCCGGACCTCTACCCCATCGAAGACTTCCACGCGCTGGTCACCGCGGGGGAGAAGGTTGCGGTGATCGGTCGCAGCGGAAGCGGCAAGTCGACCCTGCTCAAGATCCTGGCCGGCGAGCTGAAGGCCGACGAGGGGAAGGTCGTGTGGGGGCCGAACACCTCCA
The DNA here is from genome assembly GCA_964471535.1 of uncultured Myxococcia bacterium. Taxonomy (GTDB): domain Bacteria; phylum Myxococcota; class Myxococcia; order SLRQ01; family SLRQ01; genus CAYYHA01. The sequence goes on along the minus strand of CAYYHA010000082.1, from coordinate 13,514 downwards.
TCGGTTATCTGCCCCAGGAGCATCGCGCCACCATTCCCGACGACACCACGGTGGCCGAGTATCTCCACTCCTTCGACCCGAAGGCGACCAACGAGGAGATCCGCGGCCTCCTCGGCCGCATGCTCTTCCGCGGCGAAGAGGGAGAGAAGCCCACCCACGCACTCTCCGGCGGCGAGGCGGTGCGCCTCATCTTCTCCCGGCTGATGCTCACCAAGGACAACGTGCTCATCCTCGACGATCCCACCAACCACCTGGATCTCGAGTCCATCATCGCGCTCGGCGATGCTTTGGAGCGGTACGAAGGGACCTGCTTCGTCGCCACGCACGACCAGGACCTCATCCGAAGCTTCGCCACCCGCCTCTGGGTCTTCAGCAGCCAAGGCCTCATCGATTTTCCTGGGACCTACGACGAGTACCTGGAGAAGTTCGGTGGCGGCGAGCGGCTCATCGCCTGACCGAATATGGCAGAGGTCAGTGGCCGGGCCCTGAAGGCCACCCTCGAGGCCTGTGAGCGCATCGGCCTCGACCTCGAGGCCAGCCTTGCCGCGGCGGGGCTCGCGCGAAGCGCGGCGGAAATCGGCTGCAACTGGGATCCCTTCGCCCGCTTCCTGGCCGAGATCCGGCGGCAACACGGCGAGCGCGCCCTCGAGGAGATCGGAACGACGCTCGCCGATACGCCGAGTTGGCGCTTCGTACGGCGCCTTACGCGCTGGGTTGTCGGGCCACAGCAGGCTCTCTGGCTGGCCGACCGTCTGATCGGGCCGGCGAACTTCCCCATCCTCCAACATGGGCTGACGCGGCCGACGCCCCGGCGCTTCGAGCTGTGGCTGGCGATCCCGGACCGCTTCGCCCGAAGCCCCGAATACTTTCGGATCGCCCACGCCCATCTCTGCCATGCGATGGCCCTGCTCGACGCGCCGCCGCTCGCGCTCGAGATGGACCCCGACGGACAGAGCGCACGGATCGTCCTCGAACTTTCCCGCCCCACCTCGGGCCAGGTGCCCTCGTGGGCGCGCCACCTCCTCGCGGAGGCGACCGACAGGCTGCGTCTGGGCGGAGACCGGCGCGCGCTCGCCGAGAGCCACGCAGACCTGCGCCGCAGCCGGCGCGACTTCAGGTCCGTCCTCGATCGCCTTCCCGACGGTGTGGCCATCCTGCGGGGCGGCCGGCTGCGCTACGCCAACCCCGCGTGTTTGGAGCTACTCGAGGCCTCTTCGTTCGACGCGGTACGCGGGCGGGACATGATCGCGCTGCTCGGCCCCCGGGAGGTGACCCGTACCCTGCTCGCTTTGGCCGATGGCCAAGAGGTGGAGATCCGGGTGCCACGCCAAGGCGGCGACCGGCTGGTGCAGATCCTCCCCCCGACCCCCATTCGCTTCCAGGACGAGGACTGCAATCTCGTGGTCGTCCGTGACCTCACCGAGCACCGGCGCCTGCAGGAGAAGCTGGTGCTCGCCGACCGAATGGCCTCCCTTGGCACTCTCGCCGCTGGTGTCGCCCACGAGATCAACAACCCCCTGGCCTCCCTCCACCTCTCGCTGGAGTTCCTGGCCCGGCGCATCGACGCGGCCGCAGAACGCGAGGGGCGCATCGAGGACGTGGATGAGGTTCGAAAGGCAGTGCAGGATGCCCTCGAGGGCTCCCGCCGGGTCGGCACCATCGTCCGGGACCTGAAACTCTTCTCCCATCCGGCACCGGATCCCGTGGAGGCGGTAGAGCTCAACGATCTCGTGCGCCGCACCCTCTCGCTCGCCCGTCGCACCCTCACTACGCGGGCGAAGCTCGTCGAAGCCTATGCGCCAGACGAGATCGAAGTCCCGGCCAACTCGGCGCGGCTCGCCCAGGTCGTGCTGAACCTTGTGCTCAATGCGGTTCAAGCGATTCCAGAGGCGCGCGCAGGCCAGGGCACCGTCATCGTACGCACGCGCCTCGAGGGTGAGACCGCCGTCCTCGAGGTCGAGGACGACGGGGAAGGGATCGATCCGAAGCTGAAGCCCCATCTCTTCGATCCCTTCTTCACCACCAAGCCGCAGGGACAGGGCACGGGGCTAGGACTCTCCATCTGCCATGGGATCGTCGAGCGCCTCGGAGGCCGCATCGCCCTCGAGTCCACGCCCGGCGTGGGTACGCGCGTCGTCGTGACCGTACCTGGCGCGCGCACCCGAGTCGCGCGCGAACAAGACCTTGGCAGTGGGGACGGCTCACCCTGGCCGGCGGGTTAGGATGGCATGCAGGTGGCGAGGACGGGCCCTCCTGGACACGCCCTACGCCTTGCAGCAGAGTCTGCGAGCCCTCGAGAGGTCGCAACTTGCCACCCCGAGGGGGTGCAGCCGCGAAGGGAGCGGAGCAATGAAAGAGCCTGGCACCGTCGAGGTGGAGATCGGCCGAGACCACTACCCGACCCGCATACGCGCGGGGCGCCACACCTGGGTGGCCGACGAGCCGGAGCGAAACGGCGGCAGCGACGCCGGTCCCGATCCCTACGCACTGCTCCTTGGGGCCCTCGGTGCCTGCACCGCCATGACCCTGCGGATGTACGCCGACCGCAAGGGCTGGCCCCTCGAGTCGGTGCACGTGGCGCTCACCCACCGGAGGGTCCACCTCGAGGACTGCGCCGACTGTGAAGACGATGAGCGCCACCTCCATCGCATCGAGCGGGAGATTGTGGTGACCGGCCCCCTCGACGGCGAGCAGCGGGCGCGCCTCCTCCACATCGCAAACCGCTGCCCGGTGCACCGGACGCTGACCGAGCGTCTGGAGATCGCAACCTCGCTGCGGTAGCGGGTGACCCGGGTGTCGCCGTGCACCCTGCCCGCTGTGGGAACTTCGCCTGCGGTGGAGCGCCTGGCCCGGGCGGGGCCTTGGCCCAACGCTTGCTAGCCGGTGGGGCGATGCGCGCTTTGCCCCCATGCGACCTGGGTCGACACCGTGGCCAGGGCACGGGGCCGGCCGGGCCCGGTAGGCGGTTGGATGCCCGGCGCCCCGCCGCATCGGCGGCGGCCGGCCTCGCCTGCCTGCTCGCCGGCTCCGTCGCCGGGGCCTGCGGCGTGGTCGGTGTGCTCGTACTCCGCGAACCGGTGCTCCCCACCCTGAAGATCGACTACCCGATCGACGTCGCGGCCCTTCGGGCGCAGGGCTGCCCGGACTCCGAGGTGCAGCAAAGCGACGGCGAGACCGTCCATGTCCTGCGCATCACACCGGAGGCAGAGGGCTGCCACATCGTCCGCGAGGACCTCGGTGTTCCCGTGCTCTCCGGCGAGGCAGTGGCCGAGGCGGTGGGGGAAGGCCGGCTCGCCGCACTGCGCCGGGCCTCGCTGCTCCTCCAGGAGGCGGTGCTCCTCGGGCCCGAGGCGCAGGTCCTGCCCCTCGAGGAGACCCTCGCCCGCCTCGAGGTCGAGGTGGCGGGCACGCCGCTTTTGGGCCTCGACGCCATCCGCGCCCTGCCCAACGGGGAGGTCGCCCTCCCGGTGCCAGAGCCGCTGTGGCGTGGCGCCGCCGAGGCGATCCGCGAAGGAGGAACGCTGAGGACCGACCTGCGCGTCGATCTCCTACTCCCCTTCGAGGCGCTCGACGCCTTGCCCGAGACGGTGCGCCTACACCTTCGCCTGCAGCCGGAGGTGGCGGTGGACGTCTTCGAGGCGCTGCAATCGGGCGCGACGACGCCGGCCGCAGAGTGAGCCTTCAAGGCCCCAGGTGATCCCAGGCCGGGTCGTCGCTCACAAAGCTCTGCAGCCACTCGGCGAGGTTCGTCCCCCCGACGTCGAAGCGCGTGGGGTCTGCTCCCAGGAAGGTGTGCCCCTGTCCGTCGCGGAGGAAGACCTTGAAGGGATCCTCGGGCCGCAGGATCTGGTCCCGGACTTCCAGGAGGCCCGCCTCGAAGTCCGCAGCGGGCATGAAGCCCGGCGAGTTGCAGTCCTGCGAGTAGCCGTAGCCGAGGAAACCGCGGATCGTCCTATCCCCTGTCGTCGAGAGGAGCGCGTAGCGCCGGTCGGGATGGCGGTCGAGCATGTAGCGGTAGAGGTGGACCAGGCCGCCGCCGTCCATGGCGAAGCAGTCGGTGCAGTCGGCGGGGAGCCACGCGTCGACACCCCACAGCTCGCGCACCTTCTTCTGGAAGCATGGCTTCATGTAGGCATCGGGCAGGATCGGACCCGCGTCGTCGAGCAGATAGACCGGTGTGCAGCCGAAGGCCTTCTGTACCTGCAGGAAGTTCGCTGCAGCGCCAAAGCCGCCGGCGCTCGAGCCGCCGAGGACCACGAGATCCATCGACTCGAAGGTGGGCACCAGCCGCTTCAGGTAGGCGGCGATGTTCAGGTGGCCTACCTGCACCCGCCCTCCGAAGCCACTTCTCGTCGTACCCGCGTAGATGTCGCCGCTGCAGTAGGGGATGAAGACGAAGTTGAAATCGGCAAAGGGATTGTCGGGGTTGTCACGGTCGAAGATCCCGGCGCTGCCCCGCGAGGCAACGAGACCCGCGAAGTCACTCTGACCGAATCCGTCGGGGTTCGCGACCAGGCTGCAGGTGAGGCCATCAAAGCAGGCCCCGCCCCCCTGAAGGTAAATCAGCACGCGGTTCGAGGCGGGGTTCAGGTTCACACCCAGCCCCGTCGCGGTGTCGTTCATGCAGCGGGTCTCCGGGAAGTCCACCCAGGTCCACTCGAGTGCCGGCGCCTCCAGGGGTGCGCCCCGCTCGAGGTCTGGGTCGGGGCCGCAGGACGACATGCCGCCGTCGCTGCCACCCCCGTCGGCCGCGCCGCCGCCATCTGCCGCCATGCCAGCGTCGGCCCCACCG
>CAYYHA010000082.1:0-8712 GCA_964471535.1 uncultured Myxococcia bacterium | reverse complement strand
TGCCGAGCCTCCGTCGTCGGGAGGCAGGCCGCCGTCGGGTGGCAGATCCGAATCGGTCGCGGGACCGCAGGCTGCCACCAACGCCAGCGACAGACCCCACACCACGAGCCATTGCATTCGTCCCATGGGGCGAGCTTACGAGCTTCGGTCCAGCGCCGCAGCCCGTGCGCCCCTTACAGCTGCCGTGGCCACGTTGAAGGCGCACCGATCGATTCTCTACCGTACCGCGGGTGAAGAGGGAGGTGCCCATGGCTCGTCGATTCCCCGCGGCAGCGCTGCACGCCGTCCTGCTCTGTGGCATCGCCTCGGTCTGGTGGACCTCCGCGGCCGCGGGCGCGCACGACCCCGCGCTCCTGATGCTGCTTAGCCAGCTGCACCGTGATCCCAGCCCCGAGGAGCTCCGGCACTTCGGACCCGGCGTCGAGGACGCACTGCGTGCGATCGTCGGCGACGCCATGGTGCCGCGGCTGGCGCGGGTGCGTGCCGTGAGCGTCCTGGGGTACTTCGACAGCGAGGGCGCCTTCGAGACCGTGCGCCGTGCCGCGTTCGATCCCGCACTTCCCCTACGCGTCCGCAGCGCGGCGGTGTGGACGCTGGGGCACCGCTTCGAGGGGCGATCTGGGCGGTTGGAGGCGCTGCAGGAGGTCCTCCGCCTCCCGCAGCCGCTTCTCCGCGAAACGGCGGTGCGGAGCCTCGCGGTGCTCCCCGATCCGAAGGCACGGGCGCTCCTGGCCCGGCATCGGCAGGTCGAGCGCCATCGGGCGGTCCTCCGGACCTTGCGCGCCGTCCTCCGCGCCGAGCTCCAGCGACCCTTGCCCCCCGAGGGGGTTCAACGCCGCCCGGCGCCGACCGAGGAACCTGCCCGATGAAGCACGCAGCGCAGCTCGATCGCCTCCGCTTACCGGTCCGACCGGCGCCCCCTGCCGCCGCGCTCCTGCTTCTGGCCGCCTGTTCCGCCTGCCCCGGCGCTCCGGATGATGGCGGGTCGGATGGCGGGACGCAGCCGGCCATCGGCGACCCCTGTGAGACCGGCTCCGACTGCGGCACCCTGGGCTGCGCGCTCTCGCTGCCCGGCGGCTACTGCACCCTCGAGTGCGAGCAGGCCGACGACTGCCCCTCCGGTTCGGTGTGCCTCGTCCAGGGAGGGCTAGGGCTGTGCCTTCGCGCCTGCACCGGCGCGACGACCTGCCGCGACGGCTACACCTGCAACCATGGCGTCTGCGACCTGCCCTGCGCCGAGGACGCCGAATGTTTCGAAGGCGAAATCTGCGTGTCGGGCACGTGCCAGGAGGTACCCATCGGACGTCCCTGCGCGCAGGATGCCGAGTGCGATGGCGCACTCGCCTGCACCTCCGGCCAGTGCACGCTCGCCTGCGGCCGGTCCTCCGAGTGTCCGAGCGGTGCGGTCTGCACCGCCCTGCCCGAAGGCCGGCGCTGCGTCGCCACCTGCACCGCCCCCCCCGAATGCGAAGGTGGCCAGATCTGCTCCGGTGGCGCCTGCCTGCGGCCGTGCGCCGGCGACGCAGACTGCGCCGCCGGCTACACCTGCGACACGGCGAGCGGCGCGTGCCGCCTTGCCGCTGGCGAAGGGAGCCAGCGCATCGACCTAGGACCGGTGAATCCCGACCGGGATCTGAGCTTCGACCTGCCGGCAGGCGTGGTCTCGTTCACGCTGCAGCTGCGCGGGCAGCGGGGCACCGAGTACGCCTTCACCAGCCTCCGCCGGCCCGATGGCACCGAGCTCATCAACACGCAGGGCGCTCAGAACCCCTTCACCGAGCCACTGCGCGTGATGCCGCAGACCGAGGTGGTCACCGTGCAGCTGCCCAATGCGGACGATCCGCGCCTGACACCAGCGCCGGGCACCTGGTGCTACCGATTCAGGGGCGGCTCCGCGGAAGCGGAGCTCTTCGTGGACGTGGCGGAGGGGGGCGAGCCGGTGGCGGGCACGGTGGACCTGAACATCTTCATCTCACCCAATGCCTTTCCGGGCGGCGTTCGCGCCGCCGATGCGCCAACGGATCCCTTCGTGCAGGATACGCTCGCCTACTGGCGTCACTTCTACCGCGACCAGGCGGGCATCGACTGGGGCGAGGTGCGCTACTTCGATCTGGGACCCGAGTGGGACAGCATCGCGGTGAACTTGCAGGGCGACGGCGAGCAGAACGCGCTGTGGAGCCTCGGGCGCGACGACGGGCTCAACATCTTCTTCGTCCAGAACATCGATGGCCCCTTCGGGGCCGTCGCTGGGGTGAGCGGAGGCATCCCGGGCCCGCCCCGGACCGGCGGCACCAGCCATTCGGGCGTGGTCATCGAGGTGCAGCAGGACGCCACCCTGACGGGGGTAGACTTCTGCCACGAGGCCGGTCACTTCCAAGGTCTCTTCCACGTCAGCGAGATGTTCGGACAGGGACACGATCTTCTCGCCGACACCCCGGAATGTGACCCCCCCTTCGGCGATTGTACCGAAGCACAGCGCCATCTGATGTTTCCCTCGCTCTCCTACGAGATGACCGTGCTCTCGCCCTCGTCGGCGCGCGTAGTGCGGGCCAACGCGGGCGTGCGATGACGCGGGTCGCCATGGCGGCCGCTGGGACCAAGGTCCAGGCTCGGCTATGGTTGGATCGCCCGCACGGTGCGTACGCCGGCTTTCCGCCCGTGCGGAGGGACGAGCCATGAGATTCCCGAGCAACAGAGCCCGGCTCCTGCCACCGACCGCTCACCTGCTGGGGGTGGGATGCGCCGCCGTCCTCGTCGCAGGCGGCTGCTTCTCCGGGGTGCACTCGGGGTTCAAGCGGGTCCGGCGGCAGGCGATACAGGAGCGGCTGGCGCGCTTCGAGACGCCGGGCCTCGTCCTCGGAGAGTTTCCGCTCGCACCCGATCCCGTGGTGGATGGGGACACGATCAAGGTGGAGGGCCTCGATACCACCCTGCGGCTTCTGGCGATCGACACCGAGGAGACCTTCAAGACCGAGCCGGACATCCGCGCCTACGAGACCATGGGGTGGGAGGGATACAAGGCCTACAAGCAGGGGGACCGCAAGCGGCCCGCGAAGTTCGCGACCCCCATGGGAATGGAGGCCAAGCACTTCGCTGAACGCTTCTTCGCCGGGGTGGAAACGGTGCGTCTCGAACGGGACCACCCCAAGGAGATCCGCGGCCGCTACGGCCGATACCTGGTCTATGTCTTTGCGAAGAAGGGGGGACAGTGGGTCAACTACAACATCGAGGCGGTGCGCGCCGGGATGAGCCCCTACTTCATGAAGTACGGCTATTCCCGTCGCTTTCACAAGCAGTTCATGGCGGCGCAGTACGAAGCGCGCGTCAACCGGCGGGGGATCTGGGACCCGTCGAAGGAGCACTACGACGACTACGACTTGCGCCTGCAGTGGTGGACTGCGCGAGCCGAGTTCATCCGGCGCTTCGAAGAAGAGGCGAAGGGGCGGGACGACATGATCATGCTCACCAACTGGGATGCACCCGCTCGCCTGGAAGCGATGGTGGGCCGAGAGGTGGAGATCCTGGCGACGGTCAGCGATGTCGTACTGGGCGATCGGGGGCCGAGCCGCGTGACGCTCTCACGCCGTCTCTTCTCCGACTTCCCGCTGATCTTCTTCGACAAGGATGTACTCGGGTCGAGCGGGATCGCTCGGTACCGGGGGGAGTTCGTGCGCGTCCGAGGTGTCCTGACCCGCTACACATCGAAACGAACCGGCCGCAGCGAGCTTCAGATCGTGGTGAAGTCGCCCGGCCAGATCACGATCTCCAAGATTCCGGCCCTCGCGCTCTCGCCGCTCCCAGGTGAACGATGATCCAACGACGCCTCCTCCTTCTCTCCTGTGCCGTCTTCGCCACCGCATCGCCGCTCGCGTGTGGCCCGCGACCGCCGCAGACCACCCGATGCAGCGCCGATCTCCTTCCCGGCGATCTGGTGATTAGCGAAATCATGGCGAACCCGGATGGCACGGACGCGGGCAACGAATGGTTCGAGGTGTACAACGCGCTGGGCGAAAACGTGGACATCACGGGTCTTCGCCTCATCAGCAGCCGCGCGGACCTGACCGGCGAAAAGGTGCATGCCGTCTCCTCCGGGACCATCGCCCCGGGGCAGTACTACGTCTTCGGAGAGGACTCCGAGAACGGCCCGCCATTCATCGATTACGGCTACGGCGCCGGCTTGGGATCCCTGCGCAACAGCGACGGCCGCATCGCACTCGAGTGCAACGACGTCATCGTCGACGAGGTGGTCTACGGGAACACCTCGGATGGAAAATCCTTGAGCCTGACCGGCGCGATCGCGCCGGACTACCAGGCGAACGACGACCCGGCCTCGTGGTGCAACAGCTCGGAGAACGAGTTTGCAGCGGGGAACTTCGGCACGCCAGGCGCCGCCAACGAGGTCTGTCCCGGTGGCCCCAATCCGACCACCTGTGACGAGGGTGGGATGCAGCGGGACCTCCGACCGCCGACGCCCGGTACGCTGGTGATCACCGAGGTGATGCCCAACCCGGCGGCGGTCAACGACTCGGCCGGTGAGTGGTTCGAGCTGCTCGCCACCGCCGCGGTCGATCTGAACGGCCTCGAGGTGGGAACCGAGGTCGGAACGCCTCGCACGACGCTCTCCGACAGCCATTGCCTGTCGGTGGCCGCCGGGGACCGCATCGTCTTCGCACGCAGCCTCGACGAAGGGGCCAACGGCGGCGTTTCCGCCGACTTCCAGCTTCCGTTTGGCCTGACCAACTCGAACGGGAGCCTCTTCGTCGCACACGAGGGACTGCTCCTCGACGCGGTGAGCTGGACCTCGGCACCTTCCGGCGCCTCACTGCAGGTGGATCCGGGCGCCGAGGATCCAACGGCCAACGACGATTCTCAGAACTGGTGTGAAGGAACCGAGCCCTATGGCGCCGGCGATCTCGGCTCCCCCGGGGAGCCGAACTCGGCCTGCCCGATCCGCCCCAACCCAGGCGAGTGCCTCGAGGGCGGCGCCCCGCGAGCCGTCGTCGCCCCGGCTGCGGGGGATCTTCACATCGTCGAATGGATGCCCAATCCAGCCGCCGTTGGCGATTCGGACGGTGAGTGGTTCGAGGTACAGGTCAGCCGGCGTATCGATCTGAACGGGCTCGAACTCGGGAGAACTCCCGGGGCCGTGGACGCCGTCGTCGGCGATCCCATGGGCAGGTGCCTCACGGTGGATGCCGGGACCTACCTCGTCTTCGCACGAAGCACCGACAGCGCGGTGAACGGTGGCCTGCCCCAGGTCGACGCGGTCTTCGGCTTCTCGCTGGTGAACTCCGACGGGAGCCTCTTCATCGGCTACGACGGCCAGGTTCTCGATCAGGTGACTTGGGCGAGTTCCACGGCGGGTGCCGCCACACAGATCGACGGCCAGGGAAAGACCTGCGCTGCCACGACACCCTATGGCCAGGGCGATCTGGGAACGCCGGGCGCCGCCAATCCAGACTGCCCGTGACTGCGTCCCCAGCCGGTCCTGCCCGCCTTTCGACTCCGCGCAGGCTTGCAACCTGCTGGAGTGCTGCGATGGTCCTGCTTTCGTCGGGGTTCGCATCTGCCTGCGGAGCGCCGCCGTGCGGCCCCTCGCACGGGGTGGTGGCAGAAGTGAAGGATGGGGACACCATCGTCCTCGAGTCTGGGGAGACCGTTCGCTACGCACTCGTCGATACGCCAGAGATCAGCGGCGGAAAGAACGCGTGCTGGGGCGTCGAGGCTCGAGACTTCAATCGAGATCTCGTCGAGGGCCACGAGGTCACGCTCAGCTACGACGATGAGGTCTGCACCGACCGCTTCGGAAGGCTCCTCGCCTTCGTCGAGGTCGATGGGAGGAGCGTCAACGAACTTCTGGTGCGCCGGGGCTATGCATGCCTTCTCTTCATCGCTCCGGTGGGCGAGGCGCTGCGTGACACCTACGAAGCCTTGGAGCGCGCCGCCCAGGAGGAGGCCGCGGGCATGTGGGGAGCCTGCGCGGAGGTGAGCTGCGGATGAGGGCGCTCCGTATGCGGCGGTGGCTCCTCGACGCGGCCTTGCTGCTGGCACTGGGGGTGGCCCTGCCGGTACGCGCGATCGAGTACGAGGTGTTCGTGGAGATCGAGGAGGAGGACGACATCTACGACCTCTTCCAAGAGCACGTGATCGACCAGGACGCCTTCAACCAGCTCATCGAACTCTATCGAACGGGCGTCGATCTAAACACTGCGGATCGAAATCAGCTCTACTCCCTGCCAAACCTCACCTATGCCGACGTGGATGCGATCCTCGCCTACCGGAAAGAAGCGGGCCGCATCGTCGATCCCGCATCGCTCGTGGCGGCAGGCGTGCTGGACGCACACAAGCTTCTGGCGATCGCCTCCTTCCTGCGAGAGACGGATGCGGCACCGCAGGCGCCCTATGCCACCCGGGGGCGGCTCCGACTGACCACGACCTGGCTGGCCGGCGAGCCGAACCTCCCCGGGGCGGCGCTCCTCGGTCGACTCAAGAGCTTTCGCAATTTCGAGCTCGGTTTCGCGTCGGTGTTCACGCGGCACCGCCTCAATACCGTGGACTTCGATCCGAGCAGGGGTGCGCTCACCGCGCCCCTACCGGCGCCGCAGGTGCAGATCCCAAAGTTCTATGGACAGTGGACCGCAACGCACTACGGCCTCATCGTGGGCACGTATCGAATCGGCTTCGGCGAGGGGCTGACCTTCGACACGACGGGCCTCAACCGACCCGATGGATTTCGATCCGATCTCGTGTTGCGCCGGGACATCGACCTTAGCTTGGGCTGCCGCCTCTCCACGGGGGAGCTCGCGGAGACGCCCTGCCCGACGGATGGCCGGGTACCGATCGCGTACGTCTCACCCGACTTCAAATGGACCGACGGCCTGCGGGGGATCGCCGCGAGCGCCCGGGGCCTGCCGCTGGGAGGCGGCACCTGGAATGCCCACCTCTTTGGCTCCTGGCAGACCCACTCCATCTACCAGTATCAGGTGTACGACACCTCGGAGTGTAGCGACCCCCGCGACTGCAGCGCGCCCCCCGTCTATGTCGAGCTCGACGATCCCACCGAGCCCGCGCCCCGGCATGCGTACCAGACCCTGCCGGGCCTCTTCGACGAGTACCTGGGTGGCGGTCATCTCGGTTACGAGTTCGATGGTCGGACGAGCATCGGGGTGACCGGCTATGGGGCCTCCGTGCACTGGCTCCGCCCTGAGATCCCCCTCGATTTCCAGAACTGGGCCCGGCGTCCCTATGGCGGGCCCTATGGTGCGGTGGGGATCGATGGCACCTTCGGGCTGGGCTCGGTGGACTTCTTCGGCGAGGTGGCTCGGAGTTTCGACTCGATGTTCGACGGCGGTGGAGGTTTCGGTGGGCAGCTTCGCGGTGTGGTGACACTGGGGCGGCACCGAGAGCTCGAGGTGTCAGCGCGCTACCTGGACACCGCGTACGCGAATCCGTTCTCGCGCGCGCTAAGTGAGGCGGACCTCTACGACGGGCTGCGGGCACGAGACGAAGCCGGGGGTCGGATCCGGTACTCGGGAGTGCATCTGGACCGCCACCTCACGGTGCGCAGTGCGGTGGACCTGTGGACCTCGCTGTCGGATGGCATCCTGAAGGGACTCGCCTATGCCCGTGCCGACCTCGAAGTCTCGGACCATTGGACCGTCGGACTGTGGCTGGACTGGGGCGACAAGGACCTCTCCCGCTCCGGTCGAGGGCAGTGCTACGAGGGTGACAGCAGCGAGGAGAACCCGCTGACCGGGGAGCCACTCCCCTGTGCCGGTGAGAAGTACCGCGCGCTGGGCCGCCTCCGCCTGCAGGGGGGCTCCCGCTGGTGGGTGACCCTGCAGTATCAGCACGAGTTCGTAGATGACCGCGCCTACCCCGACCACATGCGACAGGACGTGTCGGGATGGCTGATCGGGGTCGTAAAGCCCCTCGATGGCCTCACGGTGCGCGGGCGCGCGCGCTACACCTTCGAAGACATCGAAGACAACACCCGGCGGGAGCAGCTCCTGGCGACGACGCTGGAGACCACCTGGCGCGCGACGGACGCACTGCGACTTCGCCTGCGGTACGATTTCCTCGTCTGGCTCGACGAACGCGAGCGCACGCAGTACCGGAGCCCCTCCCCCGCCCACTGGCTCTGGTTCGAGGTGGAGACCCGCTTCTGACGGGCCTGCGTCGCTCGTCGCGTGCTTCGCAGTCGGGCCACACGGGCGTCCGTGGCCTTTCTCGCCCGCGCGGCTTCATGCGATCGCCCGTCCCGCGGAGGCGTAACCACGGCGTGGGCCGAAGCCCCTTCCGACCGCCCCCCGCACCCACTACGCACACAGGATGCAACGGCATCCGCAGCGGTGAGCGCCCCGACTCACCGAAGCACGTCGTCCAAATACGCGACGATCTGCTTCTCGATGGCGCTCCTCATCGGACGGAGCACGAGGCCCAGTTCGATCCACAGCGACACCTCGTCCTCACCGACGGTGAGCTGCCCCTTCGCCCCACTCCGCTCGAAGCGCAGGACGTCGCCCTCCCAGCGGTACTGCGCGTCGAGTCGTTCCTGCAGATCCCGCGCGAGGCGCTCCGCCATCTCCCTCGCCCGCTCCTTGCCCAAGCTGTGCCGGCGCCGTATCTCGATGCGTGCCATGGATTCCCTATGCCGCGCTCTGCACTCGGCGGCAAGGGAGTGTGCCCTCCCGGCCGCGCAGGCCGCCGCCT
>CAYYHA010000081.1:0-15697 GCA_964471535.1 uncultured Myxococcia bacterium | reverse complement strand
AGCACGTCGATGCACGCCTCGGCGGTCGCCAAGGCCAGCGCGTGGCTGTTGTAGGTGAGCCCGCCCCAGAACACGTTCTTCCGGAAGTGTTCGGCGATCTCGTCGCGTACCCCCATCGCGCCCAAAGGGATGTAGCTGCTCGTCAGGCCCTTCGCCATGGTCACGATGTCGGGGACGATCTCACCGTGCTCGAAGGCGAAGAGCTTTCCGGTGCGCCCGAAACCCGCCATCACCTCATCACAGATGAGAAGGATGCCGTAGCGATCGAGCAGCTCGCGTAGTCCCTTCAGATATCCCTTTGGAGGGGGAAGGATCCCGTTGGTCCCGGTGACTGGCTCGATGATCATGGCCGCGATGGTCTCGGGCCCCTCGTACATGATCACTTCTTCGAGGTAGGTGAGGTTGTTCTGAGTGATCTCCTCCTCACTCTCACCAAAGGAATACCGATAGGGCCAGGGGTCCATGACACGAACAACGCCGGGCATTCCCGGCTCGTTTGCCCAGCGCCGCGGATCGCCGGTGAGCTGCATCGCGGCATTCGTCCCGCCGTGGTAGCTGCGATAGCGAGAGAGGATCTTGTGCCGGCCCGTGAAGAGCCGAGCGGCGCGGATGGCGTTCTCGTTCGCTTCGGCACCGCCCAGAGTGAAGAAGAAGGTGTTGATGTCCCCGGGTACGATCTCGGCAAGCTTCTTGGCCAGGCGTGCCCGGGGCTGGGTGGCGGTCCCGGGGAAGACGTAGATCAGCTCGTCGAGCTGCGCCTTCATGCGCTCGATCACTTTTGGATGATTGTGACCGATATTGACGCTCATGAGCTGGCTGTTCCAGTCGATGTAGCGCTTGCCACTCGGCTCATAGAAGTAAATCCCCTCGGCGCGTTCGACCGGGATGGGATCCACCGCATCGGTCGCCGCCCAGGTGTAGAGCGTGTGCTTCTTGCACAGTTCGATCATCTCGTTCGTATCCATCGTTTCCTCGTCGTCGACGGCCCCGCGCGCCGTCCCCTCGTCCCCATCGAAGAGTCGAGGGAGCCAGATCGAGCGGAGATCAGTTCTCGCCTCCCGCGGGCAGGTCCACGATGTGCTCGTGGGTCGCCCAAGCCTCGAGACCCCGCTCCTTCCGCGTCCCGGGAATGGTGTTGTCCAGGATGGACGCAATGATCGCGCCCACCGCCATACCGGTGCTTCCCAGCGTGTTGAGGATGTCCGCGAGCCACTGCGGATCGAAAGACAGCGGGTGGGCAGCAAAATACTCGGGCAGCGAGAGCCCCATGAAGAAGGCGAACCCAATGATGAAGAGATTGCGCGCCGAGTTGAGATCCACGAACTGCAGGTTCGAGAGGCCGACTGCCGCGATCATCCCGAACATGGCGCAGTACATTCCGCCCACCACCGGCTGGGGAATCGTGGCGAAGAGCGCGCCGAACTTCCCCACCGCGCCCAGCACCAGCATGATGATGGCGCCAGCCTGCACCACCCGCCGCGCGCCGACCCGCGTCAAACCGATCGCACCGATGTTCTCCGAGTAGCTCGTCGTGGCGTTACCGGTACCGAAGATGCCGGCGATGACACTCCCGACGCCCTCGGCCCCGATCCCTCGGTTGATCACCTTGGCATCGGGCACCGGTGCGCCCGAAAGACGCGCACAGGCATAGTAGTCCCCGATGCTCTCGACCATGGAGGCGATGTAACCGCTGATCATGCCGACCGTGGCCGCGAGGCCGAAGCTGGGAAGCCCCCACTGGAAGGGATAGGGAACACGCAGCCACGGCGCGGCACCCACCGGCTCGGTGCTCACATAGGCCGGATGCCCCGGCTCGAAGACGCCCGTCACCGTGAGCAGGGCGGCGACGCCCCATGCGATGAGGATCGCAAGGAGGATGGGGAAGAGCTCGAAGACGCGGTGGACCCGCTTCAGGTATTGGCTGAAGAGGACGATGAGCGCGACGGTGAGCCCGCCGATGCCCCAGTGCTTCCCCGCGATGGGCGCACCGAACTTGAAGAGGGCGAGCCCGATGAGCGCGATGGTGGGCGCGATGGTCACCGGGCCGATGAAGCGAAGCAGCCACCCGACCAGCCCGCTGTAGCCCATCGCCGCTTCGAAGAGCCCGCCGAGGATAATCGCGCCCTGCACGTGCTGCATGCGCACCTGCCAGCCGGCATCGGCGAGCGCCGCCATGCCGCAGATGGCCATGGTCGGGGCAAGGATGGAGAAGGTGCCGCCCTGCACGATGGGCAGGCGATTGCCCACCGTCGTCTGGATCAGGGTAGTGATCCCGGAGACGAAGAACATCGTCCCGATGACCAGGGCAAGATCGGCATCCTTGGTGATGCCGAGCTTCGGAGCCAGGAGCAGCGGGATGGCAACCGTCGACCCGAACATGGTCAGGTAGTGCTGGAAACCCAGCGTCACCGTCTGCAGCAACGGCGGCTTGTCGTCGATCCCATAGACCAGGCTGTGGGCACCCGCTTCCGGCCCGCAGCTCGCTTCTGCCGTCCCGTCCGATTCGGCCATCGTCGCCCTCTGCTTCCAGCGCCGCTCCCGGCCCTCACCCGCGACCGTCAGTTGGAGGTCAGCGCATCGGTCTCCTTGGCAATCTCGCCCTGCCAGGTCTCATTGTCCTTTGCCGTCCCGACCTTCTCCGCACGGGCCTTTCGCTGCAGCTCGACCAGGTTCGCATGGGTGGTGAAGGCATCGAGGGCCTTGCCGCGCATCTCGTCCAGGGTCTCGAAGCCATGCTCGTGCATCACTTCGAGCAACTCTTCCTTCAGCTTCGAGATGCACTCGTAGCCCTGCAGCATCGCCCCCGTGCACACCTGAACGGTGGTCGATCCCATGAGGATGAACTGCGCCGCATCGTAGCCGGTATCGATCCCACCCATCCCGCTGATGGGGGTCTCTGGACACGCGCGCGCAATCTCCATGATCTGCCGCAGCGCGATGGGCCGAACCGCCTGCCCCGAGTAGCCGCCGGGCACGGTGTGTCCCTCGACGTTGGGCAGCGGGCGCAGCGTCTTCAAGTCGACCCCAATCACGCAAAGGATCGTGTTGATGGCCGAGATGCCATCGGCCCCCGCCCGCACTGCAGCCAGCGGCGCCGCGGTGATGCTACCCACATTGGGAGTCATCTTCGCCCACACCGGGATGGTGGCGACCTCCTTCACCCAGCCGACGACCTCCTCGACCAGATCAGGATTCTCACCCATGGCCATCCCCATCTTGCGTTCCGGCAGCCCATGGGGGCAGGAGAGGTTGAGCTCTAGGGCGTCGACCCCAGTCTTCTGAACTCGGTCGGTGATTTCCTGCCAGCGTGACTTCTCGTATTCCTCCATGATCGAGGCGACGAGCACGTGGCGCGGATAGCGCTTCTTCAGCTCGGTCAGCTCCTCGATCCACGTCTCGAACGGGCGGTCGCTGATGAGTTCGATGTTCTCGAAGCCGATGACCACATCGGGATGCTTCCGGTCCCGCAGCTTCGCGTAGCGGGGATTGGTGTTGATCACCTTGCTGGCGTCCAGGCTGATCGTCTTGCAGACGTTGCCACCCCACCCCAGGTCGAAGCTCTTGGCGATCACCTTCGCGTTCGTTCCCGGGGGGCCGGAGCCGAGGAGGAAAGGGTTCTCGAACTCGATGCCGTTCATCGTGACCGAAAGTGTCGCCGCCATGTCGCTTCTTCCTCGAAACGGTTGAGGGGTGTCGCAGGGGCGCGCTTAAGCGCGCGCCATGTTCAGAATGATGGTCTTCTTGTGAGTGAAGTGCTCGAGCATCGCCTCGAGGGAGGCCTCCTTGCCGAGCCCGCTGTTCTTGACGCCGCCATAGGAGAGCATCGGCTGAACGACGAGGTTCTGGTTGACCTGCACGAAGCCCGCCTCCAGCGCATGGGTAGCCCGCAGCGCAAAGTTCATGTCGTTGGTCCACACCGTGGCCGCCAGCCCGTACTCCGTGTCGTTGGCCCGGGCGATGACCTCGTCTGGATCGGTCCACGGCAGGAGGAGCGTTACCGGCCCGAAGATCTCCTCCCGCGCCAGCTTCGAGTCGTTGTCGATGCCAGTGAAGATGACGGGCCGAACGAAGAGACCGTCCTTCAGCTTCGGGTCGGTGGGAAGCTCGGAGCACTCATGGGCCACCGCGCCGGGGATGTCCTTGCCGGCCTCGATGTACGCCTTCACCTTCTCGTACTGGCCGGGGGAGATGATGGTGCCGATGTCCGTCTCCTCGTCGAGGGGATCACCCATCTTCATCGCATCGACCTTCGCCTTCAGCCGTTCGAGGAAGGCGTCGAAGACCTCTTCGTGCACGAAGATGCGGCTCGCCGCGGTGCAGCTCTGCCCCTGCCGCGTAAAGCGCATCCCCACCACTGCACCATCGACCGCCTTCCCCAGATCACCATCGGCGGCAACGATCATGGGGCTCTTTCCGCCCAGCTCGAGCGTGCACGGAACGAGCTTCTTCGCCGCCGCGACGTTGACGATACGGCCCGTCTCCACCGATCCGGTGAAGGTGACCTTCGCGACGTCGGGGTGCTCCGCCAGGGGCGCCCCGCATTCGGGCCCGAAGCCGGAGAGGATGTTGAACGCGCCCTTGGGGAGGATCGTGTTCATCAGCTCGCACACGCGGAGCACCGCGAGCGGCGCCTCCTCGGCGCTCTTCACCACGCAGGTGTTCCCCGCCACCAGCGCCGGCGCGATCTTCAATGCCATCAGGAGCGCCGGCACGTTCCAGGGGATGATCGCGCCGACCACGCCCAGTGGCTCGCGCACCGTCAGTGTGAGCATCTCGGGTGAGAAGGGGATGGTCTCACCCTTCAGCTCGCTGGCCAGGCCACCGTAGTAGAGGAAGACGTCGGCGAGCACCTTCCCCTCGACCCGGCTCTCGGTGCGCAGCGCCTTTCCCGTCTCGAGCGCGATGAGCCGTCCGAGCTCCTCGGCATGACCCTCTAGGAGCCGACCGCACTCCATGACCAGCTTCCCGCGGTCGCGCGCCTTCACTTCCCGCCACGACGAGAATGCAGCCTTGGCCGACGCCACCGCCCGATCGACGTCCTCGGCATCGCCCTCGGCCGCCTGCGCAATCACCTCACCGGTGGCGGGATTGACGACGTCGAAGGCCTTGCCGCTGGCGGCAGGAACGAAGGCGCCATCGATGAAGTGCTTCCCCGACAGGTACTTGGCCAGCTCATGGGGATCGAGGACGGGGTCGAGCTTGGACATGGCTTCCTCCCACGAAGGATGCTGCGCAAATGGTTGGGCAAGGTGCCCGTCCCCCACCCCGGTCTCCCCGGCGGGGCACTGATACCACAGTGGAAAGAGGGCTCAAGCGGCCGGTTTGACGCGCTGCGACGTCGGGCGCCGCAGCGCGGAGAACCGCGCGGCACTAGCGCAGCAGCTCACCAGCCCCTGCGCGCTTGATGAACTGGCCACCCCCCTCCACCTTCAGCGTGTTTTTCTCCACGACGACGCGGCCGCGCGAGAGCACCGTCTCGGGATAGCCCCGCACCTCGAAGCCTTCGAAGGTGCAGTAGTCCACCTTCATGTGATGGGTGACGGGGTTGTTGACGGAGAGCGTCTCGCGGCGCTCGGGATCGAAGATGACGATGTCGGCGTCGCTGCCCACCGCGATGGTGCCCTTCTTGGGAAAGAGCCCGAAGGCCTTGGCGGCGGCGGTGCTCGTCAGCTCCACGAAGCGGTTCAGGGAGATGCGGCCCTGCACCACGCCCCCGTGGTAGATGAGGGCCATCCGGTTCTCGATGCCCGGTGCACCGTTGGGGATCTTGCGGAAATCGTCCTTGCCCAGGTCCTTCTGCCCATTGAAACAGAATGGACAGTGGTCGGTGGCGATCGTCTCCAGATGGCGGAAGGACAGGCCGGTCCAAAGGACGTCCTGGTTCCATTTCTCCCGCAGCGCCGGCGTCATCACGTACTTCGCCCCCTCGAAGCCCGGCTTGTCGTAGTAGCTCTCGTCCAGGAAGAGGTACTGCGGGCAGGTCTCGGCCACCACGTCCACGCCCCGGGCGCGGGCGCGCTTCACCTCCTCGAGGGCATCGGAACAGGACAGGTGCACGATGTAGAGGGGGACCTTCGCCACCTCGGCGATCGCGATGGAGCGGTAGACCCCCTCCGCCTCCATACGGGTCGGGCGCGTGTGGGCATGCCACCGCGGCGACACCTTTCCGTCGGCGATGGCCTCCTTGATGATCTCGTCGATGACGATCCCGTTCTCCGCGTGCATGCAGATACGGGTGCCGTCTTCCCCGGCCTGCCGGAAGGCCCGATAGAGCGTGCCGTCATCCACATAGAGCACGCCCGGATAGGCCATGAAGAGCTTGTAGCTCGTCACCCCCTCGTCGCGGAGCCGCTGCATCTCCGGCAGGCGCTCATCGGGCATGTCGGTGATGATCATGTGGAAGCCATAGTCGATTGTCGCCTTCCCCTCCGCCTTCGCATGCCAGGTGTCGAGCCCTTCGAGGGTCGACTTCCCCTTCGTCTGGATGGCGAAGTCGATGATCGTCGTGGTCCCACCGCAGGCCGCCGCCTTGGTCCCCGACTCGAAGTCGTCGGCGCTCACGGTGCCACCGAAGGGCATATCCAGGTGGGTGTGCGGATCGATGCCACCCGGAATGACCAGCTTGCCCGTCGCATCGAGGACGGTATCGGCCTGCACGTCGAGGTCGGGCCCGATGAGGGCGATCTTCTCCCCCTCGACGAAGACATCGGCGAAGTAGTCGTCCACGGCCGTGACCACCCGGCCGCCCTTGATCAGTACGCTCATGACTCACTCCCGTCGCAAGAGACGCGAAGGAGCGTAGATCGAGCGTGCCCGGCGGGGAACGGCCGCGGGATCGGGCGCGCGGCCGGGGGGCACCGCCCACCCGATCGACCGCCCACCTACGCGACCCGATCGCTCTCCGTCTCGCTCTCCCGCTCTCCGCGCCGCTTCCCGATGAGCCAGGCCAGCAGGATCCCCACCTCGTAGAAGAGGTACATGGGGACAGCCATCAGCGCCAGGTTGAAGGGGTCCCCGGTCGGCGTGAGGCCTGCCGCTGCAATCGTGACGCCGAGGATGGCGTGACGCCGGTACCGGGCCAGCGTGCTCGCCTTCACGAGGCCGACGAGGGCGAGGAAGGCGATCACGAGTGGAATCTCGAAGACGACCCCGAAGGCCAGCTCGAGCATGAGCACGAGGGAGAGCTGCTCCTTCAGGGTGAGCATCGGCGTGGTCCAGTCCGCGGCCCCACCGAACTCCAGGAGGAAGCGAAAGGCGTTGGGGAGGACGACGTAGTAGCAGAAGGCGCCGCCGGCGACGAACATCACGGTGCCGAAGATCACGAAAGGCAGTGCGATGCGCCGCTCTCGCCGGTAGAGACCGGGCGCGACGAAGCGCCAGATCTGAAAGAGCACGAAGGGGACGGCGAGGAAGATGCCCGCATAGAGGGCGACCTTCAGGTAGACGAAGAACTTCTCCAGCGCCGAGGTGTAGACCAGCTTCGAGCTGTCCTCGGGAAGCGCTTCCACCACGGGATTCATCAGCCACCGGAAGATCTCCTCGGCGAAGACGAAGGCCGCGGTGGTGGTGGCCGTGATGGCCACGAGGCTGTAGATGAGGCGCCGGCGGAGCTCCTCGAGGTGCTCGGTGAAGGTGAGCTTCAGCCCGTCCTCCTCGAGGGCCTCCTCCTCTTCCTCCTCCGGGGGCACGGCCTCGAGCCTCGGCTCAGCCATCCGCCTTCCCTCCCCCAGGCGGCACCTGCCCGCCCGTCTCCTCCCCTGGCCCGGCAGGGACCGCCGGCCCCGCCGCCGTGCCGCCCTCGGATCCCGCCTGCCCCGGGGGCTGCGTCGAAGGGTCCGAGACGCCGGTATCCCCTGGCGCGGCGCGCGCGCGCTCCCCGCGCGCGTCCGCCTCGATGGTTTGATCGGCGGCGCGCAGCTGGCGGCCGACCTCCTTCACCTGCTCGTCCGCCTCCCAAGCCTCCCGCTCCCAGGTGCGCTTCAGCTCCTCGGTGGTCGAGCGCAGCTCGTTCATCAGCTTTCCCAGCTTCCGGGCGATTCTCGGGAGCTGCTCGGGCCCCAGGAGAATGAGGGCGAGCACCAGGATGATGACGATCTCGCTGAACTGGAGATTGAACACGGTGCTTCCGCTGGTTTACTCACAAAACGCCCTCGCCGCCATGCCCGTCTATCGATTGAGCCAGGCCATCGCCTTCCCCGACCCCGAAGAGGCCGATCCCAGCGGCCTCCTCGCCGTGGGTGGCGACCTGTCGCCGGAGCGCTTACTCGCCGCCTACAGCCTGGGCATCTTTCCCTGGTACTCGGAGGGGCTTCCCATTCTCTGGCATGCGCCGGACCCGCGCTTCGTGCTCCCCCTCTCTGCGCTGCGGGTCAGCCGGTCGTTGCGCAAATCGATGCGACGCTACGAGAGCACCTTTGACACGGCGTTTCGCGAGGTCATCGCAGCCTGCGCCAGCGTGCCGCGACGAGGGCAGGCCGGGACCTGGATCACCGCGGAGATGAAAGATGCCTACGTGCGGCTCCACGAACTCGGCTTCGCCCACAGCGTGGAGACGTGGCACGAGGGCGAGTTGGTGGGCGGCCTCTATGGGGTGAGCCTGGGCGGGGCTTTCTTCGGAGAGTCGATGTTCCACCGGGCTCGGGACGCATCGAAGGTGGCGCTGGTGCGGCTCGTGGAACAGCTCCGGCGCTGGGACTTCGATTTCGTCGACTGCCAGGTGCCCACCGCTCACCTCGCCTCCCTGGGGGCCGAAGCCTGGCCCCGCGCACGCTTCCAACGGGCCCTGGAGCGGGCCCTCGAGAAGCCGACCCGCCGTGGGCGCTGGGGGCTCAGACCTTGAACTGCTGCACTTCGGCGCGCAGGACCTCTGCCTGTTCGGCCAAGGTCTCGATCGCACGCTCGAGGTCCCGCACCGCCTCCGACTGTCCCGTGGTGACCTCCTTGATGTTCTCCACGGCAAAGAGCACCTGCTCGGCACCACGCGTCTGCTCCTTTTGAGCCAGGTTGAGCTGCTGCACCATGTCGGAGATGCTGGCGATGGCCTGCGTGATCTGCCGGCTGCCCCGCGCCTGCTCCTGGCTCGAGCGTTCCACGTGCTTGGTGATGATCTTCATCTTCTCGGCGCTCTTCATAATTTGCTCCGAGCCTCGAGCCTGCTCTCCGGTGGCTCGCGCGATCTCCTGAACGGTCTCGGCAATGCGGGTGATCGCGCTTGTGACCTGCTTGCTGCCACGCGATTGCTCCACCGTCGCCCGGGCGATGGCCTTCACCATCTGCGTGGACTGATTCGCCGACTGCAAGATCTGCTTCAGCGCCTTGTCCGCCTCCCCAGAGAGGCGCACCCCCTCGTCAACGCTGCGCACGCCCCGCTCCATGGCAGCAATGGCATTCTTGGACTCCTCCTGCACCGAGCGGATGAGGTCGGCGATCTCCTTCGTGGAGGCGCCGGTCCGCTCGGCGAGATCCTTGATCTCGTCGGCCACGACCGCGAAGCCCTTCCCGTGCTCCCCCGCTTGGGCAGCGATGATGGCCGCATTGAGGGCGAGCAGGTTGGTCTGTTCGGCCACGTCGTCGATGACGAGGATGATCTTTCCGATGGTGCTGATCTTCTGGCCGAGCGTCTCGATGACGCGTGCTGCCGTCTCCGAACTCTCGCGGATCTTGTCGATGCCCTCGATGGTCTTCTGCAGCGCTTCTCCAGCGGTCCGAGCATCTTGCGAAACCTGCTCGGAGAGACGTGCCGTCTCATTGGCGTTGGTCTCGACCTGTGAGATCGACACGTCCATCTCGTTCATCGAAGAGCTCGTCTCCTCGGCGGTCGCCGAAAGGTCCTCGATGTTCTTGGCCACTTCCTTGATCGAGTAGGTCATCTGCTCGATCGCCGTCGTGGTCTCCTCGACGCTGGCCGCTAGCGCCTCGATGTTCTGGGCGACCTCGTCGTTCGTCGCAGCCATCTCGAGGATGCTCGAGGAACTCTCCTCAGCGCTCTGCGCGAGCACCTCCACGTTCTCGGCGATCCCCTTGAGCGTGGCCAGCATCTCCTGCATCGAGCTCGACGTCTGATCGACACTGGTCGCAGTGGTGACCGCGCCCCGCGCCACGATCTCGCTGGTGGTCGCAATGCGCGCCGAGAGATCGTTGAGTGATTCGGTCACGCCCATCACCCGTGAGAGCACCGCCCGCAGATTCTCACCGATCCGGTTCAGTGCCTCCGCCACCTCCCCCACCTCATCGTCGGAGTACTTCTCGGCACGTCGCGTCAGGTCGTAATGGGAGATCGCCGTAGCCGTCTCCTTCATCTCGTTCAGGGGGCGCTCAATGAAGTGACGCGAGATGATCCAGGAGAGCAGGAGGAAGACGGCGATGCCGGCTGCGGCAACCCAGAGCACCTGCAGTCCGAGCCGCCGTTTGGCCGCCGCGATACCCGCCTCAGAGAGGCCCACCACCACGTACCCTTTGGTGGAGACCTCGCCGCTGTCGAGTCCTTCACCAAGGAGCAGCTCCTCGGAACTCTCGGCGCTCGAATCAGTGATCCGCTTGGAGAAGTGTACGATGCCCTCCGATTCATCGACGGGTAGACCCAGCCGCAGCCTCCTCGCTTCGGTGAGGAGCCGCGAGGGATCCAGCGCATAGCCCTCGTTCACCACCCGCGCGAGCACCTCCTCCCCTTGCTCGCCGCCGAGCACGAGGACGTAGGCCACGTCGGGCTGCCGGGCCACCTCCTCGGCCTCCTTGGTCGCGTCGGTGCCGGCGCGGACCGCCGCGGCCACGCGCTCGGCGAGCGCGGCGGTGAGCGCCTGTCCACGCTGCTCCAGCGTCCGCTTCAGATCGTTCTCCACCACCTGTAGGGAGAGCAGAGCGACGGTGGCGGCAACCGCGGTCAGGAGGACGGCGTACCAGCCCAGCTGCCACTTCAAGGGGAGCCGTTGGATTCGCTGCAGCACGGTCATGGGCTTCCTTTCCCCGCTTCGGGTCATCTCTTGCGAGTCTGTGTCTCGATGTACTTCACGCCTTCCACCGTGCTGGTGTCCGGCTCGAGCCCAAGGTGCTCGGCCGCCTTTCGGTTGACCACCAGCCTGGCCGGCGGGTCCTCGATCACAGGCGACCCAGAGCCCCCCTGGCGCGCAGCTCTTTCGGCGAGACGCGCCGCCGCGGCACCGATTGCTTCGTAGTCGGGCGCCACCGCCGCGAGGGCCCCCGCCTTCACGAATGGTTCGGAGAAGGCCAACAGGGGCACCTTTGCATCGTGCGTTCGAATGAGCATTTGCTTGAAGGTCTCCCGAGTCACCACCGAGGCATCGGGCAGCAGCCAAAGCGCGTCGATACGGGGCAGGAGTCGCTCGAGGGCC
Organism: uncultured Myxococcia bacterium; assembly: GCA_964471535.1. Classification (GTDB taxonomy): domain Bacteria; phylum Myxococcota; class Myxococcia; order SLRQ01; family SLRQ01; genus CAYYHA01. The sequence continues at coordinate 4,349 of CAYYHA010000081.1, read as the reverse complement.
GCCCCCACCTCCGCGGAGCGAGCGACGGGTTCGGTGTGCAACTCGACGCCCTGTACGCGCGCCGCCTTCTCTGCCACGTCCACCAAGGGACCGCTCTTTGCCGGGTCGTAGATCACACCGATGCGGGACATGGTGGGGAGGATCTTCTTGAAGAGCTTCAGTTGCAGCGCCGGGGAGATCTCGAGGCTCACGCCGCTTACCTTCCGACCGCCGAGACCCCGCTTCTCCGGCGAGAGGACCATGGCGAAGACGAGCGGAAGGTCGGGGAGGCGCTCCTTCAGGCTCACGGCGGCGCGGGTACCCACGCCAACGACGACATCGGGCTCGAGGCGACGGATCTCATCGGCCAGCGCCGTAGAGACGCCCTCCTTCTTGCCGATCTCTCGTACGGTGACCTCCCCGTCGAAGGCGCGCTGAAAGCCCCGGAGGGCGAGATCGTAGGCCGCCACCCCCTTCGTCTTGACCACCACCGCGCGCACGGCGAGGGCCGGGGCAGGCGACGCGGCCGCACCGCAGAAGAGGGCGAGCAGGAGGGCACGCCGGCGGGCGGTTTCAGGGTCCACCTGGCTCATGGGGAGGGACGGGAGGCACGGTGCACCGGAGGGCCATTCGGTGCGCCCGATGCGCCGCAGGCTCGATGATAGGAGTGGGCCCTTGGGGGGGTCAACAAAATCGCCAGTAAATCAAGGGTTTCGCCATCCTTCGTGCCGCCTTAAGGTGGCGGGGTGGAGCACTTGCTCGTGCGGGACGACGACTTCCTCGCCCACGATCCGGGACCGGGCCATCCGGAGTCGCCGGCGCGGCTCGCGGCGGTCCACGCGGATCTCGACCGGCGGCCGCTCCCCGGCCTGCGCACCATCGGGGCGCCGCCGGTCGATCGCGCGCTTCTCGCCCGCGTGCACAGCCCCGCCCACATCGCCCGCATCGAGGCGACGGCGGACAAGCCCTCGGTGGCGCTCGATCCCGACACGCGCACCTCCCCCGGATCGGCGCGGGCGGCGATGAAGGCCGCCGGAGCGGTGGTGGAAGCAACCCGAGCGGTCGTCGCCGACGAGGCGGCCGGCGCCTTCGCGCTGGTGCGTCCCCCGGGACACCACGCCGAGCGGGACGCGGCCATGGGCTTTTGCCTCTTCAACAACGTCGCGGTGGCTGCTGAGTTCGCGACCACGCAGCTCGGCCTCGAGCGGGTGCTCGTCCTCGACCCCGACGTCCACCACGGCAATGGCACCCAATCCATCTTCTGGCGGCGCCGGGACGTCCTCTTCGTCTCCACCCACCAGTGGCCTTTGTATCCCGGCACCGGGGCGGCGGACGAGGTGGGGGCGGGAGAAGGCAGCGGCTATACGGTGAACGTTCCCCTACCCCCTGGCCGCACCGACGCCGACTACCTCTTCGTCTACCGCGAGCTCGTCGAACCCATCGTTGCATGGTACGAGCCGCAGCTCGTCCTCGTCTCCGCCGGCTTCGACACCTGGCACCGCGATCCCCTGGGCGGCATGCAGCTGACGGGCGCAGGCTATCTCGCCCTCTTCGCGCTCTTTCGCACGTGGGCCGATGCCTACGCCGGCGGCCGCCTCGTCTACACCCTCGAAGGGGGCTACGACCCCGAAGGGGTGGTCACTGGCGTACGCGCCGCCCTCGAGAGCCTCAGCGGCATCCCGCCCCCAGAGGTCGAGGGCGAGGCGGACGCCGCCACGCGCGCCGCCGTCGAGCGGGTGCGAAGCTTCCACCGAGAGCCGCCCCCCGCCCCGCGCCGATGAGGCGGCGCTCGAAGGCGTGACGCACCCGGCCCGCTCGCGCGTACTGCGAGGCGCCAAGCGCGGACCACCCGCCCCAGCCACAAGAAGGCCCTGCTCAGAGGCCACCGTCGTGAAGGAAGAGATCGGCGGAGCTGCTGCCTTCCACCTTCTCCTCACCATAGTATTCGGTGGGCTCGGTGCCCTTGATGTAGGCCATCTCCACCGAGGGCCGCGGACTGCCCGGCTTGTGCAGCTTCCCGGATTCCACATCGATCTCCACGATGACGATGCGGTCGGCGATCTCCGGCGGCGGAACGAACTCCGCCTGTTCGCGGCCCTCGAGCGCCTTTTGCATGTAGGAGAGCCAGATGGGCAATGCAGCCCGGCCGCCGTTCTCGTAGCGCGCCATGGGATGGTCGTAGGTGTCGTAGCCCACCCACACGCCGGTCACGAGGTCTCGGGTGAAACCCATGAACCAGGCATCGAAGGAATCGTTGGTGGTGCCCGTCTTGCCTGCGGCCGGCTTGCCCAAGCGCTTGGCGGCCACCGCGGTTCCGTACTGCACCACGTGCGAGAGGAGGTAGGTGGTCACGAAGGCCTCCGGCTCAGGAATCACCTGCTCGGGAGTTTCATAGAGCCGCGCGTGCCCCGCCGCGATGCGATGGGCGAGCGGCGCCCACGGGTCGAAATAAACGGTGTGATCCTCGAGTACGTTGCCGTCGCGATCCACGACGCGCCGAATGAAGGTGGGGTGCACCCGCTTCCCGTAGCGATTGAAGAGGCCGTAGACCTTCGTCAGGTCCCAGAGCGTCACGCAGCTCGAGCCGAGCGCAATGGAGAGATCGTGATTGAGCGGCGTGGTGATTCCAAGCTTCTTCGCCCACGCAATCGCGTTGTCGATGCCGACCGCATCGAGCACCTTCACTGCCGGGATGTTCATGGAGTGGACGAGGGCATTTCGGAGCGTGACCTCGCCCCGGAAGTCCATCCCGTAATTGTTGGGCTTCCAGCGCAACTCGTTGTCAGGATCGTCGAAGACGATGGGTGCGTCGATGAGAATGGTGGACGGCGTCCACCCGAGCTGCGTGAGCGCCGCACTGTAGATGATCGGCTTGAACGCGCTGCCCGGTTGCCGGCAGGCCTGGAAGGCGCGGTTGAACTCGGAAAGTTCGAAATCCAGGCCGCCAATCATGGCGACGACATAGGAGGAGTTCGGATCGAGCGAGACGACCGCCCCCTGTAGCTCGGGCTCCTGCTCCAAGGTGAACAGGTATTTCTCGTCGCGCGGGATGCTCTTACGCAGCACCGGCGCATTTTCACCGGGATAATCGGAACGCCTCACGCGCTTCACGAGGATTGCGTCGCCCACCTTCAGCGCGCGCCGCGCATCGTCGATGAGCGCACTTGGGTAGTAGGCCTCGGGATTCGGCTTGCGCGCCCATCGCATCCCGAGCAGCGGCAGATACCCCTCATGGCGGCCCACTTTTACGCGCGCGCCCTCGCGCGTCACACGTGTAACGAGCCCTACATAGGTCTCGTAGAGCTGGAGCGGGCGACCTTGAAGCACTTTTTCGTCATAGGCCTCGACGAAGGCCTTACGCTGGGCCTTGGGCACTCGCCACAGTGGACCGGCATAGCCCTGGCGCTTGTCCACCTCTGCAAGACCTCGCAAGGTCGACTCCTGCGCATAGCGCTGCTTCTCCATGTCCACGGTCGCGTAGACCTTCAGGCCGTCCTTCAGGAGACGATCGTTTCCGTAGCGCTCCACGATGTCCCGGCGGACATGCTCGGTGAAGAAGGGGGCACGCTCGCGGAAGACGTCCTCCACCGGATAGGCGACCACCGCCTCCTCGTTCGCCGCATTCTTCTCCGCTTCGGTGATCATCCCCTCCACGTACATACGCTCGAGGACATACTGACGCCGCTTCTTGGCCGCCTCGGGATTGACGTAGGGGGAGTAGCGGCTCGGTGCCTGCGGCAATCCGGCGAGGAGCGCCATCTCTCCGAGGGAGAGCTCGTCAACGTTCTTTCGAAAGTAATTCTCCGCGGCGCTCTGCACCCCATAGCTGTGGTGCCCCAGGTAGACGTGGTTCAGATAGATGCTGAGGATCTCTTCCTTGGTGAAGAGCGCTTCGAGGCGAAGGGCGAGAATCATCTCGATCACCTTGCGGCGAATCGACCGCTCACTCGCCTTGTCGAAGCCCCACTCGGACATGAGGATCGCCTTGGCCGTCTGCTGGGTCAGCGTGGAGCCGCCCCGCAGCTTTCCACCGTGGAGCACCTTCTCGATCACCGCTTTGACCATGGACAGCGGGTCGACCCCAAAGTGATCGAAGAAGCGCGTATCCTCGGTCGCGATGAAGGCCTGGATCAGCTTCTTCGGAATGCGTTCGTAGGGCACGACACGCCGCCGCTCCACGAAGAACTCGCCGATCAGCTGATCGTCGCCGGAGTAGACATCGGTGACCAGCGGAGGGCGGTAGTCCTCGAGGCCGCGGAAGTTGGGAATCTCCGGATCGCGAGCGTAGTACCAGAAGAGTCCGCCGACGCCGGCGGCGCCGAGCAGAAGCAGGAGCCCGGCGGTGACCACTGCCCAGCGGAGGAGCCGGC
>CAYYHA010000080.1:0-15966 GCA_964471535.1 uncultured Myxococcia bacterium | reverse complement strand
CCCTGGCGATTCCCGAGCCCGGCGACACCATCGAGGTGGAGTACGAGGTGCAGTGTCTCTAGCGGGCAGGCCGTAGGCCAGGGCCGAGAACTCGGGCGGCCGCGACCCTGCGCTGCACGAGGGGCCACCCGGCGCACGTTGCCTCGGCGCTGCGTGGGATCTAGCGCGGATCCGGCGCGTCGGGATCGCTCAAGACGAAGGGACCCTTCTCGGTGATGGCGACGCTGTGCTCGAAGTGGGCCGAGAGCTTCCCGTCGGCGGTCTCCACGGTCCACCCGTCGTCCAGTACGATGCACTCGTGTGTGCCCAGGTTGATCATCGGCTCGATGGCGATGACCAGCCCCGGCCGCAGCCTAAGCGCGCTCTCTCGGCCTCGGGTGCGGTAGTTGGGCACCTGAGGCGCTTCGTGCATCTTCCGGCCGATGCCGTGTCCCACGTAGTCCCGTACGATGCCGAATCCGTAGGGGGCGACCACGTCCTCGACGGCGCCGCCGATGTCGCGGAGTCGATTGCCCGGCCGGCACACCTCGATCGCCGCTTCGAGGGCGCGCCGGGTCACGTCCATGAGGGTCTTCGCCTCCTGGGAGACCTCTCCGACGGCGAAGGTCTTGGCCGAATCACCGACATACCCGTCGACGACGGCCCCGAAGTCGCATGAGACGATGTCACCCTCCTCGAGCACCTCGTCATCGCTGGGGATCCCGTGGACCACTCGATGGTTCACCGAGGTGCAAAGATGCTTCGGGTAGCCGTGGTAGCCCAGGAACGCGCTGCCGGCGCCGCGCCGTTGCAGGTGCTCGGCGGCGAGCCGGTCGAGATCGCCGGTGGTGATCCCAGGTTTCGCGTGCTCGCGACAGATCTCGAGCACCTCGGCCACCACGGCGTTGGCGCGCCGCATGATGTCGATCTCGTCGTTGCTCTTCAGCTGGATGAGGCCGGCGTTCATTCGCGCTCCCGCAGGGACCCCACGCTCGGCTCCGAGCCGGCCACGGCGGTCCCCTGCTCGTCCCCCGCGCGGCTCTCCTTTACCGTCCCCTCCCCGCTGCCGACTGCGGCGGGCGAAGAGGCTCCGGCTTCCGAGTCCCGGCCCATGGCGCGCGCCTCGACGGTGGTGATGTCCCCCTCGCTGAACAGGTAGGTGCGAAGCTCTCGATCGAGCTTGGGCATGCGGCGCCGGAGCCATTCGAGGGTCATACACGCGTGCTCGATCTCCTCGTCTCGGTTGTGCTTGAGCACGGCCCGAAGCTCGGGATCGTCGCAGGCGTCGATGCGCTGCTGGTACCAGTCCACCGCCTCGAACTCCTCTCGGAGGGTGCTGATGGCGCGGTGGAGGTCGCGGGTCGGGCCAGGAAGGAGCTCGTAGGGCTCGTGGTAGCCTTCACTGCTCATGGGCGCCCAAGGTAGGGATCTTTGCTGCAGCGTGCAACCGCCCCGGCACGGAGCTGTCGTGCCCGTTTCGCGATCGCTTTCGCCACCTGTCCCCGGGGTCCGAGCGGGCCCCGACCCTTCGCGGGCGAGCCTGCACCCCTACCCGGTGGGCTCGCGTCCCTCGGCGGGGAGGAAGACGACGAACTCGGTGCCCACGCCGGGCTCGCTGTGGACGGTGATCGTTCCCCCGTGGGCCTCCACCGCTTCCCGGACGATGGCGAGACCCAGCCCCGTGCCCGCGGCGCCCTTGGTGGTGAAGAACGGCTCGAAGATGCGCGCCCGGGTTGCTTCGTCCATGCCCCGCCCGGTGTCTCGGATCCGCAGCTCCACGCCTCCTTCACGCGGTGCGACGCGTACACCGATGCGCTGTGCGTCCCGAGGACCTTCGATCGCCTGGGCGGCGTTCATGAGCAGGTTGAGCAGCGCCTGAGCGAGGCGCAGGCGGTCGCCATGGACCTCGGGCGCCGGGTTCAGGTCGAGTTCGAGCCGCGCCTTCCGCAGCAGCTCTACCCGGCAGAGGGGGAGCACCGATTCGACCAGAGCACCCAGGTCCACCGGCTCGAGGTGCGGTGCCCGGCCGCGGGCATGGAGCGAGATGGATTCGACGAGCCCTGCGATGTGTTCGATGGCTGCCTGCATGTCGTCGAGGGCCTCGACGTCCCCTTCCCGAGCCAAGGGGAGGGCGGTCTTCAGCGTCGTCACGGGCGCCTTCAGGTCGTGCACGACGCTGGCGGTCGCCTGACCGATGAGCGCCAGGCGTTCGCCCGCGCGCAGGCTTGCCCCCAGCTCCTCGACCGCGCTGCGCATCGCTCGCAGCTCGATGGCGGTGCGAAGGATGCCCGCCAGCTCTTCCGCCTCCCAGGGCTTTCGCAGGTACTGGGCCACGCCGCCGCGGTTGATGGCATCGATGGGGTCGGCGCCGTCGGCGTAGGCGGTGAGGATCATCCGGGTGACCTCCGGCCACCGCGTCCGGACCTGCTCGCAAAGGGTCACGCCGTCCATGCCCGGCATGCGGAGGTCGGCGAGGAGGATGGCGATGGGGTCCGCCTCGAGGACGGCCAGGGCTTCCTCTCCGCTCTTCGCGGTGCGCACCGAGAAGCGATCGCGAAAGACGTGTTCGAAGACGATGAGGTTGTTCACCTCATCGTCCACGTAGAGGATGGGGTATGCCTTGAGATCCACCTCTCCGGTTTTCATCGTTCCTCTGACTCGCTCGAGCCCGGCAGCTTCACCACGAAGAGGGCGCCGCCACGCGCCCCCTCCCTCACTTCGATGGCACCCCGATGGGCCTCCACGATGCCACGAACGAGATGGAGACCCAAGCCCGTTCCCCTGCCCGGCGTCTCGGTCGTGAAGAACGGATCGAAGATGCGACCCCGATCGTCCGGTGACACGCCGGGGCCGGTATCCTCCACCTCGAGGCACAGGCCACCTTCCGGGCTGCGCCGGGTGCGAATCCAGACGGTGCCGTCCTCTCCCGCGTAGCGCAGGCCGTTGTCGGCGAGGTTCATGACCACCTGCTCGAGCGCCGCGCCATCCCCGGGAACGTGCCCCGGGAAGTCGAGCTGAAGCTTCAGCCGGCCGTTGGCCTTGTGTGCGAGCAGGTCGGCCACTGCGCGCACACCCTCGTCCGGTGCCCATCTGCCCCCGGGCGTCCCCTCCTTGTGCGAGAAGCGCAGCAGCTGATCCACCAGGCGAAGGATACGTCGCGTGCTGTCCTCGACCACGGCGAGCAAGGTTTCCGCCGCGGCGCCCGAAGCGCCGCCGGCCCGAAGCGCCGTCACAGCGCCGAGGACGGCCCCGGCCGGATTTCGCACCTCGTGCGCCAGCCCGGCCGAGAGCGTCCCCAGCATCGAGAGCTTCTGCGCATGGGCGAGCTCACGCGCCAGCGCGCGCAATCGCAGGTGGGCGCGAACCCGGGCCAAGAGCTCGGCCGGGCTGAACGGCTTTTCGATGTAATCATCCGCCCCCTTTGCGAGCCCCTCGACCCGAGCTTCCGCCCCGCCGTGGGCGGTGAGCAGCAGGACGGGCAGGTCTGGGTGAGTGGCTTTTACCTCCGTGAGCAGATCGAGCCCGGATCCATCCGGGAGCGAGATGTCGCAGAGCACGAGGTCCGGTGGGCACTTCAGGGCGCGCCTAGCCTCCTCGAGGGTGGCCGCATGCTCGAGGCGATAGTCTTCGCCCAACAGCGAGGCGAGCAGGTGTCGCACGTCGGCGTGGTCTTCGACCACGAGGATGCGAGCCCCCCGCCCCACCACCTGGGTTTCCTTCGTGACTCGCGTCTCGTACGCCGAGTGCACGGGCGTGCTGCTGTGCACGACGGAGGGTTGCGCTGGTGCGGCTCGGCGATTCGGAGTTGGAGCGGCCGTCCCCGGGGCGGGTGGCAGGTTGTTTGGATCGGCCACGATCGGGAGGTGGACGCGAAAGTGTGCGCCCCGCCCCTCACCGGGGACGACGTCGACCGTGCCTCCATGGGCTTCGACGATCTCCTTGACCAAGGCGAGGCCCACCCCGGCGCCTCCGTCGGAGCGCTCACCATGGGCGCGGTGGAAGAGGTGGAAGATCTCCTCTTCTCGGCCAGCGGGCACGCCCGGGCCCTCGTCGGTGACCTCGAGGTGGAGAACGGGTTCCCGCTCCGTTCCGTCCTCGTAGGCGCGAACCCCAATCTGCCCACCCTGCGGGCTGAACCGGATGGCGTTGGAGAGCAGGTTGTGGAGGACCGTCTCGAACTGCTGCGGGTCGAGCAGCGCTGGCCGCCTGGTGTCGACCCCGAGATCGATATGCACCCCCTTGGCCCGCGCCGTGTCCTCGAAGCGCTGCACGATGGCGGGAATGAACTCGGAGAGATCCACGGGGCGGCGGTCGATCTGGACCACACCCGATTGCATGCGGGCCAGCTCTAGCAACTGCTCGGTGAGCTGCATGAGGCGCTGGCAGTTGGCGTACATCACCTCGAGCCGGCCGCGAAGCTCCGCGTCGAGGTCGTCCCGCGACAGCAGCAACTCGAGGGGCGTAACGATGAGGGTCAGGGGCGTCCGAAGCTCGTGGCTGATCTGCGTGAAGAGGCGCGTGCGCGCGTCGTTGAGGCGTTCGAGTTCCCACCTCGTTTCGAAGGCGCGCCGGTGGATGCGCGTCGACAGGTGACTGCCGAGGGTGAAGAGGATCCCCGCGTTGGCGATGAAGTAGGACTGGATGAACACGGCCCGCGGCCTTGCGGTGAGTTCGCCCTCGAGGATGGCGCCCAAGAGGTAGCTTCCGAAGGCGGCAACCGCAAGGAAGCCCGCCTCCTCCACCGTCCAGGTAAAGAGCATCGCCCCCCCGATGAGGACGATGATGTGGCCCACGTAGTAGTCGCTCACCGCGCCGGGACCGGCGAGCATCAGCATTTCAATCCCGGCGATGAGCGAGATTGCCAGGGCGTAGGAGAGCAGGGGCGAAAAGCGCTCCGCGGAGGGGAGAAATGAGAGACCGAACCACAGGAGGGAGACGCCGGTGAAGGCAAGGCGGAGGAGAAGAACCGCCTCGGCGAAGGTCGGGTGCAGGACCATCTCGAGCACCACGCCCGCCGGAACGAGCAGCGCCGCGAGGATCGATCCGATGCGAACCCGCTCGAGAAGGAGACGACGGCGATACGCGGCCCACTCCGTCGTCGGACTCACCGCGTGTGTGCGCGGCGGGGACCTCGATTTCCGTTTCTCTTCCAACCGATCTAAAAGATGGAACCTAACACCCGACCGGAGGGCAGCGGTATGAGGAAGGTGATCGTGGTGGGGGCCGGGCTGGCGGGTTTGATGGTGGCTCGCATGCTCGCGGCACGGGGCTTCGACGTGGAGGTTCTGGAGGCCTCCTCACGCTCCGGAGGGAAGGCGGGGGCCGACGAGGATGGGGGCGAGTGGCGCGAGCACGGATACCACATCTTCCCCGCCTGGTACGCAAATACGCGGGCACTGCTGCAGGAGCTCGGCGTTCATCTGATCGATCTGGACCGTTGGCACTACATCGACCCCGGGCAGCTTGATCGGCCCATCACCGTTCGTGTGCCTGATTCTGCCGGGGCGCTGTTCGAGACCCTGGCTCATGGCCTCCTACCGCTCTCGGAGAACATTCTTTACTGGTACTTCGTCCTCGATGCGCTCGCCGAGCCCATGAGCCGAAAGGCCTTCCTGGATCGTATCTCTCGGGTGGGCCTGATGCGAAGCCGGTGGTACATGACGGATCGGGTCGCCAGTCTAGAACAGGAGAACATTCTAAAAGCGAGCGCGATCCCGGCTTACGAGATGTCGGCGATGACCGCACGGCTCATCAGCGGCTACTGGGTCCGCCGTCCCTCGCCCTTCGTATCGATCCTTCCGGGGGACCTGCAGAACCAGTTCATCTTGCCCTTCGAGCGGGCGGTGCGAGATGCCGGGGTCCAGATCCACTTCGGAACGCGCGTGGTGCACGTCGTCGAAGGCGGCGGCGAGGTTGCGCGGCTGAAGTGTGCCGATGGAAGCGAGTACGTTGGCGACTACTACGTTCTGACCACCCCGTTGGAAGTCACCCGGAAGATCATCCAAGGGGACCTGCAGCGCCTCGACCCGGATCTCGGACGCTTCGAGCACCTCGAGGCGGCGCCGATGGCGTCGCTCCACCTGACCCTGAACCGGCGCCTGCACAACCTGCCCGCCGAGCACGTCTTCCTCCATGGTGGCCGGTACGGGCTCTCCTTCATCGATCTCACGCCGCACTGGCCCGGCCTCACCCATACGGTGCTCTCGTTCATCTCTTCCAACTTCATCCCAATCCAGGATCTGTCCGAGAGCGAACAGTTCGATCTGCTCTTCGAAGAAATCCAGCGCTACCTGCCCATCAGCGCCGCGGACGTCGCCAGCTACACCCTCAAGAGCAACGTCGAGGTGCCCTTGTTCATCAACACCGTGGGTGCGTGGCCAAATCGGCCAGAGGTGCGGTCGAAGCGGATCAACAACCTCTTCTTTGCCGGCGATTGGGTGCGCAACCCCATCGATCTCGCCTGTATGGAGGGGGCCATCAGCGCCGCCATCGAATGCGCACGGCAGATCGGACTCGACGCAGGGGTGACCGACCTCCCCAAGCCGAAGCGGCCGGAGATGCCGTCGGCGCTGCTCCTACGCCTCGCCAAGTGGGGTCTCTTGCCCGTTGCTGTGGCCGCGTGGGTGGCGGCGCAGTTCCACGAGGCGTAGCCGCCGACCGGTGTCGCGCCGGCGTTCGCCACAGGCTGTCTGGCGCCGGCTCGCAAGCGCTCTTTGGTGTGGGGTGCGACGCGCCGGGGAGCGGGTTCAGGGAGGGGGCAGCGCCCCTGGGCCGAGCAGCACCTCAAGGAGGAGCCACGCGATGCCGGCGGCCACCGCGCCCACCAGGACGAGGGCGAGGACGTTGCCCCGCCGCTTGGCGATGGACGGGCGCAGGGGAACCGGGGCGCGCGCAGGCTCGGGCGCCGCGCCCGTCGCTTCGGGTCCCGCTGCTGCTTCCATCTCCAGGGGCGTGCCGAACGCCGCGAGGTCGGCGGCGAGATCGGCAGCGAGGTCGGCGGCGTCACCAGAGGCGCCGGCGGCCTCGGCGGAAACAGCGCCCTGGGAGGTCGCCCCGGCGCTGGCCGGGGTGGGGGGCGCTGCCACGCCGGATGTGCGCGGCGTGCGGGGCATCTCCGCTCGGGCCGGTGCGGTGGTGGCGGGGTCTGCGACCGAGATGTCGATCGAAATCGGCTCGGAGGATGCCGGCGGGCGCAGTGCGGTCTTTTCGACCTCTGTGCTGAGGTCGACGGCTGGGAAGGTGTCGGCCTCCGAGGCATCGAAGGACACTGGCTCGACACCGTCGAAGAGCCGGAGGAGGTACTTCGCGAGACCCTCGGCGCCGAGCCGACGCCGAGGGGCAAGGGCGGCGGCGACCTCCCGCGCGTCGCGGGGCCGCAGGCGTGGATCTCGCTGCAGACAGGCGGTGACGATGGATTCGAGCCAGGTCGGAACGCCAGGTCGAAAGGCGCTCGGCCCCTCCAGGGGTTGGTCGCCGAGCAGGGCCCGCAGCGTCTCCTGTTCCGTCTCCCACGCGAAGAGCGTCCGCCCGGTGGTGAGCTCCCAGAGGAGGACGCCCAGCGCCCACAGGTCGCAGCGCACCTCGGCGGGCGCTCCGAGGAGGTGCTCGGGTGCGGTGTAGGCGAGAGCAGCGGCGTCCGCGCCGGGAGCTGCCGGACCGTCCCGACGCGGGCGCAGCGTGGCGCCGAAGTCGAGGAGCTTCACCGCCCCTGCCCAGCTGCACATCACGTTGGACGCAGTGATGCCCCGATGTGCGAGCCCCTCTTCGTGAAGGGTCCCCACCGCTTCGGACAGCGCGGTGCCCAGCTCGACCACCACGTCGAGGGGCAACGGCTCTGCGAGCGCGCGGGTGCGCTCCTGCAAGGCTCGTGCGGTGACCCCCGCGATGGGCTCCATGGCGAGGTAGAGCCGCCGCTGCTCGAGGCCGAAGTCCAGGACACGGACGAGGCCGGGGTGGGAGAAGCCGGCCGCGCGCTTCGCGTCGCGGAGGAAGCGGCGCGCATAGCCGGGCTCGTCCGAGTAGTAGGGATGGATGCACTTGAGCACCACGTCCCCCTGTGCGCCGGCTTCCTCACGGTAGGCGGTCCACACCTCTGCCAGGCGTCCATGGTGGATCCGCTGAAAGAGGCGGTACGGGCCGAAGCGTTCTCCCCCGAGCATCGAGACCTATGGTACATGCTTGGAAGGTGGCTGGGTTTCACGGTGGGGCTGTGCCGCCGGCTCGCGGGCGGGCCGTGACCGGTCCACGCCGGGCGCAGGTCCCGGCAGTGAGGCGGCAGGCGAGGCGATGTCCCGAAGGATCGGGAGAGGCCCCCAAGCCGCCGGGGAACAGCTGTGAATGAGGCGCGGGCGGCGGCAGCCGTGGGCCGACGACATGGACGAGGAGGAAGAACGGTATGGCAGAGGCGCCACGAACGATGCTCGCGACCGAGGGGCTGCGGATCGGTGGCCTGCTCATGGCCAAGCTGGCGTCGGTTCGGCTGGGAACGCAGCCGGTTCGGGTGGTACGGGTCACCGATCCCGAGGTGAGCACCGAGGGGGGCAAGCGCGCCCGGCAGAACATCTCCCTTCACCCGGAGGGCGGTGAAGCGGCGACCCTGGTGGTGGGGTGGATGGATGCGAGCACGCGCGTCGCCGAACTTCGCACCTTCGAGGTGGTGCAGGCGCACTTCCAGGCGCGCTTCGGCATGCCCAGCGACATCGATCCCGAGGCCTATGATCGCTTCATCGAGGCGGCACGGGTCCTCCTCGAGGGCGAAGGGTTCACGGTGAAGCGCGTTAGGGCCGCACCCAAGGCGACCACGGCACGGAAGGAGGGCGAGGACAGACCGGGGGGCTGGCGAAGATGGGCTCTCGTCTACGGCCTCATCGCGCTCCTCGCTGCAGGGGCGGGCATCGCCGCGTACCTCTCGTTCCGCTAGGGCCGGGGGCATCGCCGGGGGACGCCCGTGGCGGGCGGGGCAGGCTCGAGGAGACCCACCTCGGTGATGGCCGGTACCCCTCAGCCGTCCTCGCCCATCACTGCGAGTGGCCGTATGCGCCGGATGCGCACCTGCCGCACGCGCTTCTCGTTGCGCTTGGCGACGGTGAGCTGCAGGCCACCGTAGAAGAAGGTATCGCCCACCTGAGGAATCGCTCCCGCCAGCGCGTTCAAGAAGCCGGCGAGCGTCTCGTAGGCCCCCTCTTCGGGCACACCGGCGGAGAAGGCCTCGTTGAAGGCCTCGATCTCCATGGAGCCCCGAACCAAAAAAGAGCCATCGGGCAACGCCTCGACGTCGTGTGCCTCCGGGCGGTCGAACTCGTCCTCGATCTCACCGACCAACTCCTCGAGGATGTCCTCCATCGTGATGATGCCCATGAAGCCCCCGAACTCGTCGACCACCATCGCCATGTGCACATGCCTGCTCTGTAGCTCTCGCATGACCTCGGGGATGGGCTTCGACCAAGGGATGATCGTCGGTGGGCGGAGGATGCGCTCGAGTTCGATGGGCTCGCCCCGTTCGACGAGGGGAATGATGTCCTTCGCGTTGATGAGACCCACGATCTCGTCGATCTCGCCCCGGTACACGGGCAGCCGCGTGTGACCGGAAGAGGCAAGCGTCGAGAGGACCTCGCTGGCGGGCGTGGCGATCTCGAGCGCGACGACGGCGGTCCTCGGAACCATCACCTCCTTTGCGGTCGTCTCCCCGAACTCGAAGACGCTGCGGATGAGATCGGGGGCGCCGGTGTCGACGGCACCTCGCGCGGCGTGGGTTGCGAGGAAGGTCTCTACCTCCTCGAGCGGGGGCATGGGACGGCTCTTCGACGCGTCGATGCCAAGGGGCCGCACCAAACCACGTGCGACCAGATGCGTCACGCGAATCAGGGGAGCGAGGAGGGTCCGCGCGGCCGCTATGGCACCGGCGAAACGCCGGCCTGTGGCGGCGGGCTTGGCGGCGCCATAGGCACGAGGAAAGAAGTCTCCTAGGACGTAGGCGACGCAGGTGTAGAGGAGGGCCGTGGTGACCACCGAGACCAGGGCGCCACTCAGCTCGCTCAACCCCAGGGTGCGCCAATCGATCCGAGGAGAGAGTGCGCTGGCCCCGAGGTAACCGGACAGCCCCGCACCGATGGCGCCGAACCCCACCTGCGCGACCCGAAGGGCGGAGAGTGTTTCGTCGGATCGTTCCTTCAGGCGCAGGAGCAGCCGAGCGCCCACCAGCCCTTCGCTTGCCATGTGCGCGGCCTCGCTGCGCCCGATGGAGGAAAAGGCGCTCTCTGCCGCAGCGAAGACGCCGCGCAGGAACACCGAGACGACGGCGAAACCGAGGGCGGCCAGCTCCCCTGCGTTCACGCGACCATTGTACCGGGCTTCTAGAGGGCGAGGTGTGCCGATGCGCCCAAGACAGCGGAGAGTGCGCCCGAGTCGATGTCGGCCATGACGTCTAGCTCGATGAGGACACGCATCGCGTCGTCCGCTGGGATCTCCGCGCCCACCACGAGGCCGGGCTGGATGAGTTCGGCTCCGAGGCCCGCGCCGCCCGCCGAGGTGGACGCCGAGAGGCCCCAATTCGAGAAGGAGACCCGTGGCCCCGCAATGAGCATCACCGAGCGGCCCTCCTCCGCCGGGAGGGCGTAACCGATGAGCACCGGAAGGTGTAGGGCCCACGAGAAGGCCTGTACGTTCGCCTCTTGCTGCACCGAGTTGACGAGGCCCTGGGCGAGGAGAGTCATGAGGGAGAAGGTGAAGCTCGGCGCGATAGAGAGGTCTACCTGCTCGAGGTCGAGGAGCCGGAGGTTCATTTCCGGCCCGATGCTCCAGTCCAGCGTGTTGAAGCGTGCGCCGATCCCGAGATGCTCGAAGACGCCGTAGCGGACGGCGAAGTCGAGGTACGGGGAGCCGATGGAGAGCGGGGAGAAGCTGCTTGCGCTCGATGCAAGGTGGGCGAGCGGCTGATTCCACGCGAGCCCTCCCACGAATTCGACCTTGCCCGGTGGGGTGGGGCGTGGGCTTTGCATGGTGACGTACGATGGGCAGGCGGCGAGCGTGAGAACGACGAGACTCCCCAAGACCGTAACGGACAGCCGTTTCATGGTGCCCGATGCTGCCATGGCGGCGCGCCCGGGGGAAGAAATGTTGGGGCGAGAAAGCCGTTGTAGACCTCTGGACGTAGGAAGAAACGATGGAAGGAGCCGGGCCTACACCCCAGACGCGCTTTGCGCCGCTTCGGTGGTACGCGGAACTGACGGCCACCTTGGGCAGGCACCGGCGCTTCTTTCTGCCGCTCGGTGTGCTCGCGCTCCTGGCGCTGGGCGTGCATGCGGCCGCCGATCTCTTCGCCGACTGGGCCTTCCTGGCCCTCGATCTCTTCGACCGCGGGCTCGAAGACCTCTACGCGAGGGTAGCCGGCGGCCTCCTTGGGGCGGGGCAGGCACAGATCCTTTGGTTCCAGGATCTCGTGGATCTTCGCGACAAGGAGGTTCTCGCCCGGTGGATGGCGCTTCTGGTGGAGCTGGCGATCGACCTCCGACTCGGGGTGGCCGCCTGGGCCGCCGCCGAGTTCCGCGCACCGGCTGCGCACGAGGCCGGCGAGTATAATGCCGAGGGGCGTGGGTCCTGGTCACGGCTCGCCTCGAGGCTTGGGCAACCGATCCGCCGGGCGCGTTGGGTGCTCGGGTGCGCCGCACACTATTTGCGGAACCCGTCGGTGGAGAAGCTCTACCTGCCGCTTGCGGTCTCCCTCGCCTCGATCACGGGGGCGCTCGCACTCTTCGTCGCCCTGGACAACGCACTCTTCGCTCTGGGACACGCGCTGCCCAAGGCGCTTCGTGCCTGGCGGTGGCTCTCCCCTTGGCCCGCTGCCCTTGCGGCGACGACGGCGCTCTGGCGCCTGGCCTGGCCTGCGGTGGTCGGGAGTCTCGTGCGATGCCAACGGCGGGTGGAGCGGGACCTCGCACGGGGTGACCCGCCATGGGCGCGGAGTCTCCGGGGCGTATGGGGCGCTGTGCTCATCCTGCCGCTCCTCCTCGCGGGGGTGTGGATGGCGACGCCGCTCGGCGGGTGGGTGCGGCAGATCCTGCTGGGGCGGGGCCCGTAGGAATTCGGAGGAGGCTCTCGTGTTTCGCCCGCGACGACGAGGACTGCTCGACTTCATGGCCTCCACTGTGGCGCTCGTCGCGCTGTACGTGGGGACGCCGGTCGGGGGGCTTGCCGAGCGCGGCGTGCGCCTCCTCCTCGGCTTGCCGCCGCCTCGCATCTCTCTCTCGGACTACTTCGATGTCGGTGCCGCACCTCGGCGCAACCGCCTGACCGCAACAGCGCTACCCACCGGTGCGCTCGCCGAGCGACACGCACAGGATGCAGCGGTGGAACGCCTGGCGCGGGAGACGGTGCCAGGCGACCTCGCCCGCGCCTTCGCCATGGTGGCCTCGGGGGGTGTGGTGGCGCTCGATGCACGGCGCCGGCCCTGGTACGACGTTCGAAGCCTGCCCCACCACGGGGCCGATCGAGCGGCGCTGGGCCTGGCCCCGTTTCCGGTGGCGGTAGGGCAGGACGCGTCGCCGGCAGTCGAGCCCGCGCCAAGTCTGGGAGAGCGGCTTCGCTCGCACCTCGAGCTCCTGGCGGCCTACCGGCAGGCCCTCGGCGGGACCGATGCGGCCCTGGCCGCCTGGCTGGTCGGCCTGGACCTTAGTCGACGTGCCGTCGAGCGCGCCCGGCTCGCCGGTGCGTCCCGTCCCGCGGCGCTCGAGGCCTTCGAGCCCTACCTCAGCTCGGCCGAGGCCGAGCGAGTCCGGGCCTTCGTTTCGGCGGTGCAGGTGCTCCGCCTCGCCTATGGAATGGGCTGGCCGGTCGACGGGCGCTTCGCCGTCAGCAGCGGCTTCGGAATGCGCCTGCATCCGATTCTCGGACGGCGGAAGCATCACGATGGCGTCGACCTCGCTGCGCCGGAAGGGGAACCGATTCGCGCTGTGGCCGATGGGGTCGTGCGCTTCGCCGGTGCCGATGGCATCAACGGCTTGTACCTGAAGCTCGACCACGGGTACGGCCTTGCGACGGCGTACTGCCACGCCAGAAGGCTCTTAGTTCGCCGCGGAGATCGGGTGGAGAAGGGGCAGGTGGTCGCCGAGGTGGGGGCGAGTGGCCGGGCCACCGGGCCACACCTGCACTATGGCGTCTTCGTCGCCGGGCAGCCGGTAGATCCACTCATCTTTCGTCCGCCCGACTCGCTCCTGCGTTAGGACGGGGCGCTGGGCGAAGGTGCACGCTCGAGTCCTCGATCCGCATTGGATCAGCAAAGGCCCTACAGATAGGGAGAGAGGAGTCGAGCCAGCCCGTCGCGGAGGCGAATGGCAAGCGGTCTCGAATCCACGTCGGATAGGGTCACGCGTCTTGCCTCACGCATCTTTGCGTCGGTAATCGCGGTGAGGCGCGCGGCGAAGTTCTGGTCGTAGCACTCGACGTTGAGTTCGAAATTGAGGCGGAGACTGCGAGGATCGAGGTTGGCCGATCCGAGCAGGACCCAAGACCCGTCGATGAGCAGCAGCTTCGAGTGATCGAAGGGAGGCGGCGTCAACCAGACCTTGACCCCGTGTCGAAGCACCTGCCAGAGCGTGGCCATGGAGGCCCATTGCACGAGCTTCAGGTTGTTGCGTGAGGGGAGGAGGATCTCGACGCTCACGCCCCGCATTGCCGCGGTGTTCAGCGTGGTGATGAGCGCTTCGTCCGGGATGAAGTAGGGCGTGAGGATCCGCACGTGCCGCTCGGCGCAGGCGATGGCTCCGAGGAGCGTCCACTTCAGTTGTTCGAAGTCGTGGTCCGGCCCATCGCGTATGGCGCGGGCGAGCACGGGACCCTGTGCATCGAGGGCAGGGAACCAAATCGGGCCGCGGAGTACCTCCCCGGTGGCGAAGAGCCAGTCCTCGGCGAAGGTTTCGGCCAGTTGCCCCACGATGGGTCCGGTGAGACGGAAGTGGAGGTCTTGGGTGGGGTGACGAGGTGCGGATCCAAGGAGGTGGCCCGCGCGGATGTTCATACCGCCGGTGAAGGCCGTGCGTCCGTCGACGACGAGGAGCTTCCGGTGGAGCCGCAGGTTCATGTAGGGCATGCGCCAGGGAAGCGTGGTGGGCAGGAAGCGCGCGGCGGGCACATGGTCACGTGCGAGAACGCGGAAGATGCTGGGAAAGGAATAGCGGGCGCCCACCGCGTCGACGAGCACCCGAACCTGCACCCCACGGCGGGTTACGGCGGCGAGGGCTTCGGCGAAACGCCGGCCGACCGCATCGTTGTCGAAGATGTAGGTCGCGAGGCCTATCGAACGCTCTGCGGTTTCGATGGCTTCGAGCATGCGAGGGTAGGCCTCATCTCCGTTGAGCAGAGGCTCGACGGCGTTCCCGAGGGTCAGGCGACGGTGGGTGACGCGATCGACGAGGTCGGAGAGGCGGCGCACGGAAGCGGGCAGGTCGCCAGAAGGCCGGGAAGGGCTGCGCTCGAGGGCGCCCGGAGGCAGGGCGAAGGTGTCAGCGGGGCTGGAGAGAGCGAGGTCGGAGAAGGGGAGTGCGGCGCCGCGGCGGCGAATGCGGTTGACGCCGAAGAGGAGGTAGAAAACCGCGCCGAGGATGGGGGCAAACCAGATGAGTCCGACGAATCCTAGTGCGGCCCGGACGTCGCGCTTGTGAAGCACGACGTGGGCGGTCGCTAGGAGGTTGACGAGGAGGGACAGTGCGGCGGTGAGGTGGGGCCATGCGTGCTGAAGCCAAGGGAGGAGAGTCTGGAGCGTGTCGTTTAGGAGACGGTCTTGCATGGGGGCCGGCGAGGTGGGCGGCGAGACGCGCGGGAGGCCGTGGGAACTTGGACGTGGATCGATTTGGGCTGGAAGCGATCCAGCGGCGACTCTGTGTCGGCGTCTGTGTGGGTCTCTGTCGAGGATTGGCGCGACCCGGCCTGGTGCTGAAGTCGGGAACTCAAGCTGGCGAGCAGAGGGCTGCGCGGCAGCGCAGGGCGCGTTCATCCGTAACGATGCGATTTCGCTTGTGTGTGTGGGTGAGCTAGAGTTGGGAGAGGAGGGAACGGCATGGAGCAGGTGCGTTACATCCGGTGGTCGGCTGCGCTTGTTGCGGCCTGGCTCGCCCAGCCAGCGCTCGCCCAGGACCCGGTGCTCCATGAGCTGTCGCCGGGGCTGAGCGTCGCGAACGATGCGCAGTACATTGTTCTCGATGTTACGGGCGTGAGCAGCTTGCAGGGCTTGACCATCGAGGTGTACGAGCCGGGCTCGGGCCGCCGGCCGCTGCCGTTGGTGCAGCTTGGAGGGCCAGTGTCCGGACACTACTACGTGATCGCCACGTCTGAGGCCGAGAACCACTGGTCGTTCGCTGCTGACGCGGTCTTTGCGGGGGGCCTGTTGCCAGAGACGGGGCGCATCTGTCTCTACGAGGCAGGCACGATGGCGAATCCCGGACGGGGAGAGCTGGACTGCGTGGCGTGGGGACAGTTTCCTCCGGACCAGAACGGTACCTTCGGTGCGCCGGCTCCCGGAGTGTACCTGGATCAGAAGCTACGGAGGATTGCGTACACCGGGTTCAACATCAACGACTGGGTCGTGGGTCTGGATCCAGACCCGCGCATCTTCGTGGGGACGCAGGGGGATGGCGGGATGCCGGATGGGGGCAATGCCATGGATGGAGGAGTGGATGGTGGAGACGGAGGCCCCGGCGACGGGGGTCCGCCGGATGCGGGCCGCGATGGAGGAGATGGGGGCGGCATGGGTGTGCCCATCGTCCCCGGTGCGGGTGGTGGCGAGGGAGGCAGCGTGCCACGGCGGCAGGTCGGTTGCGGCTGTGGCGCCGAGCCCGCGGCCGGCGGCTCCGAGTCTTCGGCTTCCGCGGTGCTCTTCGGCGTCGCCGCGCTGTTCGCCGCCGCCGTCGCGGGCCGTCGCCGCTCTCTTCCGTGAGAACGCGCCTTCTCGAGGTTGCATCCCCCTCTTCGTGAGAGCGCCTTCGTGAGGTTGCACCC
>CAYYHA010000079.1:0-16009 GCA_964471535.1 uncultured Myxococcia bacterium | reverse complement strand
CGTGAGATCGCCAATGCGGCTCAGGGCGTGCTGAACAACGCCGAGCGGACGCAGAACAACAGCAGCGTCATGGCCGAGCGCATCGCCGAGCTGTCGCGTCAGGTCGAGCGCATCACGGAAATCCTCGAGGTCATCAAAGGGATCGCCTCGAAGAGCGAGCTCCTCGCGCTCAATGCGGCCCTCGAGGGTACGAAGGCGGGCGAGGCCGGACGTGGATTCTCCCTCGTCGCCAACCAGATGCAAAAGCTCGCGGAAAACGTGATGTCGGCGGTTCGTGACATCCGCGACCTGACGACCGGTATTCGTGAAGCCACACAGGCCTCTGTGGTCGCCACCGAGGAGAGCACCAAGCTCACGGGAGATACGACGCGCTCCGCGCGGCAGATCGCGCTCATCATTCAGCAGCAGCAGAGCGGCACCGAGCAGGTGGTGGCCGCCATGGACGACGTCACGCAAATCGCCCAGCAGACCGCCGCCGCCTCCAAGCAAATCGTCGCCAGCTCTACCGACATGCTCGACCTCTGCGAGCAGCTGCAGACCCTGGTGAACCGCTTCACCATCGAGGGGGCGGACGAGGTCTAGACCTTGAGCAGCCGGGAGGAGCGAAGGCAAAAGCTGCTCGCGAAGTTCCTCAGCATCGCGCGGGAACGCATCGCCTCTCTATCCTCGCTCTTTGGGCGCCTCGAAGGCGGCGATGGCAGCGAGTCGACGGTGCAGCAGCTGATGCGCGAGATCCACACGCTGAAGGGCGAATCTCGCCTGATGGGGTTCACCGCGATGTCCGAGGTCTCCCACCGGGTGGAGGACCTCCTCGCCCTGGCACGCGACCAGGGCTTTTCCATCGAAAGCGACCTCTCGGATGCGATCTACCGCGGGCTGGATCTCCTAGCCGAGTTCGCCGAGGGTCCGGAGCGAGACGCACTGCAATCGGCAGCGAACGCCTTCTCGGAGCTGACGGAGCAGGTACTCGCGGCGGGCAAAGAGGCAGCTTCGTTGGAACCACACCGCGCGCCGCCACGTGAGGAGGCCTCGGCACTCGCAGAGGAAAGCCCGTCCCCGCCGGACAGAGGAGAGGGGCTCGAGGGCACCGCGGCCGGCGGCCCCAAAGAGCGGGAACGGAGCGCACTCCGGCAGGACTTCGTGCGGGTTCCGACGGAGACCCTAGGACGCCTGACCAGCCTCTGTGCCGATCTCTTGCGTCGGCAGGAGGCCTTCGAAGGGTCGCTTCGTACGCTGTCGGATGCCGTGGATCCAGGTGCACTTCCCATCCTCCGCACCCTGCGCGACCAGGCCTTCGAGTCCCACCTTCGGCTGACGGAGGTGCAGGAAACGCTGCGGCAGCTTGGACTCTTGGAGGTGGACACGCTCTTCCGCCGCTATCCTCCGGCCATTCGTGAAATCGCTCGCCAGCAAGGAAAGCGCATCCGCATCGTCGTGGAGGGTGGCACCGTGGCGGTGGACAAGCGCGTCCTAGATCACATCGACGATGCCCTGCTCCATCTCATCCGAAACTCGGTCGATCACGGAGTCGAGAGCCCCGAGGAGCGCGAGCGCGCCGGGAAACCCTCGCATGGAACCATCTCACTCCGCGCGAGGCAGGTCGGGGCACAGGTGGAGATCCAGGTCAGCGACGACGGGCGAGGTATCGACGTGGAGCGCGTGCGCCGCAGCGCCAGACAGCGCCAGATCCTCTCCCCGCGAGAACTCGATGCACTGAGCGACGAGGCCGCCTTGCAGCTTGTCTTCCACCCCGGTCTTTCGACACGTGACGAGATCTCGGAGCTGTCGGGCCGGGGCGTCGGCCTCGACGTCGTGAAGCAGCAGGTCGAGGAGCTCGGCGGATCGGTACAACTCGCGACCACACCGGGCTACGGCACGACCTTCACCTTGCAGCTTCCCATTTCCGTCTCTCTGACGAAGCTCCTCGTCGTGGAGGCCGCAGGAAGGAGCTGGGCGATTCCCTCGGCTCAGATCGAGGTGCTCGAACGCCTGGAGAGCCACAGCCTGGAGCGAAGCGGAGAGGGCTATGCGGCCACCATCAACGGCCGACGAACCGCCGTCCTCGACCTGGGCGCGGTGGTGGGTGGAGTGGCAGAGGTACAACCAGCGGCTGGTGTCCTCGACCTGGTCGTGGTCGCACATGGGGGTCAGCGCCTGGCGCTGCGCGTGGATCGTCTGGGGCGCGAGGCGGAGACGGTACAGCGGACCCTGGGCGAGTTCCTCGCGGGCGCGCGGATCGTACAGGGCGCGATGCTCTCCGAAGGCGGGCGTCCGGCGCTCGTCTTGAACGTTCCCGAGATCCTCCGCCGCTTTGGAGAGGGCGAGGTTCGCTACGTCGCCGCGCTGCCGAGGATGGAGGGGCGGCGCCGATACCGGGTGCTCATCGTCGATGACTCGGAGCTGACCCGCGACATGTTGGTGCACACCGCACTCCGCATGGGGTTCGAGATCTTCGAAGCGGTCAACGGTCGTGACGCGCTTGAAACAGTCGAAAGCGCCGAGCCGGACCTGGTGCTCACGGATCTGGATATGCCGGTGATGGACGGCATCGAGCTTATCGAGGCGCTGCGGGCCCGCGAGGCGACGGCGAGCACGCCCATCGTGGTGCTATCGACGCGCGGGGGCGAAGAGGATCGACGCCGGGCCTCGGAAGCGGGCGCCGACGCCTACCTGGTGAAGACGGAGTTCTCGGAACCGGCACTGCGCGAGGTGCTCGGACGGTATCTGGAGTTTTAGACCCGAGGCGACCATGGTGCGGGTGCTGATCGTCGACGATTCCCCTCTCTTCCTCGAAGCGCTGCGCGCGATCTTCGAGGCGGATTCTGCATTCGAGGTGGTCGGCGAGGCACGGGACGGCCGAGAGGCGGTGGAGAAGGTCGCGGCCCTCGCACCAGACCTCGTGGCGATGGACGTGCAGATGCCCGGCATGGACGGCCTCGAAGCAGTGGACGCCATCATGGCGTCGCACCCCACACCGATCCTCCTCATCACCGGTGACCCGGCGCGTACCGGTGCCGAGTGGTGCTTCGAGGCACTGCGGCGGGGCGCGCTCGACCTGCAGCCGAAGCCGACCCTGGCCCCGGAGGACGAGGAGGCGCTGGCGGCGTTCCGCGAACACGCGCGCCTCCTCGCCTCGGTACCGGTCGTCTACCGGCGGCGGCGGACCCGACCGAAAGGCCCGGCCCGTGAGGAGGCCGGCGCCATGCTGGCGCGACCGATGCGGCGCTGCCTCCCCGAGCTTCCCGGCGTCGCGGGGCTCGTCGCCTCCACCGGCGGTCCGGCGGTACTCGCGGAGGTCTTGGGTGCGCTGCCCGGAGACTTCCCTCTCCCGATCGCCATCGTGCAGCACCTCGCGCCCGGTTTCGCACCCCACCTCGTGCACTGGCTGGACGGGTGCAGTGCGCTCTCGGTCTCGCTGGCAACCGAGGGTGCCATACCGCGGCCGGGCCATGCCTATCTGGCGCCAGACGGCGCCCACCTCTGTTTCGCGGCCGACGGGCGCTTCCACCTCGACCGAAGCACCGCTCCCCTCGATGGACACAGGCCCTCAGGGACAGTCCTGCTGCGGAGCATCGCCGAGGTCTTCGGAGCCCGGAGCGTGGGGCTCGTGCTCACCGGAATGGGCAGCGATGGCGCCGCCGGCCTCGCCGCGCTGCGCCGGGCAGGGGGCGCCACCCTCGTGCAGGACGAGGCCAGCTCGGTGGTCTACGGGATGCCCAAGGCGGCTCTCGATCTGGGGGCGGCCGAGGAGGAGATTGGCCGCAGCCAGCTCGCCGAGGCCCTCCTGGCCCGCGCGCGTGCCCTCGGGTGAGCGGCCAGGCCCGCCGGCGAGACGCTAGGGCACGATCCCCTCGAACGCCATCCAGTCGGTCCCCCCGCGCCCGTCCCGTGCGACCATCCAGAGTTCGATTCGCCCGCCCGCGGGTGGGGGCGGCGGTCCTTCGGGCCCCGGCGCCCGAAAGAGGTTGGGCTCTCCCGCCTGAGTGCGCCGGTCTCCAAAGCGGCCGGCACTCGAGTACCAGGACACGGTGATCGTCTCCTGGCGCTTCTCATTGGTTCCATCGGGTCGAAGGCGCTCGTAGTGCTCGAGACTCTCGGGGGTGACTTCGGCTCGGAGGGTCACGTCGACTCCCGGAGGAAAGGAGAGTGCCGAGCGCGGGGTGAGAAGCGCCCCCCCGGAACGCAGGCCCCGGAGAGCGGGGTTCTCGTTGGGGCGGGGCTGCTCGCTCAAGGTGATGCGCTTGAGTGCCAGCGCCGTCTCCGTAGAAGAGAGATCGGCTGCTTTTGGATCGAGGAGAGCGGCCTCCAGCTCCTCGAGCGGCGCGGCGAGGACCACCACCGTGATGCTGCCGCCGGTGCGACGCCGGGGATCGCCTGCAGGCAGCTCCGCCATCAGATCGATGGGGCGGCCCTCGGCATCTCGAGGCGGGGTGTAGACCGCTTCTGGAGAGGCGAGGTCGAGGCCGAGGAGGCGCGCATCCCCCGATTCGAAGAGCGCGCGCGCCGCCTCGGGATCCTCCAGGTTCGCGGCACTCTCACACGCGGTGAAGGTAGGAGCCCCCGGATCGGGATCGAAGATGGGATCGCAGGCGACGAAGACGAAGCCTAGCTCACGCCCCTCGGGATCCACTGCCAGGACCCGGAGGGTCGCGTCCTCGAGGGGTGGGATCTCCGGAGGCTCCGCCTGCACGCCGAGGATCCGCAGCCGGTCCACCAGCGTGGGAGGTCGCAGGTTGCCCTCGCCTCCGCAGGCCGACCCGATGAGACACAGAGATGCGAGCGCAGCGCCGAGGCGCCTCGTTCGGCGGTGCATCAAAACTCTCCCTTCACGCCCACGCTCGGAAAGATCGGCAGTCCATAGAGCGGTCTTCGCTCGGTGAAGTCGTAGTTGTAGGTGTACGCCTCCACGTTGCCATGGTTGGTGGCATTGGTGACGTCCAGGTAGAGGGTGAGCATCCACCTGCGGAAGGTGAAGCGGCGGTCCACCCGCAGGTCGAGAGAGAAGAACGGGGGCACGCGCGGGCCCGTCGCGGTGCGACCGGGTATGGGCAGATAGGTATCCACGTCGGCGTCGTAGAAGGCGCCCAGGATGGGGGTGGTAGGAATCCCGGTGACGAAGCGGAGCAGCCCGCCAACGGACCAGCCGTGGCCTAGGTCGTAGCTGGCAAGTGCCACCAGGTTGTGGGTCTGGTCGAGGCTGTAGAGACGGAAGCGCTCGTCGGGCCGATGGCGCTGTTCCGAGCGCGAGAGGGTGTACGAGAGCCAGGCGGTCAGTCCGGGCACCTCCACCACCTTCACGTAGAGTTCGAGACCGTAGGCACGCCCCTCTCCCGTGTTCGCGAAGTTCTCCCGAACCACCTCTCCATTGCGCTCGACGTAGCGCGCCGAACGAGCCACCAGGTCCCTGCGCACCTGAAGGAAGAGTTCGAGGTCCAGCGAGAGCCACTCGAGGAGGCGGTGCTCCGCGCCCAGCGCGAAGTGGTAGGCGTGCTCCCAGCCGAGATAGGGGTTGCCGAGTCCGGGGATGAGCTGCAGGGACAGCGGCGGCTGCGAATAGCGCCCCGCACCGGCCTTTACGGTCCAGCGCCGATCGACCTCCCACAACAAGGTGAGCCGGGGATCTACTGTGATGCTGGGCCTTTCGGCCAACAGATCGGCGTCGACCCGCAAGCCGGGCACCACCCGAAGCCCAAGGCCCGGCTCCCAGCTGAGGTCGGCATAGAGGGCGGGAAGCAGCAGGGTCTCGCTGGCCTCGGTGAAGATCAGATCCTGCTCGGACACCGCCGGATCGAGCACCCGACCCGGTGCCGGAACCGGCGGTCCCATCGCTCGCAGACCGTAGCGCTGCAGGAAGAGATCGATTCCCGTCTCCATGCGAAGCCGCCGCGTGAGAACGAGGCTCCAATCGCTTCGACCACTGACGAAGAGCAGGTCGCCGTCGAAGAAGAGATCGGTGCCGAAGCTGTTCCCGGTGGCATCCCAGCCCAGGGTGAGCGAACTCTCGTGGCGCAGGCGATCGTCGAGGCGGCCGTGCAGCGCCACGTTCACACGATGGAAGTCGAAGCGGCTCTTCAGCGCATCGCGCACCTCGGGGCTGATGAGTTCGGGGTCGCGGGTGCTCACCCGGAGCTCGTCATGGCTGCCATAGACGGTCAGCTCGAGGGCGTGCCCACCGCCGAGGGGATGGTGAAGTCGCGCCTGGTAGTCGTAGTAGAAGGGCGCCGCCACGACGTCCTCCGCCCCGGCGAGCCGAAGCGCGAGGTTCAGGAAGGCATCGACGTAGGAGCGCCTCGCCGCCACAGCGTAGCTCGTCCCATCCGCGGCAAGAGGTCCTTCGAGGAGGAAACCGACATCGTAGAGGTCGGCGTCGACATAGCCATGGTGCCCATCGGTGCGGCCGGGGCGCGTCTCGATCTGGAGTACGCCGGCGAGGCTTCGGCCGAAGCGGGCTGGGTAGTTGCCCGGGTAGAGGTCGATGCGATCGATCAGATCGCCGTTGAAGATGCTGGTCAAACCGCCGAAGTGGAAAGGCAGAGGAATCCAATGGCCGTCCAGAAAGGCCCGCGAGTCGTAGGGGCCGGAACCACGAACCACCAAGGGGCCGAGGCCGTAGGGCGTTCGCGCGACGCCCGGCAAGGTCTGCACGACCCGCAGTGCATCCCCGCGTGTCCCGGGGATCCGCTGCACCTCCTCGAGCGTCAGGGTGCGACGTGTGACCTCCTTTTTCGGACGCCTCCCATGAACTACGACCTCGTAGGGATCGAAGCGCTCGGAGAGGAGCCAGTACGTCGCCTCCACCACCTCCCCGGGAGCGAAGGTCTCGGTGCTCTCGAGGGGCTCGTGCCCCGGCGCCAGGATCCGCACAGGCAGCGTTCCCGCGGGGAGGCCATAGAGTTCGAAGCGGCCGTGCGAGTCGGTCTCGGTGCTGGCTGGCCCTGCATGCACGATGGCCCCTTCGAGGGGGCGCCGAGTACCCCGCTCTAGAACACGGCCGCGGAAGGAGAGCGGTGCCTCTTCGGACGCAGGCGCCTCTGACGGCGCCTTCCGTTCGAGGGTAAAGGCGTACTCGTAGCTCACCTGCACGGCGATGGGGTGACCGTTCAGCCTCGCCGGCTCGAAGCGAAAGCGCCGTACCGCCTCGAGTGCCGCCTCGTCGAAGCCATGCCCTGCGCGCTCGACGACCGTCGCATCGGCCACCTTGCCCGACTCGTCGATGACCAGAGAGAGGCGCACCACACCCTCGATTCCTCTGGCGGCCGCTTCCTCAGGGTACGCCGCCTCGACGAAGTGCACGAGCACGGGCGGCTCGACCGAGGCCGCCTCGCCGGCTCTCTCCCTACGCGCCTCGGCACCCGCAGCCTTCGCTTCCTCCGCGTTCTGCGCATTCGGTTCCGCCGTCTCGCGGGAGACGGCTGCCGACTTCGGTGGGCTCGCCTGCGGCGCCCGAGACTCGGCCTCTGATGCACTGGCAGCCCACGCAACTCCGAGGACGGTGCAGAGTAGCAGGGTGCAGAGTAACCGGATCACGCCGGCCGGAAGGATGCGTCCCGCCGGTATTGCGATCAAGGAGAGAGGGTGACCTCGATCTCGAAGTCCTCCTCCTCGGTCTCGTCGGTCGCGGCAGGTACCGGTGCCAGCTCGAGGCTGGGGGGCGGCGGCACGGCGGGGAGCCCCGTCGCGGTCGCAACGCTGAAGACTTCGAGGGGCCGGCGCATCCCGACCGCATGGAGCGGTGCCGAGGGCTCGAGCTCTACCACGCGGCGTGCGCGCTCGGCGGTGCGACTGCTCAAGAGGATCTCCCCACGGCCCGCATGCTCGCACAGGTGGGCCGCATTGTTCACTGCTGGCCCGATCGCCGTGTAGTCGAGGCGTGTCGCGGTGCCGACCGGTCCGAAGATCGCCCGGCCCGTGTCGATGCCGATCCCCACGTGTAACGGCTCCCCGGCGATGCGAATCTCGGAGATGCGCTCCTGGATCTTCACCGCAGCGCTCACCGCACGTTCCGGATGGTCTTCGATGGGCAGGGCTCCGCCCCAGACCGCCATCACCGCGTCGCCGATGAGCTTGTCGACCATCCCGCCATGGTCGAAGACCACCGCGGTGACCGCTTCGTAGAAGCGATTGAGCGCCTCCACCACATCGGCCGGAGCGAGCCGCTCCACCATGGCCGTGAAGCCCCGAATGTCGGCGAAGAGAACGGTCAGCTCGCCCTCCCGGTGCTCCCCGGTAAAAGAAAGCTCACCGCTGACCGCACGCTCCACCAGGGCTGGAGGGAGGAATCGGGCCAGACGCGTGCGCGCCTCCGCCTCCGCGCGTACCCGCTCGAGGAGTCTGGCATTGTGGATCACCGTAGCCGCCTGCGCGGCGATGGCCCGCAGCAGGGCGAGATCGCTCTCGTCGAAGGCCGCCGGCGTGGACACCGACTCGAGATAGATGACTCCGAAGAGCTCGTCTCGGCTCTCCATCCGCATGGCGAGTGCGCTCTTCACCCCCCGCACCACCACCGACTCGGAGGCATTGGACTGGGGCAGGTCGAGACCGGTGAGGAGCAGTCCATCCGGTGCGACCACGGCGCGCTCGAAGAGCGAGCGCGGGATGCGGTCCCCGGACGGCTCGGTCCCGATGCGGGTACGCACTGCCCGTTCACCGCTGACGAGTTCGATGATGGCCACATCCGCCGAGAGCAGATCACCGATGGTCCGCAGGATGAGCTTGAGCTGGCGTCCGATGTCCCGTTCGAGGCGAACGAAGCGATGGAACTCCTGCGCGATCCGAAAGCGTGCATTCTCCTTGCGCAGGGCCGCCAGCATCTCGTCGTCGGAGCGGTAGAGCACCCGCGTCCGGTCCTGGTCTCGCTCCCTGGAGATCTGTGCATCGGAGACCTTCTTCTTGGGGGGCGGTCCGGCGCCCTCCGGCGTGAACTCGGCGAAGGCGTCGGTGTCCGAGTAGTAGAAGGCACGAATTCCCGCGCGCACCGCCGCCCAGGTGGCCAGGTAGAAGTTCATCTTCGTCGTGTTCGCCGCCTCCAGCGCCGCCTCGACACGGGCGTCGGACAGGGGAGCGGCGGCGATCACGTGAAGCGTCTGGTTTCGCGGGTCCCACCACAGCGGCACGATCCCCACCCGTTCCGCATCCCGCACCCCGATCCGCTCCTTGGCCTCCTCGTCGAGCTTCGCCTCCTTCAGCTTCGCCGCCGTGACGAAGCGCGTGTGCCAGAGCGCCGCGAAGTGCTTCAGGAGCGCGCGCTCGGAGATGATCCCCAGGGTCAAGAGCACGTCGGTGAGCAGCCCGCCGACGTCCCGCCAGACCTCGAGGGCCCGCTCGAGATCGGCGACACTCATCTGCCCCCCCTGCACCAGCAGATGGCCGATCTCGGTGTCCGGCGCCTCCTGGGTGGGCTCGGGCACCGGTGGCAGGTCCTGCGCGTCTCCCACGGGCCTATCTTGACACGATCCGGACGCCAGATCAGCGGTCGCCCGTGGGGTCGGCGCCGGCCGGCGGTGCGCCCAGCCGTCGGGCCAGGGCCAGGGCGTCGGGCGAGCGGAGCGCTGCTGGCTTCCGGGGCCTGGCGCCGAAGCGCCTCCACACCGTCTCGATGCGCCGTCCCGCCTCCTCGACTCGGCTGGCAACCTTCGGGTCTCGCTGTACCGCCTCATCCAGCGCCTCGAGCACCGCCCACTGCAGCCGGGCCCGGTGGCAGACCAGCACCTGATCCACCCCCGCGCGCACGGCGCGCACCGCGAACTCGGGCACTGCATGGTGGCCCGCGATGGCCTTCATCTCCAGGTCGTCGCTCACCGTGAGCCCATCGAAACCCAACCCGTCCCGGAGCAACGAGAGCACCGCTTTGCTCCCAGTGGCGGGCGTCTCGGGATCGAGCGCCGGGAGGAGGAGATGGGCCGTCATCACCGACGCGACCCCGGCCTCCACCGCCGCCCGGAAGGGGAGCAGTTCCACCTGCGCGAGCCGCTCCGGACCGTGCCGCAGAACGGGGAGGGCGTGATGACTGTCCGCCTCCGTGTCGCCATGGCCGGGGAAGTGCTTCGCACAGGCGGCGACCCCCTGCT
This sequence comes from uncultured Myxococcia bacterium, assembly GCA_964471535.1. Taxonomy (GTDB): domain Bacteria; phylum Myxococcota; class Myxococcia; order SLRQ01; family SLRQ01; genus CAYYHA01. The sequence goes on along the minus strand of CAYYHA010000079.1, from coordinate 5,942 downwards.
CTTGCATGGCCTCGATGAGGGCCGCGGCCAGCCGTGCCACCACCTCGGGATCACGAGAGAAGCTGCGGTCTCCAATGACAGGGTTTGCCGGATTCGTATCGACGTCCACCACGGGGGCGAAGTTCAGGTCGAAACCCAGCGCGGACAGCTCCCGGCCCAGCACCGCACCAACGGAACGTGCATCGTCTACCGACCGCACCTGTCGCATGGGCGGCAGGTCGGTGGTAATCCCCCGAAGGCGGGCGACACGCCCCCCCTCCTGATCGACGGCGACGAGCACCGGCCCGGCGGCGGCCTGGCGGATCGCATCGATGAGCGCCCTGACCTGCTCGGCATCACGCACGTTCCTCCGAAAGAGGATGACGCCGCCGGCACCAGCGGCGAGGAGGCGACGCGCCTGTGCATCGAGCCGGTGGCCGTCGAAGCCGAAGAAGAGGAGCCGTGCGACGGCCCGATCGACCGTCATTCGGCAACCTCACGACGCGAGAGCGGTTGGTATCCCCACTCTCCGGGGATGCCGCCCACCAGGTCGTAGTCGGCCGCTTCGGTGATCTCCACCGGCACCAGGCTTCCGGGCGCCGCCTCGCCCCGGTTGATGTACACCTGCCCGTCGATCTCCGGGGCCTGTCCCCAGTAGCGCCCCTGCAGGAGCAGATCCGTCTCTTCACTGGCACCCTCCACCAGCACTTCGACGGTGCGTCCCAGCAGCGCACGATTTTTCTCCCGGGCGATCTCGCGCTGGATCTCCATCAGATGGGCGCGGCGCGCCTCGGCCACCTCCCCCGGTACCTTCTCGTCCTGATCGAACGCGGCGGTGCCCTCCTCGTCGCTGTAGGTAAAGACGCCGACGCGGTCGAAGCGACACTCCCGCACGAAGTCACAGAGCGCCGCGAAATCCGCTTCCGTCTCCCCTGGATGCCCCACGATGAAGGTGGTGCGAAAGACGAAGCCACCCTTCGCCTCGCCCACGCGCTCTCGGAAGGTCTCGAGCTGTCGCCGCACGAGATCCATGTTTCTCGGCCTGCGCATGCGCTCGAGCATGCGCGGGGTGACGTGCTGCAGGGGCATATCGATGTAGGGGAGCACCTTGGGGCTCTGGATCCAGCACTCGAAGAAGCGCTCGGGCAGGGGCCGCGGAAAGGCGTAGAGCATCCGAATCCATCGCAGCCCCTCCACTTCGGTCAGCCGCGCGAGGAGATCGGCCAGATGAGGCCTGTCCGGAAGGTCGTGCCCATAGGCGGTGAGGTCTTGGGCGACGAGGTTGAGCTCGCGGACCCCCCCCGCCACGAGTCGCTCTGCCTCCCGCAGCAGATCCTCGACGGGGCGTGAGCGCTGCGGGCCCCGCAGCGTGGGGATGATGCAGAAGGCGCAGGCGTTGTCACAACCCTCGGCGACCTTCAGGTAGGCGCTGCCGCCACGGGTGCTGCGCACCCGCGGCGTGTCGGCATCGTAGCGGAGCTCGGGACGGCCGATGAGCGCCCGCGGGCCTCCGAGCACCTCCGCAATCTTCAGGAAGGCGCCGGTACCGAGGAAGTGGTCCACCTCTGGCAGCTCCCGCTCGAGCGCCTCGCCATAGCGCTGGGCCAAGCAACCAGTGACCACGAGCTTTCGGCCTTCGCGGCGCGCCTTCACCTCGGCGAGTTCGAGGATGGCCTCGACGCTCTCCTCCTTCGCCGGCCCGATGAACGAGCAGGTGTTGACCACCAGCACGTCCGCATCGTCTGCGTCGGAGGTGACCTCGTAACCCTGCTGCCTCAGGGTGCCCAGCATCACCTCGCTGTCCACCCGGTTCTTCGGGCAGCCCAGCGAAACGAGATGAACCTTCTTTCCCATCGGTGCTCCGCAGTGTGGATCGTCGCGGCCCGCCGGACCAGCCGGCCATGGAGGGCCGGTGAAGAGCCCGGGCCCCGGACCGGCCGAGATCGGGTGCCTCAGTCGCGGAAGTTCACGAACTGCATGGCGATGCCCAGCTTCGCTTCTTTCAGCATCTTGATCACCGCCTGCAGGTCGTCGCGCTTCTTCCCCGAGACCCGCAGCGAGTCGCCCTGTATCTGCGCTTGAACCTTCAGCTTCTGATCCTTGATCCGCTTGACAATCTTCTTGGCCTCGTCCTGCGGAATCCCCTCTTGCATGCGCACGAGCTGCTTCACCCGCCCGCGCGCGGCGGGCTGTACCTCGTCCCGTTTGAACGCCTCGAGCGGCAGGCCGCGCCGCACCAGGCGCCCTGCCAGGACGTCCCAGGCGGCATCGAGACGGCCCTCGGTGTTGGATTCGATGAGGATCCCCGCATCCGTCTTCTCAATCTTCGTGTCCGTCCCACGGAAGTCGAAGCGCTGCGAGATCTCCTTCGTCGCCTGGTTAAGTGCGTTGTCGAGCTCCTGCTTGTCGATCTTCGAGACGATATCGAAGCTTGGCATGGGCCCTCTCTACGGCATTCGTCCGGCGCTGAAAAGGCCTGTTTGCAAAGGGGATTTGGACAGCGGACGGGCGCATTGCTACGATTTGTTCACACTGGAGGCCTGCGTGGCGCGCAAGAAACTCGGTCAGATCCTCATCGAACGCGGCATCATCGACGAAGACCAGCTCAACTCGGCGCTGGCCTACCAGCGGCACTGGGGACACCGCCTCGGAGCAGCGCTCTTGGCCAAGGGCTTCGTCACCGAGGGGACGCTCTGCAAGGTGCTGGGTGAAGAGCTCGGCATCCCCGTCGTAGACCTCTCCGAGGTGGAGCCAAGCTGGAGCGCCCTTAAGCTCCTGCAGGGCACCTTCTGCGAGCGCCACGAGCTCATCCCACTGCGGCTCGACGACACGCGAGCTCGCAAGCTGCTGACCGTCGCGATGGGCGATCCCCTGAACGTCGCGGCGATCGAGGAGATCGAGTTCACCACCGGCGCCCGCGTGCGGCCGGTCCTAGCACCGCTCTCCCAGATTCACAGCGCCATCCGCCGGTACTACTACCGGGCGCAGACCGAGATCCGCGCCGTCCCCGAAGGACCGGTGAAGCGAAGCTCGAGTACGGACGAGGAGATGGTGGTGGTTCGTCCCGGAGGCAAGGAGGAACGCATCCACACCGCCGCCGAGCCACGTGCCGTCTCCGAAGACGAGATCATCGAACTCCAGGACATCGTCACCGAGCGAACGGAGGCGGCGGAGGTCGTCCGGCAGCGCGAGGCCGTTCGGCGCAGTGCCAAGCGCAGTCAGATCAAGGATGATCTGGACTTCCTCTACGGCGTCCACACCCACGAGAGTGACCGCCTCGAGGAGCTCGAGCGGCGCTTCTGGCGACTGATGCAGCTGCTCGCGCGTAAGGGGCTCCTCACGAAGGAGGAGTTCCTCAAGGAGATCGAGGGCGAGGAATAGCGCGTCTCGGGGGCATGGGATATCGCTCGCCTGCCGAGTCCAGGCTGTCCCGGAGCATCGCTCGCCGCCTCATGCTCTGGGGCGGAGGGGGAAGCTCAACACGAAGGTGGTCCCACGGTCCAGCTCGCTCTCTACGCGTATCTCACCTCCGTGGCTCTCCACGATCCCCTGCACGATCGAGAGCCCGAGACCGGTTCCCTTCCCCGGCGCCTTCGTGCTGAAGAAGGGCTCGAAGATGCGTTCCGCGATCTCCGGTGGCATGCCGTGGCCATCGTCCTCCACCTCGAGCCGTACCGCCTCGTCCTCGACCCGGCCCCGGATCGTCAAGCGCCCCCCCTCGTCCATCGCCTGACACGCGTTGGTAACGAGGTTGACGAAGACCTGCTGCAGCTTTCCGCGGTTCCCCTGGATCTGCGGCAGGTCGTCGCTCCACTCTGTGACCACCTGAACGTTCCGGCGCGTCACCACATGCTCGCAGAGGTCGAGTGACTGTTCGATCACCTCCCGCAGGTCGAGGGGGACGTGTCGCTCCTCGCTCGGGCGGGCATAGTCGACGAGGCTACGGGTGAAACGCTGGATGCGGCCTGCCGCCTCGAGGATGCGCCCGGCGCGCTCCATCTCCTTGGCCTGGCCCGCTTCGCGGAGCCGCTCCTTCAGGTAGTCGGCATAGACGGTGATGCTCGTCAGCGGATTGTTCAGCTCGTGGACCACCGCTGCCGCGAGCTGCCCGAGACTCGCCAGCTTCTCCGCCTGGATCACCTGCCTCTCCAGCTCCACCATGCGCGTCAGATCGGTCCCGATCGCAATGACGCTCTCGATGCCTCCGTCAGGGCCGGGAATCGATGCGGTGTTGAACGCGGCACGCACCCTGCGGCCGTCGCTGGAGAGAACAGTCACCTCCACGTTCTCGGCGGTACGGCCGCGCAGCGCCATGGAGAGGAGGCGGCTGATGCGCTGCCGCTCCTCCGGCGGCACCAGCTCCACGAGCTGCCGGCCGACCACTGCGTCGCGGGAAAAGCCCGAGAACGCCTGGAAGGCCCGGTTGAAGACCGTGATGCGACCCTTGCGGTCGGCCACCACGATGAGGGCGTTGGCATGATCGATGATCTTCTCCAGGTAGCCGCGCAGGTAGCGCGCCTCCCCGATCAGCTTTGCGTTACGCAGTGCAACCGAAAGATGGTTGGCCAGTGCGATGAGCAGGCGCTCGTCGCTCTCGATGTCATCGAACTGGGCCTCACCTCCTTCGACATTCAGCATCCCGAAGAGCTGGTTTCCAGCGACCAAGGGCACGCCGATCCCCCGCTCGGTGCCTTCGAATATGGGGTGATAGCCACTGCGCACCCGCACCCGATCGCTGTCGAGAATCTCCGCCGGAAGGCGTGTCTTCGTTACCGCAGAACGCTTGAGCGTGAGGTAGTCTCGTTCCTCGGGTCGCAGGGGCCCCTCGGAGTAGAGACTGGTCAGCGCCATCGACTTCGGGTCGACCACGCGCACGGCGAAGAAGCGTCCCGGGAAGAGATCGCGCAGCCCTTGGGCGACCACCCCAACGAGATCCTCCTCGACCATCAAGAGCGAGAGGAGGCGGCCCACCGAGAAGACACGCTGTTGATCGCTCAGTGCCCGCATCGCTCGAGCGAGCCGGGCCCCCTCGAGGCCGGCGTCCAAGGTGACGAGGGTGAGTTCGCCCGCCACTTTGAAGGTCGCCATCGCGCGGCCACCGCCCGGCAACACCACCGGTACCTGGACCGGACCTGGCCCGACGTCGGCGTTCGGTCCCTCCTCACCCTCCACCGTAAGCAGCGCGTCGATCGTTTCACCGACCAAGGCCGCGTCGCTGCGTGCACCGATTCGAACGCCGAAGGCATGATTGGCAGCGAGGATGCGGCGGTCTGGATCACAGATAGCCGCCGGTGTATCCGCCGAGGTGAAGAAGCCGAGCAGGGCATCGGCAAGGGCTGCGGATCCGTCGCTTCGGGTCGCTGCTGCTTTGGTCATGGTGTCACCGTCCCTGTCCCCTCGGCATCGTCTAGCTCATCCTCCTCCTCGTCGAGGATCACCCCTGTCCCCATCGGTCGCTCTACCGCACGATCCAGATCGACGATCCGCGTGTTTCCGATGTAGGTCTTGGTCTCGTAGCGTGTGATTCGGCCGATCTTGCGAACGATCTCGGCCATGCGCTCGCTCTCTCGAAAGATGATGTCCACCGCCCGGTGGTTTGGATCGTCCTCGGGGATACGGCGCTTGAGCAGTTCGGCGTAGCCCATCACACTGGTCAGCGGCTGATTGAGTTCGTGCGCCGCAGTTCCAGCCAGCTCGGCGATCATCGCTTGCTTCTCGGTGCGAAGGAGCTTGTCCTGCGCCTTCGAGAGCTTCCGCTCGATGCGCAGGCGCTCACGGAGGTCGGTGAAGATGCCCATCGTCGCGACCTCCTCACCGTCCTCTCGAAGCACCGCCGCCGATAGGCTCACGGGAATGCGCTCTCCATCCTTGCTGAGCAGGTCCACGCGGATGCTCTCGAGTCGGCCGGGACCGCCGTGCTCGGGGCCTCGCAGCATTCGCATCACCTCGCGTGCGCCGTCGTC
>CAYYHA010000078.1:5259-16080 GCA_964471535.1 uncultured Myxococcia bacterium | reverse complement strand
GCTGGCTCTGCTCCGCGAGGCGGCGGTAGCTCGCCTGCAGGGCGGTATGGGCCTCACGGAGCGCCTCCGAGAGCCGGACCTGCTCGGCGACGTCGAGGAGCCGGACCAGCGCGCCGGGCCGGCCGGGCGCGAGCTCCAACGGAACGGTGCGCACGGCGACCACCCGGTACTCGCCCTCGGGGCCAGCAACGGCGACCTCGCCGTAGTAGCCGGTGGAGCGAAGCAGCCCCAGCCCGAAGGCCATCAGGCGGCGGGCGGGCAGGTCCCGAGGCTGCAGGGTGTCGACCCGCTTCCCCTCGAGGTCGCGCGCCGGACGGCCTAGGAGCCGGTCGCAGGGTCCCCGTACCCCCTCGATGCACCCCGCCTCCAGATCGACGAGAAGCGTCACCTCCGGTGCGTCGTCGAGCACCGCGGTCTCGATGGCCTTCCGGTGCGTCTCCCAGATCGCTTCCCCCACGGGTCCTGCTCCTTTCCGCTGCCCTCTGGCGCTGCTCCGACCTAGGTCAGTCTGCCTCGTCTCTGCGCGGGCCCTAGTAGAGGGCCGCCGATTGGATGCTCCGCTGCAGCATCTGCTTCTCTTTGCTCGAAAGACCGGGATCCAGGCCCAAGCGCTTGGCCCGCACCGGGTGGAGCCGCCCTTCGGTCTCCGTGGCCGATGGAACCCCGGGCCGGCCCAGGCGCCAGGCCCAGTCATCGGCTGCAGCGACCAGGTCCGAGAGCTCCTGCGCCTCCCGGTCCTCGGTGGTCCCGGGGCCATGGTGATCGGAGAGCACGGCCACGATGACCGGGGGAAAGCCCCAGGACTCCCCCACGATCCGGCCCACCTCCTGGTGGTCGTGGCCGAAGTACTCGGCCTCCAACTCCAGGGTCGGCTCCGCACCCCGAGCGACTGCCGCCTCGAAGGCGCGATAGGGCTCGGGCGCCACCGCGGCGATGGCCAGACGGCCGAGGTCGTGGAGCAGACCGGCGGTGAAGGCGGCCACGTGCAGGCTCTGGTGCAGGCGTGCGGCCACGCTGACGGTCAGGGCTGAGACCGCCTGCGCATGGGCGAAGAGGGCCCTCGGCACCTGCAGCGACCGCTCGAGCATGTGGTAGGTGAGCACGCAGAGCACCAGCTGGTGGATCGCGGAGAAGCCGAGCACCGAGACGGCGCGCTTCAAGTCCCCCACACCGCCGGGCACGGCGAAGTAGGCGGAGTTGGCCAGGCGCAGCACACGGCTGGCGATCCCCGGCTCCTTCTCGATGAGGCGCGCCACGTCGACGGCGGTCGAGTTGCGGTCGGCCAGCACGTGCTCGAGCTCTCGGGCCACCGCAGGCAGCGGCGGCAGCGTATCGAGCCGTTCGAGGAGATGACCCTTCGCCCAGCTGTCCATGCCTGTCCCATCGGCGGAGCGCCGCGGCCCTTTAGGGGCTACCGGTGCGGTCTCGTTGACGCAGGGCGCGTTGCACCACCGCTCGGCCGAGGGCGCCTACGACTCCTCACGGCGGTGGCGCACCACCGCGGACCGGTAGCGGACCTCGCGACCCGCGCTGGAGGGGCGCGGCGCTTCACGCCGGTGGAGGTGACAGATGGCGGCGGCGAGGGCATCGGCGGCGTCCGCCGGCTCCGGGCGCTCCATGGACAGGAGCCGCCCCACCATCAGCGCGACCTGTGCCTTCGCCGCCCGGCCGGTGCCCACCAGCGTCTTCTTGATGGTGGCCGGTGGGTACTCGGCAACCGGGAGCCCCGCCCGCCCGGCGCAGAGCAGCGCCACGCCGCGGGCATGCCCGAGGATCAGGGCGCTGCGCGCGTTCTTGTGGGCGAAGATGCCCTCCACCGCGACCACCTCGGGACCGTGGCGGCGGATGACCTCGTCGAGGCCGGCGAAGAGCCGGTCGAGGCGGGTGTGCAGCGGGCCCTCGAGGCGCAGCGCCCCGTAGCCCCGGCAGCGAAGGCGGGCGCCTCTCCCCTCCACCACGCCCCAGCCACACACCTGGGTCCCGGGATCGATACCGAGGACGATCACCCGCGGATCCTACCATCCGCCGCCCGACGCGCCGCTCCGAGGCGGCTTCCCGCGCAGCCGGCAGCGGGCCGCAGCGGACCGCAGCAACGCGCCTTTCCCATCCGCGGCCTAGGCAGAGGCCGCCGCCTCGATCTCGGCGTCGTCGATCTCGTAGTTGGCGAAGACGTTCTGCACGTCGTCGCTGCCCTCGAGCAACTCGACCAGCTTCAGCACCTTTTTCGCGTCCTCGCCCTCCACCCGCACGGTGTTCTTGGGCACCCAGGCGAGGTGGGGCTCCTTCGCCTCGATGCCCTTCTCCTCCAACGCCGTGAACACCCCGTGGAAATCGGCCGCGTCGGCGCGAAGCTCCCACACCTCGCCCTGATCCACCACGTCCTCGGCGCCCACCTCGAGGGCGAGCTCCATCGCCTGCTCCTCGTTGCAGTGCGCTTTGGGAATGCCCATCACCGCCTTACGCTCGAAGAGCCAGTTGACCGAGCCCGTCTCCCCGAGGTTGCCGTGCCCCTTGGTGAAAAGGTGGCGGATCTCCCCTGCGGTGCGGTTGCGGTTGTCGGTGACACACTCGACGAGGAAGGCGACGCCGCCGGGCCCATAGCCCTCGTAGGTGATCTCCTCGTAGACCTGCCCCTCGAGCTCGCCGGTGCCCCGCTTGATGGCCCGTTCGATGTTTTCCTTGGGGAGGTTCACCTCCTTCGCCGCGGCGATCGCCGCCCGCAGGCGCGAGTTCGCCGCCGGATCGCCGCCGCCGTCCCGGGCGGCGATGGTGATCTCCTTGATGACCTTGGAGAAGAGCTTCCCCTTGGTCGCGCCCATCGCCTCCTTTTGGCGCTTGATCTTCGTCCATCGGTTGTGACCGGACATGGAGCCGTCATTAGCATGAGAGCCCCGTAGTTGACACGCAAGGCGCAAGTCGCGAGGCTCCCGGCGTGCACACGACGGACCGAAACGGGGGAGGCCCCGGTGCCGCCCGCCCCGGCGCGCCGTATCCGGGGGTCCGGAAGCCACGGAGGTGGCGTCGCAGGCCCGCCCACGGCGCAGGCAGGCTGCCTTGCGTCCTCGCCGCGATTCTGCTCACAGCGCTGCTCGGCAGTGCCGCCTGCCCGGCGCAAAGGCGCCCGCCGCCGAAGTCCACCGCGCGCCCGCCGAAGCCTGCGGGGGCCCGCGCCTGGGTGATCGCGCGGCGCGATCAGATCCCCCGCGGGCCCGCCGCCGGGGCCGAGGTCGGGGACATCGTAATCGAGAACGCGCACGCCTACTTCGTGGTCGAGGGGCCCGGCGCCGGGCAGGGCTTCGCCCAGACCGGCGGCAACCTCATCGACGCGGCACACAAGGAAAGTGCCGGAGACCTCCTCAACCAGAGCTTCCTCTACCTGGACGACACCTTTCAGCGCCTCGCCGCCTACGAAACGGTGGAGATCGTCGAGGCGGGGGGACCGGGCGAGACCGCCGTCGTCCGCAGCCGCGGCCACGACAACCGCGCGCCAGAGATCCGCATCGAGACCGAGTACCGACTCGCGCCGGACGCGGTGCACCTGGAGATCGTCACCCGCTTCGAGAACACCGGCGAAGCGACCGTCGAGGGCTACGAGTTGGGCGATGCCATCCAGTGGGGGCGCACACAGCACTGGGCGCCGGGGTACGGTCTGAAGATCGCCGGCAAGACCGTCGACGTGGAGTGGCTGGCCGGCATCGGACCGGGCAGCAGCTACGGCTGGGCGAGCCCCGATGGGCCCCTCAACGTGATCAGCGGGGCGAGCTGGTCGGACCCCATCGTGAAGACGGTGGACCTTGCGCCTGGTGGCACAGCGACCTTCCGGCGGGCGTTGGTCGTGGGTCTGGGGGACGTCGCCTCGCTCCTGCCCACCCTGCTCGCCATCCGCGGCCTGCCGTCGGGGACGGTGCGCGTCCTGGTGCGCGAGGCGGGCTCCGAGCGGCCGGTCGCCGAGAGCGCCGTCGAGCTGCGGCGCGAGGACGGCACACCCTACGCCACGGCAGCGGTGAAGGCCGCGGGTCGGGCTACGGTGAAGGTGCCCCCGGGACGCTACCGCGTCGCCGCGCGCATCCCCGGCCGCACCCACATCGAAGCGATCCCCGTGGAGGTGGAGGCGGGCCAGACCCACGAGGCGGTCCTCCACGTCACGCCGCAGGGGCGGCTTTCGGTTCGGGTGCGCGAACGGGTGCAGGAAAAAGAAACTCCGTCGCTTCGCGCGGTGCCCTGCCGGGTCACGCTCCACGGGCTGGGGGAGACGCCGGACCCGGACCTCGGCCCCAACTACCGGGCCGAGGGCGCGGGGCGCTTCGTCTTCCTGCGGGACGGGACCACCACCCTGGCGCTCGCGCCGGGTCGCTACCGCGTCTATGCCTCGCGGGGGCTCGAGTACGACCTGCCCCACGTGGACGTGGAGGTGCGTGCCGGCGCGACGGCGGAGGCGGACCTCGTCCTCGAACGGGTGGTGGACACCCGCGGCTGGATCTCGGCCGACTTCCACCAGCACGCGATCCACTCCTTCGACTCCGCGGTGACCCTGGAGGACCGGGTGCTCGCCAACGCCGCGGAGGGGGTGGAGATCCTCGTCAGCTCCGACCACGACTACGTGACCGACTTCGATCCCGTGATCGATCGCATGGGCCTCCGCGCGTGGCTGGACGCCTTTCCGGGGGTCGAGGTGACGACCTCCACCGTCGGCCACTTCAACTGCTATCCCTTCCCGGTCGATCCTGCCGCCCGGCAGAATGGCGCGCCGCCCAGCGAGGGCCACACCCCGGCCGAGATCTTCGACGCGTGCCGGAAGGCGCCGGGGGAGCGAATCGTGCAGGTCAACCATCCCCGCGCCGGGGCCTCGGGCTACTTCGATCTGACGGGCTTCGATCCGGCGCACGGGACCGTGATCCGCGATCGCATCCGCCACCCCCGCGCCGTCTACGACGCCCACTACGATGCCATCGAGGTCTTCAACGGAAAGCGGGTGAACACCGCCATGCAGGTGATGCGCGACTGGTTCGCCCTCCTCGATGCAGGCCAGCGGTACACCGCCACCGGCAACTCGGACACGCACACGCTCACCCATGACAACGCCGGCTACCCGAGGAACTTCTTGAAGGTGGAGGACGACACCCCGGGCGCCGTCGACGCGGCCACCCTGGTGGACGTGGTCAAGCGCCGCCGGGCGGTGGTAGTCAGCAACGGTCCTCTGGTCTTCCTGAGTTCGGGTAAGACGGGGGTGGGCGGCACGGTGCGGGCCTCAGCCGGTGAAGCGGTGCCCGTGCGAGTGCAGGTCCGGGCGGCGCCCTGGGTGCGCTTCGACACCGTGGAGCTCATCCAAAATGGAGAGGTCGTCCGTACCCTCTCCGTTGATCCCGCAGACCGCCGCGTGGCACGGGTCGACGTGACCTGGAAGCTGTCCTTCAGCCGCTCCGGCTGGGTGGTCGCCGTGGCCCGGGGCGAAGCGCCGCTGGCTCCGGTGGTGGTCGGGCGGGACGACGCGGCCGTGACCGCGCTCGGCTTCACGAACCCGATCTGGGTCGAGGTGGACACATCGCCGTGACGCAGCGGGCGCTTTAGCCACACGCGCCACGCCACACGCACCAGGCCCTCCGTGCACACTGCCGCCGTCGCCGCGGAGGTCAGAGCGAGGTCAAAGCTGCGAGAGGAGTGCGCGCACCTCGCGGGCGTGGCGCCCCTTGGGGGCGAGGCGCAGGTAGGCCCGGTAGGCGGCGCGTGCGCCCTCGCGATCCCCGGCCATCTGCAGCGCCGTCCCATGCAGGAGCACCGCCTGCGGGTCCTGGGGCTTCAGGCGACGGGCCTCGGCGAGCACGCGGACGGCCTCGCGGGCATGGCCTCCGTCGAGCAGCGCCAGGCCGAGGCCCAGGTGGGCGCTGACGTTCTCCGGTTCCAGGCGCAGGGCCTCGCGGTACGCCTCCACGGCCGCCTCGTAGGCTCCGGCGGCGTAGGCGGCGCGGCCGTCCTCGAGGCGCTCGGCCACGGGGTCGACGGCGGGCAGGGCTTCGGGCGCCAGCGCAGGCTCAGCGGTGGGGGCGGTCTCGGAGGCCACCTTGGGCTCCAAGGCGCCGGCGCCGGTTCCAGCCGCCTCCGCCGGGCCCGTCCCCGACTCGGGCGCGGCCACCGGCGCACCGGCCGCCTCCCCCGCCGCGCTCGCACCCGGCGCCATGGCCTCCTGCTCGGCAACCTGGATCGCGCGCCGAGGCGCCTCAGCGGTCCGGGCGCGCGTGGGCTCGACACCGAGCTCGGCCCGCGGCGCAACGGGACGCGTGAAGACCCAGAGGAAGAAGAGCGCCGCCACTGCGGCGGCGGCGACCGCGGCAACCCAAGCGGGAGAACCGCGGCGCCCTCCATCGACTTCGCCGTCTGGCTCCGGAGCCACCTGCTGCGGCGGCGAGGAGAAGAAGGCCTCCTCCTCGAGCTCGAAGACCGCACCGAAGACACGGGGCGCCTCAGTGACCTCCGAGGCCGTCGCGTCGCCGGCCTGGCGGTGCGAAGGGGCGGCATCCGGAAGGCCCGGCGCCTCGGCGCCTCGCGCCGGCCCGCTCGAGGTCGCCGGGGCGGACGCGGCATCGCTTGGCGTCGCCTCGGCGTCGGAGCTCCGGCCGGCAGGGCGGGCGCCGAAGGCCTCCACCACCCGATCCCGCGCCGCGCCCTCTGTCTCCTCGGCGGCAGGGGCCGTCTCCTCCGGCACGGCGGCGGGGTGGTACCCCTCGAGGACCCCATAGCGAAGCGCGTGCTCGATGCGGTCGTAGCCGCGTACCTCCACCTCTGAAGTCCGTCCGGCCGCCGCCCCGGTCGCCTCCCCGGTGACCCGCTCCCAGCTGTCCTCTCCCTTCCGATAGGCACGGTACCAGTCCTCGGGCGCCGCCGGGAGCTGCGCGGGGGCGAGCACGGGGGGCGCACCGGGCCCGAAGAACGCCTGCAGCACCTCGTCGGCCACCGGCGTCTCCACCGCACCGAGGTCGAGGCCTTCCTCCTCCGCAGAGGCGCCCCACGCGCCCTCGGCCCGTGCCTCCTCCGCCTCCGCCACCTCGCCTGCGCCAGCCTCCGGCCACAGGGGAACGAGAAGCCCCATCGCATCGAGCTTCGCCACCACTTCGAGGGCACGCAGGTAGGGGAAGGGGGCGCCATCGACCACCTCCGCCAAGGTCCGCCGCCCGTCGAAGCGCCGGATGACCGCGTTGACCGAATCGGGGATCTGGTGGAGCACGCCGGCGAGGCGATGGAAGTCGACGACGAGCCGCGTGTCTAGCGGATAGAGCGAGGCGACGACCTGCTCGTAGCGCCGAACCCACGGAAAGGCACGTGCGACCAAATCCGTCACACCGATCGACAGGGGCCCACTCTCTCCTTCGCTGAAGATCACACGGGCGGTGCCCTCGGCCGTGGCCAGGAGGCGGTAGAGCCCCTCCTCCCCATCGGACCGCGCCTGCGACTCGCAGGGCGCACCCGAGCGGTGCGCCGAGACGACGCGGCCGCTGTGGAAGGCGAGCTCACCCTGTCCCTCGCCGACCACGATCCGGCCGCTGCGCCGGCCCGCCAAGAGCGCGCGCAGGAGCCGCGCCAGCCCCCCCGGCTCGAGCCGCCCCTCCACCACGGGCTGTCCCGACCGCTGTCCCGCGAAGAGGCGACCGAGGCTGACGAGATCCTGCAGGAACAGCGGCTTGGCGAGCACGTCGTCGACACCGGCGGCGCGCGCCCGCGCGAAGTCCACCTGCGCCTCGTGGGCCAGGAAGAAGACCGGTGTCTCTCGCGTCTCCGAGCGCGTTCGGAGCCGCTCAAGCAGGGTCAGGCCATCGACGTCGGGAAGGGCGGCCTCGCTCACCACCACGCGGGGGCGGCATTCGTCGAGGCAGGCAAGGGCATCGTAGGCGGTGCGCGCCGTGACGACCTCGAGCCCCGAGGCCCGGCCGGCGCGGAGGATGAGCCCCCGGGCACTGGTGTCCGGTTCGACGACGAGAAGATCGGGCTGGGCCATGGCAACCTCCTGACACGGGCGCCGGGCCCTGGCGAGGGAGAGGTGCAGCGGGCGCCCATGGACGTGGGACCTTTTCACAGGCCCACTACCAATGCACCTTACGTGCCGCGCGCTCGAGGCCGCCCGGCGCACGGAGGCCCAAGGGGGGCGTGTCCCCGGCAGGCGCATTGGAGGTATGCTCGAGGAGGCCTCTCGGGGCGCGGTCGCGCTGCCCGGTGGCGTCACCTGTGCCGGCCCCGTCCCAGGTCCGCCTCGCGGGCGGAGCGCAAGCCGGGGCGTGCGCGAGCGCGGGCGGCCGGAGGCAGAGCACGCGGCGATGCGAGAAGCGAGGCGACGAGCGAGGAAGCGGCGAAGGCAGCCCATCGCGGAGGCAATGCAGTGAGCGAGGACGAAGAGTTCGGCGGCGAGCTGGACCTCGATGCCATCGAGCGCGAGGCGACGAAGGTCAAGCGGCAGGCGCTCGAGATCGACTTCGACGAGGTCGTCGACCAGGATTTCGGACACCTCGGGGGTGGCCGCGCCCACGGGGGAATGAGCCTCGACGCCGATGCCTTTCAGTCCAAGAAGGTGCGCGAGGCCACGGAGCGGGCGCTCGGCGGCACGCCAACCCTGAAGAAGCTCGGAGAGCGGCCGGCGCAACCGGTGCGACACACGGGGCCGCGGATGGAGAAGGCGCTGAACATCCGCCGAGCCCTCATCCCCGGTTGGGCCTGGGCGGTGATCGCCATCCTGATCATCGGCGGAGGCATTGCCATCGGGGGCGTGCTCTTCTACCGCAGCTACTCGGCCCGCATCGCCGCCGAGGAAGCGCTCTTGAAGGCGGCGCGGGAGCGAGCGCTGCAGGCAGAGGAGGAGCGGGTCCGGCGCATGGGGAAGAAATAGCCTTTTTACCGCACCCCCGCAGGGCGCTTCCCCCGCTCCCGCAGCCGGTGTAGTGGTGCCCCATGCGCTGGGCGCTGCGTACCGTCGTTCTCTCGCTTCTCCTGGCGGCCATCGTGGCCCTGCCGCGGCCCGCGGTGGCGCGGGACAACAGCCTGCGGGTCGTGGGCGTGGGCTTTCAGGACCACTTCGCCGGTCCCATCGCACCCTCCACCCTCCTCTCGGCGAAGTTCGCTGCAGCCCCCACCGCGGAGTTCGCGGCCCTCTTCGGCCTCGCCGTCGAGGAGGACTACATCTCCGTTGCCTTCGGCGGGAAGGCGCTGCTCATCCTGGTCCCCGAGGAGCACCTCAACGTGTACGTCGCGGTCTCGGTGATCCCCTCGGTGGGGACCTTTGGGCTCCACGCCTTCGGGTACAGCGCCGGCCCGGGCATTGCCTTCTACCCCCCTGGTGCCGAGAACCTGGAACTCTTCGCCGAGTTCGGCCTCGCCGGCGCCACCCGCTTCGGGCAGACCTCCACCCTGCCCGCCGGTGTGGGCCCCGTCCTGGGGACACAGGGCTCGGCGTTGCTCGGGCTCCACTATTGGTTCTAGGCCAGCGGCCGGCAGGGACCGGCCGCGCACACGGTTGGCGGACACCGGGGAGCGGGGGTACCGTCCCGGCCATGCGAACGACCCTGGCAGCGGGGGTGGCGGTGCTGCTCGGGGCCGCGGGGCTCCTGCCACTGCGGGCCGAAGCTGCCGCCTTCTCGGTGACCGACGGGAGCCACCTGGGCCCGGGCGTGCAGGCGGTGCACGCCTGGGTGGGCCTACCCACGGTCGGGGTGCGGTACCTCGCAGGGCAGGAAGGTGGCTTCGACTTCGGCTACGGGGCCGACCTGGACTATCTGAAGCTCGCCCTCGAGCCGCTCGTCGCGATGCGCTTTCCCCTCGCCGCAGCGGAGGAGTTCAACCTGGCGCTCACCGGCGAGATCGGCTTCCACCTCAACCTGGGGCTCACCTACGCCGAGCGGCACAACGTGCCCAACACAGGGCTTCGCCTGACGCCGGGCATCGCGGTGGGCATGAAGCCGCATCCCTCGACGACGAGCCTCTTCACCCTCCGCATCCCCTTCCTGTGGACCTTCGGCTACGGCATGGGCTACCAGCTGCCCATCCTCCTCGGCCTGGGCTTCGAGTACGCGATGACCCCCGAGTTGAACTTCGTCGTCTCTGGGGCCATCGGGCCTCGCTTCGAGGGCGGCGGCGGTTACGTGGGCCGGCCCGGGGTCGAGGCTTCGCTCGAGGCGGCACTCTCGTTCCAGCTCTTCTGAAGGCGCCACCCCGGCGCCGGGGCCTGCTCCCCAGCCGGCGTGACCCTCGGCGCCGTGCTCCACCCTCCCCTGTCCGCCGCTGCAGGAGCCGTCGCCTTCGCGCCTCGGCAGGGCCGCTCAGCGCCCGAGACGATCCAGCCGTTTCAGGAAGCTCTCGGCGTCCATGAAGCCGGTGACCGTCAGATCGTCCCGCCGGCGCAGGGCACCACCCTCCGGCTCGAGGAAGACCAGGTACGGGAGGCCGGGGACGCGGTACTTCTTCACCAGGCGCGCCACCTCGGGATCCGCGTCGTCGGTGGCGTCGATCTTCACCGTCACCATCTCGGCCAGCCGCCGGGCGACCCGCGGGTCCGCGAAGGTGTGGCGAGCCAGCTCCTTGCAGGCGGCGCACCAGTCGGCCGTAAAATCGATCATCACCGGTTTCTTCGCGGCGGTGGCCCGAGCGAGTGCCTCGGACTCGTCGTGCAGCCAAGTGATGGCGGGAGCCGTCCCCGGCCCACCACTGGCGGCGCCGACGCTTCGCACGCCCCCGGCCGCCCCCTCCCCGGGGGCCTGGCCCGCCGAGTGGGCGACCCCAGGTGCCGCAACCCGCATCCAGACGCCGCCGACCAGGAGCATCAGCCCCAGCGCCTTCGCCAGTCGG
>CAYYHA010000078.1:0-5249 GCA_964471535.1 uncultured Myxococcia bacterium | reverse complement strand
CACCGGGGCTGCCGTGGAAGCTCAAGTGGATGCCACCGAGCAGGACCCCGAGGGCGGCGGCAGCCCCGGTGAGCCACGGCATCAGCGGCCCGTCGACCAAGAGCGCCTTCAGCGGCGGGGCGACATCCTTCAGGTAGTAGAGCGCGACCACCAGCAGCGCCACGCCGAAGAGGCTCTTCACCGAATCCATCCACGGCCCGCTCTTGGGCAGGGAGACGGAGAAGGTCCCGAGCAGAAAGAAGAGCACCCCCATCCCCAGAGCGAAGACGAAGAGCAGCGAGCCGCCGGCCACCACGTCGGCCGTAGTGGCGACGTAGGTCAGCACCCCGCCGAGCACCGGGCCGGTGCAGGGGGCCGCGACCACCCCGCTGACGAGCCCCATGAGGAAGGCCCCGGCCCAACCCTCGCCGCCCACCTGGGAGAGGCGGGTCTGCAGCCCCGCGGGCAGGCGCAGTTCGAAGGCACCGAACATGGAAGCGGCGAAGACCACGAAGACGGCCGCCACGGCGGTGATCACCCAGGGGTTGGCCATCACGCCCCCGAAGGCGCGCCCCGTCAGCGCCGCGCCGACGCCGAGGCCCGTGTACATCACCGCCATCCCGAGCACGTAGACCAGAGACAGGAGCGCTGCCTTCACCCGGCTGCTCGCGCTCCGGGCACCAAAGACGCTCACGGTGATCGGAATGAGGGGATAGACGCAGGGCGTGAGGCTGGTCAAAAGGCCCCCGACGAAGACCACGGCCGCCGCGGCCGCCGCACTCCGCGCCATCGCCGCTTGGAAGTCCAGACCCTGCCCCGTGGGCCCGGGGCCCAAGAGATCGGGACCAAAGGCCACCGCGAGGAAGGTCAGGAGGGCGCCGAGGCCGAGGTAGAGCGTCTTTCTCATCGCACGATTGACGTCGGTGCCGGAGAGGGCAACATTGCTCGGGCCGGCGCCGAATTCAAGCCGAGGGCCCGCTTCGTAGGCGATGGCCCCTGGCGGCGGCGGCACGTCCCCCTCCGGACTTCGCGCCGGTCCCCTGCGATGTCGCGCCCCATCTACATGGACCACCACGCCACCACCCCCTGTGCCCCGGAGGTGGTGGAGGCGATGCAGCCCTTCTGGTCGGAGAAGTTCGGCAACGCTGCGAGCCGGGCCCACCGCTATGGGTGGGAAGCGGACGAGGCGGTGAAGGCCGCACGCCTCGAACTCGCCCGCTTCGTCGGCGCGGCGCCCAGCGAGATCGTCTTCACCAGCGGAGCCACCGAAGCCAACAACCTCGCGCTGAAGGGGATGGTGGAGGCGAGCGGCGCGCCGCGGCCCCATGTCGTCACCGTCGCGACCGAACACGCCTCGGTGCTCGACCCCTGCGCCTACCTGGAAGCCACCGGCCGGGCCGAGGTCACCCGCCTGCCGGTGCGGCCCGACGGGACCCTCGATCTCTCCGATCTCGAGGCAGCAATTCGCCCGGAGACACTCCTGGTCTCGGTGATGCACGCCAACAACGAGATCGGCACCCTCCACCCCGTCGCCGAGATCGGTGCGCTCGCGAAGGCGCGTGGGATCTTCTTCCACTGCGACGCGGCGCAGTCGGCGAGCACGCAGCCCTTGGACGTAGAGGCCATGGGCGTGGACCTGCTGACGCTCTCGGCCCACAAGATGTACGGGCCCAAGGGCATCGGCCTCCTCTACCTGCGGCGGCGGGGACCTCGCGCGCGCCCTGCCCCGCTCCTCCACGGCGGCGGTCACGAGCGCGGCATTCGCAGCGGCACCCTCCCCGTTCCCCTCGTCGTGGGCTTCGCTGCTGCCGCGCGCTCGGTCACGGCGCAGCGGGAGGCGGAGGCCGCGCGGCTCGCGGCCCTGCGCGACCGGCTCCTGGAGATCGTGCGCTCGGGCCTCGACGGGGTCCACGTCAACGGGACCCTCACCGCGCGGCTGCCCCACAACCTCAACCTCTCCTTCGAGGGGATCGACGGGGAGGCGCTCCTGCTCGCGCTGCGGGAGGTGGCGCTCTCCTCGGGATCGGCTTGCGCGAGCGCCTCGCCGAAGCCCAGCCATGTTCTCCGCGCCTTGAGGCTGCCCGATCGCCTGGTGCGGGCCTCGATCCGCATCGGCCTCGGCCGGGGAAACACCGCCGAGGAGGTGGAGCGCGTCGGCGCTCGCATCGTCGAGGCCGTGCGCCACCTCCGGCAGCGGGCGCCGGGCCACGGCGGTCTGGCACCCGCTCGCTCGTAGGCCCTAAGATGCCCCCATGGCAGAGCAAGGGCGTACCGAGCAGGCAACGGGACCGGGTCTGACCCTCACCGAGGAGGCGGCCGCGAAGATCCGCTCGCTGGTGGAGGAGAGCGGGGCGCCGGCGCTCGGACTCCGCGTCGGCGTCCGCGGCGGCGGCTGCAACGGCTTCTCCTACTTCATGGAGGTGGCGCTCGAGGGGACGGTGAAGGAGAGCGACCTCGTCTTCGAGCGCGACGGCGCAAAGGTCTTCGTCGATCCACGAAGCCTCCGCCTCCTCGCCGGCACCGAACTCCACTGGAAGACCTCGCTGATGGGCGCCTCCTTCGAGTTTCGAAACCCCAACGTGAAGAGCGCCTGTGGATGCGGCGCCAGCTTCGAGCCGGCTTTTGGGGAGTCTTGAGCGGGAGCACGGACGCCTCGGCGCTGTGCGCCGGCGCTCGGGCGTTGCGGACCACCGCGTTGTGGACCGCTGCGAGCATCGCGAGGCCTCCGCGCCGCAAGGCTCGGCGCAGAACGAAGGCTGGAGCAAGGCATGCAGCGACGCCGCAGAGCAGTGCAACTCGCAGTGGGCAGCGGGACCGGTGAGCGGAAGCGGAGGGCGCACCGGTGGGCGGATCGGTGCGCCGGCTCACGGGACCGCTGCCTCACCGTCGACCATGAGGCGCGGCCTGTGACAACGCGCACGACGAAGGGGTAGGCGCGCCCGCCGCACAGAGCGAAGCAGGCGAGCTGCACTTCAGATGATTCGGCACCGGGTCGCGCGTGAGCGCAAGGCATCGTTGGCGCGCCCGCCCTCGCACGAGCGGTGTGTGCTGTCCGGCGCACACAAAGGCTGCGGCGGCCGCAAGGCTGCCCCGTTCTCTGCGCCAGGCCCGATTACATGAAGCCGAGCTGCAGCCGGGCGACCTCGGTCATCCGGTCCATCGACCAGGGGGGATCCCAGGTCAGCTCGGCCTTCGCCGCGCTCACACCCTCCACCTGCAGCACCTTCTGCTCCACCTCTTGGACCAAGGGGCCAGCGACGGGGCAGCCGGGGGCGGTAAGGGTCATGGTGATCTCCACGAAGCCTCCGTCGTGGATCTCGACGGTGTAGACGAGCCCGAGCTCGTAGATGTTGACCGGGATCTCCGGGTCGTAGATGGTCTTCAAGGTCTCGGCGATCCGCGCTCGCAGCTCTGGGGTCCCCCCGAGCCACGCCACGTCCGGTTCCGAGGGATCGCCGCGGCGCTCGAGCGGGTCGAGGGGAGCGGGCTGGGACGCCCCGCCGGCTGCGGCCGCCGTCTGGCCCGCGGAGGCTGCGCCCTCGGCAGCGTCGGCTGCCTCGGCGCCTGCGGCCGCCGCCGGTGCTGGCGCTGAGGCGCCGCCCCCCTCGGATGCGTCCTGGGGTGGAGACACGGCATGCCCGGGTGTCGCGGCGGAGCCGGCTCCACCGTCCACCCGCGACTCGTGGGCGCCGGATGTCTCCGCCGGGGTGCCTGGCTGCAAGGGGCCGGCCTCGCCACCCCCCGCAGTTTCGGGAGTACGAACGGCTGCCGTGCTGATGGGCTCGTCGCTCATCGCATCACTCCGCTCATTCCGTGCTCGCCGGCTGGGCCTCGCCGTGGAGGGCATTCTTGAGCGTGTGCCACGGGAGCGTCGCGCACTTCACCCGCATGGGAAACTCCGCCACGCCGGCGAAGACCGCCAGCTTGCCCAGCGCCTCGGGATCGGGCGGCACCTTGCCGGTCACCACGTCGTGGAAGCGCTCGAAGAGCGCGTCCACCTCGTCGAGCCGCTTGCCCTTCACCGCCTCGGTCAGCGTAGAAGCCGCGGCCTGGGAGATGGCGCAGCCGCTCCCCTCGAAGCCGATCTCCTCGATCCGATCGCCGGCGAGACGCACGCCGATCTTCACCTGGTCTCCGCACAGCGGATTGTGGCCCTCCCCCGTTCGATCGGAGGGCTCCGGCAGACCCACGTTCCGTGGGTGCTTCGAGTGGTCCAGGATCACCTCCTGGTAGAGTTCACGCAGCTCGTCCATCAGGCGAAGACCTCCTTCACCCGCCGCAGCCCCTCGACGAGGCGGTCGAGGTCGGCACGCGTGTTGTACAGCCCCAGGCTGGCGCGGCTGGTCGCCGGGATGCCGAAACGCTCCATCACCGGCTGTGCACAGTGATGCCCGGTCCGAACCGCGACGCCTTCCCGATCGAGGATGGTCCCCACGTCGTGGGGATGCACCCCCTCGACCAAGAAGGAGAGGACGCCCGCCTTCCTCGGCGCGGTGCCCACCAGCGTGATGCCGGGCTCGTCCTCGAGCAGGGCGGTGCCGTAGTCGAGCAGTTGCGCCTCCCAGGCACAGATGGCCTCCCGCCCCAGCCCCTGTACGAAGTCGATGGCCGCCCCCAAGCCGATCGCGCCTGCGATGTGCGGGGTGCCCGCCTCGAACTTCGCTGGCAGCTCGGCGAAGGTGGTCTTCTCGAAGCGCACCGAGCGGATCATGTCTCCGCCTCCCTGATAGGGCGGCATCGCCTCGAGAAGCTCACGCCGGCCGTACAGAACGCCGATCCCGGTGGGGCCATAGAGCTTGTGCCCCGAGAAGGCGTAGAAGTCGGCACCGAGG
Source organism: uncultured Myxococcia bacterium (assembly GCA_964471535.1). GTDB lineage: Bacteria > Myxococcota > Myxococcia > SLRQ01 > SLRQ01 > CAYYHA01. The sequence continues at coordinate 438 of CAYYHA010000078.1, read as the reverse complement.
GCACGCACGTCCACCGGGAGGTGGGGCACGGCTTGTGCCCCGTCGACGAGTACCAGCGCACCCGCCGCATGCGCTGCCTTGCAGATCGCCTCCACCGGAAGGACCGTGCCCAGCGCGTTGCTCACGTGCGCGACCGCCACCAGCTTCGTCCGCGGGCCGATCTTCTCGGTCACTGCCTCGAGGGGCACGTCCCCTTCGTCGGTGATCTCGGCGACCACCAGCCGCGCACCGCGCTCCTCGGCCACGAGCTGCCAGGGAACGATGTTCGAGTGGTGCTCGAGCCCAGTGAGCAGGATCTCGTCGCCCTCGCGAAGCTGCGTGCGCCCCCAGGTGGCGGCCACCAGGTTGATGCTCTCGGTGGTCCCTCGCGTGAAGACGATCTCCTTCGTCGACTCGGCGCCGAGGAAGGCACGGACCTTCTCCCGGGCCGCCTCGTAG
>CAYYHA010000077.1:0-16092 GCA_964471535.1 uncultured Myxococcia bacterium | reverse complement strand
CGGCGAGGTCCCAACCCGCATCGAGAGAGGTTCCGCATCATGGCACGACACAGCACCCAAGGACACGACACCCCACGCGAGCACGACCTTGCGACGCCCGGAGAAGAGGCGCGTGACTGGCAGGCGGTCGAAGACGTGGCGCGGCGCTTCGTCGAGGACCTCGCCGAACGCGACCGGGCCTTCCGGCGCAAAGGCATCACCATCGCCGGCATCGAAGACCGCACCGAGGTTGCAGCCGCCTACTGGCGGATGATGCAGGCGGTGGAGGCGTACGAGGCCAAGCACGGCGCCCCGGCCGAGCGGCGGCGTGCCCTCCACCAGATCCTTTGGCCCTGGCTCCTCCGCTCACGCTTCTGGAATCGCGGCTGCACCAAGCCCCACGGGTACGCCGGGGACTACGGGATCGTCGAGCTCATGTACGACATGGAGGACGATCCCTGCGCGGATCCCACACAACCGGCGATCCTGGATTGCCTCGACGAGCTGGCCAAGACCATCCACAGCGTGCAGGACGTGTGGGAGCGCCGCCACTTCTTCCGAGACCTGCTCTACCAGGAGTACCTGCGGCGGGGCGGGCGGCTGAAGGTTCTCGACGTCGCAACCGGCGGGGGCCGCTATCTGGCCGACTTCCTAGGCGCCCTCGAGACGACCGACGAGGTGTCGATCACGGCGGTGGATCAGGACGCCGCCGCACTCGGCTTCCTTCGCTCCCAGAGCCTGAAGCCGTGGCAGGCGCAGGTGACGCTCCTGAACACGCCCATCCGGCGGCTGGCGGAGACGGATCTCGGCGGACCCTTCGACCTCGTCATCAGCGCCGGGCTCTACGACTACCTCGACGACGAGACGGGACGGGCGCTCTCCTCCCTGCTCGCGGCGCAGCTGGCACCAGGCGGCCTCTTCGCCTTCTCCAACTTCCATCCCGCCGACCCCTCTCGCTCGTCGAAGACCTGGACCGCCGATTGGCACCTCATCTACCGCGACCCGGAGGCCTGCCTGGCGCTTCTGCCGGAGGACCTCGAGCGCGGCACGCGCCTGTCCCGGAACGGCTCGCTGTGCTACGCCTGGGCCCGCCGCCGCTGAAGGCGTGTCCGCTCTCCGTGGGCTCGGCTCGATCTGGGAACTCGAGCCGCGAGCTCCGGCCACCACCCGGTCAGGTGCCTCGGGCCGCCGTGCGGGACGGGGGCCACGTGCCGAGTCGCAGGATCGCAAGCCATTGACCCCTCGAGCGGGGCCGTGCTAGACGTTGCGCCCCCGCTGGGGGGAAGAAACAAGCTAAATACTGATAGTTATTAGGCTTTTTCAGGTGGCGCGGGATCCCAAGGGCCCTCTCGACGAGCCAGACCTCGCAGCGCCGGGGGCTCCATCCGGCGGGGAGGCCCGGGAGGCGGGCCGCGAGGTGGCCCGCGGCGCCGGCGGCGGTGCCCGCCACGGCGCCGCGAGCGAGGCCGCTGCGAGCGGAGACGCCGCCGAGGGACACGGACCCGGTTCGGTCGATGCGGGCTCGGGCCGCCTGGGCCTCCGCGCGTCCGAGGTGGACCGCGGGCAGCCGAGCCCACCGGCCTCCACCGAGCTGTCTGGAGCGCGCCGCACGCGCGCCGCCGCGAGCCCGGATCGGGATGCGGGCGACCTCGCCGCCGGGAAGGAACCCGCCCCGGACGAAGAGGGTCTCGGTGACCTCGCCCGCGCCATGCAGAAAGCCGGTCCCCTCCTCACGATGGGCTGGACCATCGCCGCGAGCGTCGTACTGGGCGTTCTCGGCGGGGTCTGGCTCGACGATCACTTCGAAACGAAGCCCCTGTTCACCCTTCTAGGTTCCCTCTTCGGCATCGCCTCTGCCGTCGTGCAGTTCATTCGCACCATCCAGAGACTCTGAACCCACCGAATCGCCCGCGCCGGGGCCTTCCGTCCCGGTGTTGGGGCGCCAGCAGATCCGCCCCAGACCTCTGCCGCAAGACCTTCGCCCCGAGACCTCCGTTTGCACCATGTTCCTCCGCTGCGCATCGAGCATCCTCGTCGCGGGACTGACGCTGCCTCCCTGCGTGGCGCTGGCCACCGGCCAGTGGGGTGCGGCGCTCCTCGGGGGGAGCCTGGCTCTCTTCTCCGCCTTGGTGGGCCTCTTGCTCATCCGGCTCACCCTGGATCCCTCCCGCCCCGATGGAGGGCTGCAGCGGGTGTTCGGCGGGGTGGTGGTCACCATGCTGCTGCGCCTTTTCCTCCTCTCGGTGGGGCTGGTGGTGGCGGCAAAGGTGCTCCTCCTGCCGCCCCTGGTCTTCGCCGCAGCCTTCTTCGCCGTCTACGCGGCGACCCAGTTCCTCGAGATCCGTTACATCCATCGTGCTCGACCGACCCCGCTCGCCTCGGCTTAGGTGGACCATGAAGTCGCTTCTGAAAGAGTACGCAGTGCCGACCCTTCTCGCCGCGCTCGTCGCCGCGGTCCCGCTCGCCGTGATCGCGTCCGGCGAGGCTGCACATGGAGAGGGACACGGCGCGGAGCACGCCGAAGCGGCCGGAGAGGCGGGAGCGGCACCCGGGGACGGAGAAGGCGGCCACGAGGAGGAAGATCAGTCCTTCAGCCACGCGATGATGCACCACCTGAAGGACGGCTACGACGTGGAGGTGCCGTTCCAGCTCCACAAGGTGGTGCACCTCGACCAGTACTTCGACTGGCGGGTGAAGATCGGCGAGTACGAGATCAACCTCACGCCTACGCGCCACCTGCTCTTCGTTTGGGTGGCGGCCGTCCTCGTCTTCCTCTTCTTCGTGCTCGGCCGTCGCAGCTACGACGAGAACGGCGTTCCCCGCGGCGGCTTCATGAACTTCCTCGAGGCGCTGGTCATCTTCGTGCGCGACGACATCGCCGTCCGGAACATCGGCAAGAAGGATGGCCCCTACTACACGCCGTTCCTCTGCTCCCTCTTCTTCCTCATCCTCTTCATGAACCTGCTCGGCCTCTTGCCCTGGGGCGCGGGCGCGACGAGCAATCTGATGGTGACAGGAGCGCTCGCCTTTTGCTCCTTCGTCATGACGCAGTACGCCGGCATGCGGGCGCAGGGCGTCATCGGCTATTGGGCACACCTGGTGCCAAGCGGCGTACCCGCCTTCCTGTACCCCATCATGATCCCGATCGAGTTCATCGGCCTGTTCACGAAGCCGTTCGCGCTGATGATGCGACTGTTCGCCAACATGACCGCAGGTCATGCGGTGATCATCTCCTTCATCGGTCTCATCTTCATGCTGCAGACCATCTACATCTCTCCGGTGGCCATCGGCTTTGCCACCTTCATCTACCTGTTGAAGATCTTTGTGAGCTTCCTGCAGGCCTACCTCTTCGCCATGCTGACGGCATTGTTCATCGGCCTGGCATCCCATCCGCACTAGTTCGTTCACTTTCCAACCGCTCAAGGAGCTGACAACGATGGAACTCGCACTCGCGTTTCTCTCCGCAGGTTTCGGGGCTGGCCTGGCCGTCGTCGGGGCAGGCTATGGCATCGGTCGCATCGCATCCGCCGCCATGGAGGGCACCGCTCGGCAGCCTGCTGCGGCCAACGACATCCGCACCTCGATGATCATCGGTGCGGCGCTCATCGAGGGCGTGGCGCTCTTCGGCGTGGTGGTCACCCTCCTCCTGGCCATCAAGTAGCGATGGGCGCACTTCCCACAGCGCTGCCCGCTGTGCTGCCCACCGTCCTCGGCGCGAGCCTGATCGAGCCCAACCCCGGGCTCGTGATCTGGACCATCGTGACCTTCGTGGTGGTTGCGATCATTCTGCGCCTCTTCGCGTGGAAGCCCATCCTCGAGATGGTGGAGAAGCGCGAGAAGGCGATTCAGGAGGCTCTGGACTCCTCGAAGCAACAGCGCGAGGAGGCCGAGCGAATGATCGCCGAGCACAAGGCGGCGCTCGAGCAGGCTCGCAAAGAGGCCGCGGAGATGGTCCGCGAGGCGAAGGCCGAGGTCGAGAAGGCGCGCGCCGAACAGCTCGAGAAGGCGCGTGCCGAGGCGGAGAAGCTCCTCGCATCGGCCCGCAAGCAGATCGAGGAAGAGCAGAAGAAGGCCTTCCAAGAGGTCCGCACCGTCGCGGTGGACCTGGCCATCCAGGCGGCGGGCAGGCTCATCGAAGCTTCGATGGACGAAGCGAAGCAGCGAAAGCTGGTCGAGGAGTACCTGTCGAAGCTGCCGGCCCAGCCGCCGAGCTGAGCGGCCCTGCAGCGGCTGCATCGAGCGCAGCATCCCACACGACCGCTTCCGCTCGGCCGGTGCCCGACGGCACCGGCCGAGTTCTTTTGGTAGAAGCGCCCCATGGCCATCAACATCGGCATCGTCGGTCTGCCCAACGTCGGCAAGTCCACCCTCTTCAACGCCCTCTCCGCTGCGGGCGCAGAGGCGGCCAACTTCCCCTTCTGCACCATCGAGCCCAACGTGGGGGTGGTCCCCGTCCCCGATCCCCGGCTGGACGAGCTTGCCCGGATCTACGCCTCGAAGAACGTGATCCCGACGAGCTTGGAGTTCGTGGACATCGCCGGTCTGGTGCGGGGGGCGGCGGCGGGCGAGGGCCTCGGCAACAAGTTCCTCTCCCACATCCGCCAGGTCCACGCGGTCGCGCACGTCGTACGCTGCTTCGAGGACGAGAACATCGCCCACGTGGAGGGCTCGGTCGACCCCATCCGTGACGTGGAGACCATCGAGACCGAGCTCGCCCTCGCCGATCTCGAGAGCGTGGAGCGGCGCATCGAAAAGATGCAGCGGCAGGCGAAGGCGCCGGGCAAGGCGGGGGACGCGGCGCGCGCCGAACTCGAGGTGCTCACGCCCCTGAAGGCGCACCTCGATGCGGGGGGGCAGGCGAGAACCTTCGAGCACGAAGGCGCCGCCGAGGTGTTGCGGGAACTCTTCCTCCTCACCGCCAAGCCGGTGATGTACGTCGCGAACGTGGCGGAGGAGGCTGCGGCGGAACCGGAGGCGGTGCCCTTCGTGCAGCGACTGCTGGAACGGGGCCGAGCGGTGGGCGCTCCGGTGCTGTGCATCTCCGCCGCCATCGAGGCGGAGCTGACCGACCTTCCGGAGGAAGAGCGCGCCGAATACCTGGACTCGTTGGGCCTGTCCGAGCCTGGCCTGCACAAGGTGATCCGCGCCGGCTACGACCTCCTGGGACTCATCACCTTCTTCACCGCCGGCGAGAAGGAGACGCGGGCGTGGACGGTGCGCCGCGGGGCCACCGCACCGGAGGCCGCCGGCGTGATCCACAGCGACTTTCAGCGGGGCTTCATCCGCGCCGAGGTGTGTCGCTGGGAGGATCTCGTGGCGCTGGGCTCGGAGGCAGAGGTGAAGGCCGCCGGCAAGCTGCGCATCGAGGGAAAGGACTACGTGGTGCAGGACGGCGACGTGATGCACTTCCGCTTCAACGTGTAGGGGGACGGGCGGGGAGCCTGGCGGCTGTCGTGACCGCTGGGGACGGCCCGGCGCAGGGGAAGGCCATCGGGCGCGGTCACCTCGGCGGCTGTGCTACCCTGCATGGGATGGTCCCCCGCCGGGCACGATTCTGCGTCTTGGTCGCGCTCTGTACCGGGTGCGCCCATGGCGCCTCTGGTCCGGCGGCTTCCGCTGCCAAGGCAGCGAGCGAGCCTGCGGCGCCGCCCCCCGGTTTCTCCCCAGCGGTCGTCTTGGGCGTTCTCCCCAACGACGACGGCAGCGGCCATTTCGTCCTCCTCGGAAACGAGGCCACCGGCTCCCTCCTGGCCATCACCGTCGGGCAGACCGAGGCGTTGGCGATCCACCTGCGCATGCAGCGCCGGCGCTTCGAGCGTCCGCTGACGCACGACCTCCTCGATCAGATCGTGGAGCGGCTCGGCGGCCACCTCTTGAAGGTGCAGGTGGACGATCTGAAGGGGGATACCTTCGTGGGCAGCATCTTCCTCGAGGCGGCAGGTCGCGTGCACGTCATCGATGCCCGCCCCTCTGACGCCATCGCCCTCGCCGTGGGAAACCGCGTTCCCATCTTCGTCTCCGACGAGGTGATGCACAAAGCTGGCATCACCCGCGAGCGTCTCGAGGAGCTACAGCGGGAGCTCGAGAAGGAAGAGGAGAAGAAGAGGGAGCCCGAAGGAAACGCGCCCACCCCGCTCGGAGCCCCGCAGCCCGGGAGAAACGAGGCGCCGGCCACTCGGATCTGAGGTGACGTGTCGTAGGCCGCACCGCGCTGCGCTGGCGACGCCGTCGCCCGAGAGCGACCGAAGCGTTACGGCTGTGATGGATGCGCTGCCTTCAGATCGGGGCGCCACGCGTCGAGACCCCGAAGCGCATGGGCCGAATCGCCGATGAGATCGAGGTAGCTCTGGTGGCGGCGGCGGTCGATCTCCTCCATGCGATCGAAGGCGCCGGCGGCCTCGAGGCGCCTGACCGCACCAACCAGCCCTTCGAGCGCCAGGGCCACATGGCCGGGATCCACCTTGGCACCGGCGTCCCGGAGGTCGGCGAGCGTCTCCAGCCAGTGCCCGTAGAACTTCAGCTCTTGGATGGTCAGGAGCAGATGCAGGGACGGTGGCGCACTCTGGTAGGCGGCCGCGTAGACCCCCCGCTCGGCGGCGAGCCGGTAGTGGAGCAGGTCCGTTTCCCAGGAAATCTCGCCGCGAAGCTGTGGGACCTCGTCCCCCCACGCGGCGATGGCCTGCACGAAGTGGAAGCCGCCGCAGGGCTCGGCATAGATGCCCTGCCGCCGCTTGACCAGCGGCCGCCCCGAGTCCCGCGTCTCCTCGAGAAAGCGCATGCGCTCGTGGAGATCCGCCGCCGCCTGCCGCACCATCGCGCGCGCGTCGAGACGCTGTCCTCGGTGGTTGACGAAGGTCCCATCGCCCTCACCCATAGAGAGCGCCCGCTCGATGGCCAGGAGGGTCCAGGCCTTGGCGCCCCACGAACCGCCATGGGGGGGCTCAAACTTCCACAGCGCCCCTTCATAGAGGTCGCGCACAGTGTAACGGCGTCCCCCTGCTCGAAACTCGAGGTCGAGGGGCACGCCTACGGTCAAGAGGCTTCGGAGGAGGAGGTCCTCATGGGGCTCGAGGGGGGTCCCATCGGGCGCCTGTCCTTCGAAGACGGGGATCGTCCGTCCGGAAACGACGCGGGTCGAGGCCTTCGCCAGGATCTTCCGCGCCCACTTGAGCCGCTCCTTCTCGGACATCTTGGGTCCGAGCGCCAGCAGCCCGTGGGCGATGGCCCATGCGTTATCGGGGTCGCGGAAGGCATAGGCCTTCACGTGGGCTTCGAGGCGCCGTCGTACGGCTGCGAGCACGTCTGCCGGCGGAGGCGCCCGGTGGAGCGCAGGTGTCTTCCGCGTCGATGGGGCTGCCGCCACGTCCTTCGAGGCACCCCCATCGGCCGGCGCCTTCTTCACGCGCCCCGCCGCCGGGGAACGCGCGGTGGCATCCCCACCGGCGCTCGGGCGACGGGACGCCGCAGCGGATGCAGCCGCCTTCGTTCGGCTCGCCGCGGCGGGCGCCGCCTTCTTTGCCGGCGGCGCTGTCTCTCCCGTGCAGGCCGCAAGGGCGACGAAGAGCGACAGGGCGAGACCCACGCGCTGGACCGGACGGCTCCACCACCGGGAGGATGCGCCGATCATGCGGCCAACCGAGCGGCAAGGAGGAGGGAAGCGATCATCGCGCCCGGGCGGGCCCTTCCCGTGCCGGCGATGTCCAAGGCCGAACCGTGATCGGGACTCGTCCGCGGGATGGGCAGGCCCAGGGTAACGTTCACCGCCTCGTCGAAGTGGAGGGTCTTGATGGGGGCGAGCCCCTGATCATGGAACATGGCGACCACCACATCGTAGCGTCCTTCCACCGCGCGGGGCATCGCCGAATCCGCGGCCACCGGGCCCCGCACCAAGAGCCCCTCTTCGCGCAGCCGTTCCACCGCCGGCGCGATCACCTCGAGATCCTCCCGCCCGAAGTGTCCCCCCTCGCCTGCGTGGGGGTTCAGGCCGCAGACGGCAATCTGGGGCTCGGGGATGTCGAACCACTCCCGAAGCGCACGGTGTGCGAGGCGGGTGGTCTCGACGACGGCCTCCTCGGTGATGCGGTCGGCGACGTCTCGCACGGCGACGTGGGTGGTGACGAGCACCACACGCAGCTTCGGACCGGCGAGCATCATGGCGACGCGGGGCACCGCATAGCGGTCACGAAGAAACTCGGTGTGACCGCGGAAGGTGGGCTCCACCTTGGCCACGGCGCTCTTGGTCACCGGTCCGGTGCACAGCGCGTCGGCATCGCCGCGGATCGCCGCCTCCACGGCGGCGTCGAGGTAGCCGAGCTGCGCCCTGGCGCTGGCCTCGGTCTCGCCGCCATAGGGTGCGGCGGCGTGGCCCAAGTCGGTGACCGTGACAACGGCGCCTACGCTGCGATCCTCGGGGATCTGGTGGGGGCGGACGAAGGGCAGATCCGGATCCACCCCCGTCAGATCGATGGCGCGGCGCCAGATGGCTTCGTCCCCGAAGACCAGGGGCGTCAGGGTCTCGCGCACCCGAGGCTCGCCCAACGCCCGGACGATCACCTCGGGGGCGATCCCACAGGGGTCGCCGAGCGAGATCGCAACCCGCGGCTTCATCCCTTGAGGGCCTCGACCTTGATCTCGATGACCGCCTTGCGGCGCAGCGCCTCGAGGTATCGCCGCGTCTGCAGCTCCATCTCCCGCTCGAAAAGTTCCTGCCGCGCCTGCTCCATGCGCGCTGCGTCTAGGGCGCCTCCCTCCTCGCGCACCCGGCGGGCACGCACCTGAAGGAGGTGCCAACCGAAGGGTGTCCGGATGGGGCCCACCACTTCGCCGGGCTTGGCAGCGAACGCTGCCTCCTCGAAGGGCTTCACCATCCGACCTCGCCCGAACCAGCCCAGATCGCCACCGTCCGCAGCCGTCCCCGGATCCTCGGAGACCTCCTTTGCCACCTTTCCGAAGTCCTCTCCGCCCTCGACGATCCGGACCCGGGCCCGCTCGGCTCGCTCGCGGGCACGGGCGACCTCCTCCGGCGGAGCGTTCTCGGGCACGCGGATGAGGATGTGTCGCACCCGGAGCTCCTCGCCGCCGAGGGTCTCACCCTTTTGCGCCAAATAGGTACGCACGTCCTCATCCGTCACCTGAACCTTCGACCGGACCTCCTCGGCAAGAAGACGGAAGCGTTGGATCTGCTTGGCGAGCTCGCGGCGGTAGCCCTCCCAGGTATAGCCCTGAGCCTCGATGGCTCGGCGGAAGGCCTCGGGGTCGAGACCGGCCTTGCGCCGAACTTCCTCGATGGCCCGGTCGATCTCGGCGTCGGTGAGTGGTTGCGCGCGCGCCTTCACCTCCGTCTCGATGAGCTGCTCGTCGATGAGATCACGCAGCGCTTCCTGAAGCGCATGCCGCCGCGCCAGCGCATCGTCTCCCTCACCCGCCTTCTCGAGGGATTCCAGCATCGGCGCGGCACGCTCGTAGACCTTCGACAGGGGGATCACCTCGCCGTTGACCACCGCAGCGATGCGCTCGATGACCCGCCCCCCCTTCGCCACCGCTGCACTCGGGACGAGGAGGAGGACGAGCGCGAGCGCGACCACCCATCGGGGGCGCCCGAGGACGCAAGGAAGGGCTTGCCGCAGCCGTGCGAGATGCCCTGCAGGGTGCTCGACGGAGTGGCACTTCATCGGATCTCCCCCAGCACCGCTTCGTTGATCTCGATCTTTGCCGTCTCCCGCAGGAGCGCCACATACCGCTCCTGCGCCCGCTTCTCCTTCTCCCGGCGAAGCTTTGCCTCGATGCGGTCGCGCGCCTCGTCGAGGGAGAGCACACGTGCCTTCCGGCGCTCTAGGACCTGAAAGAGATGGTAGCCGTAGGGCGACTCCACGACCTCGGAGACGCGTCCGACGGGAAGGTCGAAGCAGACGTCGAAGGGCGGCGGCATCACCCCCCGCTCGAACCACCCCAGGTCCCCACCCTGCGCCGCCTCCGGTGCGATGGATCGGCTTCGCGCCACCTCCGCGAAATCGGGGCCATGGCGCTTTCGAAGCTCGGTGCGCAGCGCCTCGGCCTCCTCTCGGGTCTTCACCACGATCTGCCGGGCGTGGACCTGCTCGGGCACCTTGAACTCCTCGGGGTGCGAATCGTAGTAGGCCTGAATCTCGTCATCGGTCACCACCACCCGGGCCCGCACCTCACGCTGCAGGAGGCGCTGGATGAGCACCCGCTCCCGCAGCTCCGCCTTCAGCTGCGAGAGAGGGATGCCCTCGTCGGCGAGGAACTCCTCGAAGGTATCCCCTGGGTAGTCGGCGCGCAGGCGCAGGAGCAAGCGCTCCACCTCGCCGGGCTCCGCCTCGATGCCCCGCTCCTTCGCGAGCTGCAGCAAGAGCAGCCGATCGATCCGGTCGTCGAGCAGCTCGCGGCGGAGCGTTTCGAGCTCTGCCTCGGTGTGCACCGGCGCCGACCCCGCCTCCCGACGCAGGCGCAAGAGCTCTCGCTGGACCACCGAGGCCGGAATGGGCTCTCCGTTGACTACCGCCACCGGGGGCGTCTCCTGCGGGGCCGCCGCGCTGGGGCGGTCACAGGCGAGACCGCCGAGCAGGGCGGCGAGCCCCACGAAGGCCCAGGCACCGAAGCGAACGCCCTGTGGACGGCACGCCATCTTTCACTGCGCACCGGGCTCGGCGCCCTGCGCAGCCGGCTTGGAAGCCGGCTTCGTAGCCCCGCCCGGCTTGGCCGGAGACGCTGCCTGAACTGGCTTCGCCGCAGCGCCCTTGAGCGCGGCGGGTGACGGCCCCATCCGCACTGGGTGGGGGAGCTTCGGTGCGCCGGGAATCGAGGCGTCTCCAGCGGTGGGGTCCACCGTGTCGAGCAGCGCTTCCTCGATGGTCACCCCTTCCTTCTTGCGCAGTTCGGCAACGAAGGCCTCGAAGCGCTCGTTGCGTTTCTCGCGCCTAAGCCGGTGGATGATCTGCTGCTTGACCTGGTCGAAGGTCTTGTTGAGCGCCTTCTGCCGGCCGGTCAGGCGGAGGATGTGCACCCCCTTCTCACCGACCACCGGTGCGGAGAGATCCCCAACCTTCTCGAGGGAGAAGGCCGCCTTGGCCACCGCCGGGCCCCAGGCAGCCTCGAGATCCTCCTTCGTCTGGTAGCGAAGATCGCCACCAGTGGGCTTCGTCTCCACGTCGTCGCTCTCCTGGCGTGCGGTGTCCCGAAAGGCGCGCGGATCCTTTTTCTGCGCTGTCTCGAGGGCGGCGAGCGTCTTCTTGGCCGCTGCGAGCGCCTTGTCCTTCCCGCCTCGCTTCTCGAAGGAGAAGAAAATGTGGCTGACCCGCACCCGCTCCGGCTTCACGTAGTCGTCGATGTGCGCCTCGTAGTACGCCTTCAGCTCCGCCTCACTGAACTCACCCGGCTCCGCTTCGTCGAAGGTCTTCCGGATGAGCTTTTGCACCATCATCTTCTTCATCGACTCCTGCACGTCCGGATCCTGGTCGAGGCCGCGACGCTTGGCCTCCCGGGCGAGGAGCTCGAAGCGGATGAGGTTCTCCAGGAACTCCTTCTTCCGCTCGTGGTCGGTGTAGCGCGCCCGGAGGAAGGGGTTTTGGTTCATCAGCCGGTCGCGAAACTCTTCGAGGGTGATCCGCTCGTCGCCGATCTTCGCCAGCGTGGTGCCTTCCTTCTTCGCCGGCCCCTCCGCCTTCGTCGCCGCCTCTCCCGACGAACTCTCCGAGGCACCAGACCTCGTTTCGCAGCCACCCCAAGCGAGGGCAAGGGCAGCGAGTGCGACCATCAGGCAACTCTTTGCGCGCATCATCGATCTCTCCTGGTCGATCACCTCACCTGCTCGGCCCTGGGGCAGCGCAGGCTCTGATCACGGGCTCGGGTCACGGATGGATTCGGATCGCTGGGGGGCGCTGGCGGGGCCGCTTCGGGCATCGTCGGCAGTGGCGGCCTCGGCGGCACGAACAGCGTGGATACCCCCCAAATTCCGGGCGCATCACCCCGCTCCGTCCCATTCTGGGCCCCCGCTTAGAACACAGCCGGCCAGCTCCTGCAACAGCTCACCGGCGGCCCGCAGCACCTCCGCGCCCTCGGCGTCGGGGGCGATCGACACCAGCAGCTTCATGCCCGGCCCGAGGCGCATCCGCAGCGCGTCTCCCTCTTGGCTCTTCAGGACACGCTCCATGAGCCGCTCACCGGACAGACGCGAGGCGCGGCCGAGACTCAGCACCAGCCGGCCGGGACCGCTCTCGAGGGAGCGCACCCGAAGCGCCTTCAGCGCGAGGCGAATCTCCATGAGCGCCAGAAGGTTCTCGGCTTCCTCCGGCAGGGGGCCGAAGCGATCGACCAGCTCCTCCCGCAGCTCTTGGAGGGCCTCCCGGTTCGCTGCGCCGGCGAGACGCTTGTATAGGAGGAGGCGCTGCTGCACATCGGGCACGTAGTCCTCGTCGAGGTAGGCGGCGACGGGGAGTTCGACCTCTGGCTCGACCTCCACGCTGGGCGGTTCGCCGCGCAGCTCGCGCACCGCCTCGTCGAGGAGCCTCGCGTAGAGATCGAAACCGACCGCCGCGATGTGTCCGCTCTGATCCGGGCCCAGGAGATTGCCCGCGCCGCGGATCTCCATGTCGTAGCTGGCCAGGCGAAAGCCCGAGCCCAGCTCGCTGAGCTCCTGCAGCGCCGCCAGCCTCTTGCGTGCGTCCTTGCTCAGGGGCTCGGTACCGGAGACCAGGAGGTAGGCATAGGCGCGCTCGCTGCTTCGGCCGACGCGACCGCGCAGCTGGTAGAGCTGTGCCAGTCCGAAGCGATCGGCGCGGTAGATGAGGATCGTGTTGACGCTCGGGATGTCCAGCCCCGATTCGATGATGCTCGTGCAGAGCAAGAGGTCCGCCTCGCGGCGCACGAAGCGGGTCATCGCCCGCTCGAGCGCCCGCTCGTTCATCTGTCCGTGCGCCACCTCGATGCGCACTGCGGGAAGCATCTGACGCAGCTCTTCGTGCACCGCACCGATGCTCTGCACCCGGTCGTGAACGAAGTAGACCTGCCCACCCCGTGACAGCTCCTGCTCCACCGCCTCGCGGACGGTGTGCGCCTCGTAGCGGGCGACGAAGGTCCGGATCGCCCGGCGATCCCGGGGCGGGGTGGCGATGATGGAGAGGTCGCGGATGCCGCTCAGGGACATGTGGAGCGTGCGCGGGATGGGGGTCGCGCTCAAGGCGAGGACGTCCACCTGGCGGCGAAGCTTCTTCAGTGCCTCTTTCTGCCGCACGCCGAAACGCTGCTCCTCGTCGATGATGACGAGACCTAGGTCGCGAAAGTCCACGTCCCGAGAGAGCAGGCGGTGCGTGCCAATGAGGACGTCCACCGCACCCCGGGCGGTGCGGGCGAGCACCTCCTTCACCTCCTTCGGCCGGCGAAAGCGGCTGACCGCCTCGACGACCACGGGCCATCCCGCGAAACGTTCGCGAAAGGTCAGCTCGTGCTGCGCGGCCAGGACCGTCGTCGGCACGAGCACCGCCACCTGCTTCCCGTCCAGAATGGCCTTCATCGCCGCCCGCAGGGCCACCTCGGTCTTTCCGAAGCCCACATCACCCACCAGGAGGCGGTCCATGGGCTCGGGGCGCATCATGTCGGCGATCACCTCCTCGGCGGCCCGGCGCTGGTCGGGGGTCTCCTCGTGGGGAAACTCGCCGACGAAGCGCTCGAAGTCCTCGTCCGGCGCACTGAACGCGGTGCCCGGATGGGCCTTGCGCGCCGCGTAGATCTGGAGGAGCTCCCCGGCCATGCGGAGGAGGTCCTCTTTGACCTTCTTCTTCCGCAGCGCGAAGGTCTCGCCACCGAGGCGATCGAGGCGCACCTCGCCCTCCGCGCCCGCGTACTTCTGCACCTGGCCGAGGCGGTAGATGGGCAGGTAGAGCTTGTCGCCCCCGGCGAACTCGAGGAGCAGGAACTCCCCGGCGACCCCGCGGATCTCCAAGCGCGTCAGCCCGCGGTAGCGCGCGATGCCGTGTTCGACGTGGACGACGTAGTCCCCTTCGGAGAGCGCCTGGAAGCCCTCGGCGAAGGCGGTCGCTCCCGCCCGCGGCCGAGCCCGACGAGGCACCGCGCGCCGGGGCGATCCAAAGATCTCCGCCTCCGAGACGAGCGCGAGGCCGAACTCCGGTGCCACGAAGCCCTCCCCCACCTCCCCGAGGCCGAGGTACACGTCCGCCGGACCGAGCGCGGCGAGCCCAGAGAGGGGCCAGGGGAGCGGACCGTCGAAGCTCCGCACCAACAGTCCCCGCGCCTCGAGGAGCCGCCGCAAGGTATCGCGCCGCCCAGGCCCACTGCAGGCCACCACCACGCGCTGCCCCCTCTCCTTCCAGGTCGACGCCGCTTCGACGAAGGGGGCGAGCGTTCCCTCGCCTGCGTCGGCGCCCGGACCCGGGCCGCGCAGCGCCGCCGCCGGCCACCCCAGATCGACGGGCCGCTGGGGCCGCTCGGAGACGAGGAGCACGTGGCGGTACACCCAAAGGCGTCCGTCGCCGCGAGTAAGTGTCTCCTCGGGGCGCAGGTAGTGGGCGGCGGGGGGAAAGGCGATGCGCCCGGCGGCGCGGGCGGCCTCGTACTCACCGAGAAGCGCCGACCACAGCTCGCTCAGGGCGGCCTCCACCGCCGCCGGGTCGTCCACGAAGACGAGACTCAGCCCCTCGAGGTGCTCCCAGAGGGGCACGAGGCCGCCCTCGACGTAGCCGGGGAGCAGCGACTCGATGCCGAGGCCGCCGTGCCCGGCCTCGATATCCTCGAGGAGCCCGTGCAGCGACCGGGTGGGCCGACCGACCTCCGCCGCCAGATCGCGCACGGCGAGGCCGGCGCGCCGGATGGCCTCGGGCGTCTGCGGGGCCTCGCGCGCCGGACACAGGCGTAGGCGCGCCACCTCCTCTCGCCGGCGCTGCGTGACCGGATCGAAGGTGCAAAGCGACTCGATCTCGTCGCCGAAGAGGTCCACCCGCACCGGCAGCGGGTGCAAGGGCGAGTAGACGTCGAGGAGCCCCCCGCGAAGGGAGAAGGTGCCCGGATCCTCGACCAAGGGAACGTTGCGGTAGCCCGCCTCCACGAGCCTTCGGGCCAGCGCATCCCGATCCACCGTCTCGCCGGGGCGCAGGGTGAAAACGGCCCGCCGAAGCAGCGCGCGGGGCAGCACCCGGCGGGCGAGCATCCGTGCCGAGACCACCACCACCTGTGGGGCTCCGTCGAGGGCCAGGGTGGCGAGGCCGGCGAGGCGCTGCAGGACCGCCGAGGGATCGGGGGAGATCTCGTCGTAGGGGAGGAGTTCGTCGTCGGGGATGCGAAGAACCGAAGGGCTATCCTCGGTGGCGGCGAGGAAGAAGCCCAGCTCCCGGGCGAAGGCGTCGGCGGCCTCCTCGCTCTCGGTCACCACCAGGGCGGGCCCGGCCGCTTCGGCGAGGCGTGCCGCCACCAGCGCCCGTGCGCCTGCCGGCAGGCCGGCGAGGTCGAGGCGCGGCGCACGCCGCCCCTCGCGGAGGCGCGCGAGGAGCTCCTCCAAGGAGGCGACGTCGGCGGGGCGCTCGGCCGGATGCACCGCCGTGAGGTAGGACCGACGGCCCGGCCCTGTCAATCGCTCCGCCATGCGGCGGCCCACGCGCGCCGGACGCCTACGGCCACCGCCCGTTCTCGCCGGTCAATCCGCGTCGTGGATGAAGTAGAGCCCCAACTTGTCCGCCACGTAGAGGGTGCGCCCGCGGACCGGGTCGAAGTCCACCTTCGCATCGCGGGCGTCGCCGCCACCGGCGAGGCCATAGCCCGGGCCGAAGGGCAGGGTCACGAAGGCATCCACATCGCGCTTGTAGCGAAGCAGCCCCGCCCGCGTGGCCCACCAGAGATCGCCCGGCGCCCCAGGATCGAGGGTGCCGCGGCGGACCTTTCCTTCGTTTCCACCGGGGTTGTAGGGGTGGAGCACGGTCGCCGTGTCACTCGCATTGGGTAGGTAGAAGAGCCCCTCAGCCTCGCTGGAGATCCAGATCTCGCTTTGCCCGCCCCACGTCGCGGCGACGAAGGCCCGCGCCTTGTCGTCGGCTGGATCCAGGTCGATGCGGGGCGCGTTGGCATCCGGCGGCAGGGCCGTGGTGAGGA
>CAYYHA010000076.1:0-16226 GCA_964471535.1 uncultured Myxococcia bacterium | reverse complement strand
GGACGACCCCCCGACGATGCCCGGCTCGCCTGGGAGAACCTGAATCGCTGCACCAAGGCGCACAGCTATGCCCAGTACGAGACAGCGGTCCTCGAGTGCCGTCAGTTCGTCGAACGCTTCCAGACCAACGAGATCGCGCACCGGGCGGTGTTCACGGCGCGCTGGGTCCTGGGCAAGTCCCTCATGGAACTCGGGGAGTTCGAGGGGGCGGCCAAGATCTTCGAGGAGATCAAAGCCGACGACCTCGCCTTGGCGCGCGAGTTCTCCATCGATACGTTGTTGAGCATGATGCCTCGCGGCCCTGCGCCTTGACCGGTGGCGCCTTGACCGGTGGCCTCCCGAAACGTAGCGTCCGCCGCCGATGGATGCGCTCAAGGAGAAGATCGAGGCCGCCTTCCAAGACCGCGCGCTCTTGAAGGCGCCAGACTACGAGAAGGCCGTCCATGACGCCGTGGCCCTGCTCGATCGCGGCGAGCTTCGCGTCGCCGAGAAGCGCGAGGGGCAGTGGGTGGTCAACACCTGGGCGAAGCAGGCCATCCTTCTCTACTTCGCTGTCGCGAAGATGGAGGTGCTGGAGGCCGGACCGTTCGAGTGGCACGACAAGATCCCCCTGAAGAAGAACCTCGCCGGGCAGGGGGTGCGCGTGGTGCCCCCCGGCACGGTTCGCTATGGCGCCCACGTGGAGCGCGGTGCGGTGATCATGCCCGGGTACGTGAACATCGGGGCCTACGTCGGGGCAGGCACCATGGTGGATACCTGGGCGACCGTGGGCAGCTGCGCACAGGTGGGACGCAACGTCCATCTCTCGGGTGGGGTGGGCCTTGGCGGCGTCCTCGAGCCGCCCGGCGCGAGGCCCGTGATCGTCGAGGACAACGCCTTTCTGGGTAGCCGCTCGATCGTCGTGGAGGGCGTCGTGGTCGAGGAAGGGGCGGTGCTCGGCGCCGGCACGGTGATCACCGCCAGCACCCCGATCATCGACGTGCGCGCCCGGGAGGAGAAGGTCTACAAGGGCCGGGTACCGGCGCGGAGCGTGGTGGTGCCTGGGACGCGGCCGAAGGCCTTTGCCGCGGGCACCTACCACCTGCCCGCCGCGCTCATCATCGGCGAGCGGTCGGCCTCCACCGACGAGAAGACCTCCCTGAACCAGGTGCTGCGCGAGTTCGCGCTCCCGGTCTAGGGCCGGGTGTCCGCCGCCGCAGCGCCGGCGGCAGGACGCCCCGATGCACCGCCTGCCTGTGGGTTCTCCCCCACCACGGCCGCGGGGAGCCGGGGGGTGATCTCGAGCCCACCGTCGGCGCGCAGATCGAGGCGGTAGACCTGTCCTTCCACTGGCCGCAGGTGCGGCGCCTCGCCCTGTGCCACCCGCACGCCCTCGGCCGCGGCGGCGGCAGGGTCGCTGGCCAGCTGCCAGAAGCGCGCCCAGATCCGTCGCTCGAAGTGCGAGGGGACAGGGTCCACCCGGTAGAGCACCGGGACCTCCGGTGCCGCCGGGACGGGGCTCTCCTGCGGTGGCGCGCCCGGCACCAACGGGGCGGGGCCACCGGTGTACAGCGGGATGCCGTCCACCGGGCGCATCCGGTCACTGAAGGCGCGGCGGAAGAGCAGGAGGCTGTGGCCCCGAAGCCCGTCGCCCGCCTCGACGAAGTGGCGCTCGAAGCGCACCACCAGCGCGTCGATGTACACCTCCTCTCCGGGAAGCTCGAGCCGCCGCTTCAGCACCGGCGTCTCGGTGCCGGGCGCGTACTCCACGAAGGTGAGCACCATCTGGGGTCGTTCGCCACCGACCACCCGCTCGGCCTTCAGGTCGGCGACGAGGGAGCGGGCCCAGACGCGGTCGAGGCGGGCGGAAAGCTCCCGGACGATGCGCTCCTGCTCGCTGTGCTTCCAATAGAGGAACGCGCCGGCACCCAGTGCGGCAAGGAGGGCGAGGGCGAACAGGAGCGTCACCGCACGTCGCATGCGCCCACCGTACCCCACCCGCCGGGGCATACAAGCGGGCTCAACCTCGACTACAATCGCCGCGGTGCGGCAAGACACGCCCAAGTTTCTCGTGTTCGTCGTTGGAGTGAGCTACTCGCTGGTGATGAGTGGCCTTGCCGCCATCGGTCTTTTCGTGCTCCTCGCCGTCTTCGGCGAGCCCCGCGGCGCGCCGGTCGCCACCTACTTCCTCGCCTTCGGTTGCGTCTTCCTCCTCGTGTGCCTCGCCGGGGGTCTCTTTCTCTTCCGGCGCGCCTGGGCCTTGCCCTGGCGGAACGCAGTCGTCGGCGCCCTGGCCACCGCGATCCTCCCCTGCCTCCTTCTCTTCGGTGGCTTCGTCGTCGACTTCGGCTGAGCCGCGCCGGCGCGCGGCGCCCTGGTGCCACTGCCCACGAATGCGTCGCGGGCCTGCTGCGTAGGGGCAGGCAAGGCTCTTCTGGATCCGGGTCGACCCATGATCGAGATCTCCCAGCTCGAGGTGCACTTCGGCCAGGTCCACGCCGTGGACGGCCTCTCCCTTCGCATCCCGACCGGCAGCTTCTACGGCCTCCTCGGCCCCAACGGCGCCGGCAAGACGACCACGCTTCACTGTCTGGCCGGCCTGCGGCGTCCCGACGGCGGCACGATCCGCGCCGAGGGGGTAGACGCAGTTGCCGAGCCACGCCGTCTGCGCCGCCTGCTCGGGCTGGCGCCGCAGCACCTGGCCCTCTACCCGACCCTGTCCGTGGAGGAGAACCTCCGCATCTTCGGTGGGCTCGCCGGGCTCTCGGGACGCCGCCTCACCGAGCGGGTCAATGCGGGCCTGGCGCTTGCCTCGCTCGAGTCGAGGCGAAATCACCGGGTGGAGACCTTGAGCGGAGGCATGAAGCGCCGGCTGAACCTCGCCTGCGCGATGCTCCACGACCCCCGGATCCTGATCTGCGACGAGCCGACCACCGGCGTGGATCCCCAGTCCCGAAACCATATCTTCGAGACGCTGCGTGCCCTCCGGGACGCTGGCAGGACCATCGTCTACACCACGCATCACCTCGAGGAGGTGGAGGCGCTGTGCGATCGCGTCGCCATCGTCGATCACGGTCGCCTCGTCGCCGAGGGGGAGCTGCCCGCGCTGCTCGAACCGGCGAAGGGCATCCGGAGCTACGAGATCGAGCTCGCCGAGCCCACGCCCGCCGAGGCGGTGCGCGCGGCGCTGGCGGACGGCAGACTCGCTGTCACCTCGGTGCGCCCCGCCGAGCGGAGCCTCGAGGATCTCTTCCTGGAACTCACCGGACGAGCACTTCGTGACGCCGATGCAGGAGAGGCGGGGAGCGAGCCATGAGGTTCTTCCTGTGGCTGGTGCGAAAGGATCTGGCCGTCTTCTTCTCGGATCGGCAGGGCGCCGTGATGACCGTGCTGCTCCCGATCACCCTCGCCTCGCTACTCGGGATGCTCTTCGCCGGCGGGGGGCAGGCCTCACCCCTCCACCTCCTGGTCGTGGTGCAGGATCCTGATCCCGCCGTGGGGCGCTTCGTTGCCGCCATCGAGGGCTCGGAGAGCTTCGAGGCGGAACGGGTCGACGAGGCGACGGCGCGCCGCCGCCTCGCCGAGGGCAAGGCCTCCCTTGCCCTCTTGCTCCCGCCAGGCAGTGGTGAGGCACTTCGGCCTACCGCCCTCTTCCTGGGCAAGCGCCGCCGCGCCCAGCTCCTCTACGATCCCGCCGACCGCATCGAGGCTTCGCTCGCTGCGGGCCTGCTGACGCAGCTCGCGATGGAGACGGTGATGCAAACGCTCTCCACCCGGGCCCAAGTGGGCGCGCTCTTCGAGGATCTACAGAAGGAGATCGACCCCGGTGAGGACGAGACGCTGCGAGACTTCTTCGCGGCGGGGCGGGCCTTTGGCGAGGCCACCCCCGTGCCAAAGGACGAGACGGCGAGCAGGTCGTCGCCGGCGGAGGCGGGAAACCGCAGCGAAAAGGCCCCGGAGCCCGGTGGCCTCCGCCCCCCATTGGAACTCGAGACCCACGCGGTGGAGGCCGCCGGCGTGCGGAGTCGCTTCAACAGCTACGCCCACGAGTTTGCTGGGATGCTGCTTCTCTTCCTCCTCTTTGCGGCCCAGGCACGGGCCAAAGGGTTCGCCGCCGAGCGGAGCAGCGGCGTGCTGACCCGCCTCCGCCTCGGCGCCGGCCCCGAATGGGTGATCCCTCTCGGGATGGGGGCTGCAGCGGCCGTCATCGCCCTGCTTGCCTCCGCCGTCGTCTACGCCGTGGGCCTCTTCGTCTTCGACGTCGAGGTGCTGGGGTCCGTTCTGGGCTTCATCGGGGTCCTCCTCGCGCAGGCGATCTTCGTCGGCGCTTTCGCCGTGCTCCTGGCCGGCCTGGGGCGAACGCAAGAGCAGATCGGGACGCTGGGCACCTTCCTCGTCCTGGCGCTCTCCGCCGGTGGCGGGGCGATGTTTCCTGCCTTTCTCTTCCCCCCGTGGCTGCGCACCCTCGCCTTGGCCCTCCCCACCTACTGGGCCACCGAAGGGCTGGCCGCGATGACCTGGCGCGGGCTCTCTCTCGCGCACGCGCTTCCCTCCATCGGAGCCCTGCTCCTCTCCGCCGCCCTCGCCACGGCCATCGGCCTGTGGCGCCTTCGCCTCGATGCCTAGCGGCCCTGGGGGGCGAAGTTGCGCGCGGGTGAGTCGCGCTTAAGCCTTTGGCCGAGAGGCATCGATCGACGTCGAAGGAGGCAGACCATGCGAAGAAGGAGCGAGATTGACAGGCCCGCTGCGCGGCTCCTGGCTGCAGCTGTGCTCCTGTTGAGCGTGAGCCTGGGCTGTGGAGGTGTGGTACTCGAACCATCGGACACGGATATTCAGCCTACGGCGGAGCTTCTTGCCGCAATCGTGCCGCCGGGCGATGGCTCCTGGGCGACGGAAGATGCAACGGCAGGCGCGATAAGAGCGGTGGAGAACACCGTGCCGTGGTATCCGGCGGCCCTTCGGACAACCCAAGTGCCCGAGCGCGTGCTCTCTGACACGCTGCGTTTTGCTGCGGGACGGATCTTCGCTGCGGGAAAGGAGCAGATCTACGCCATCGATCCGAAGACAGGTGAAATCACGGACCGGCTGTGCATTGCCGAGCTTCAATGCGGCGACGGGGACGACACCGACTATCTGGCCCACCGGTGGGACCCGTGGACGGAAGGGAGCCATGTGTGGATCGATCCGATCGGTCCACGGCTCGTCTTCCTCGATGCGGTCGGTTCTCAGATTGCGAACGATCTGTGGGTCAAGGTCTGGGACCTCGACGCCCTCCCTGGTGATGGGAGCCTGAGCGATGCCGCCTCGCGCTTCGCGGTTCCCAAGACGCGAGTCAACACCTGGCTCCTCGGTACCTGGGTGGACGGCGGACATCTCGTCGTCTATGCCCGGGATACGGGGTCCGGCGAGACGATGGTCCCCTTTCTGGATGCCTACGATCTTGGCACTGGCGACCGTGTGGCTCGGGTCTCACTGAGCTACGAGGGCGATCCCACCGATCCCGCTCATATCGATCACATCCTCTTCGCTCGCATGCGCCTCGTCTGGCCTCGCGCGGTCTGGGTGGACTCCAGTGGACAGCGTCTCGTCGCCTGGAACCTCGAAACCGGAACACTCGAATGGACGGCACCGGAGCAGGTTGCTGGCGGCCGCTTCACCGACGTCGAGCAGATTGTCGCTTCGAAGCACGGGGTGTTCACGTTCTATGGTGACACTTCAGGTGATCCAAGCGTCATCGTGCGGTACGCCTGGGACGGCACCCGAGAAGGGTTCTGCCCCGATCTGCGGCATGGAGTTGACTTTGTACACTGGGCCAGCTTCTCCCTCGATGGGGCGCTGATGGCGGCGGTCGGGTCGTCGGGGATCACGCGTGTGCGCCGGGACAGCTGCGCTGTCGACCACCGGAGTTGGTCGGCGCTGGCTGACGGACCCGTCTCCGAAGCGGCCAACGAGAACATCGAGCCCCAGCGATCCGCCTTCGCGGGTGAGACCGCGCTCCTCGGCTTCACACGCCCCGGCGATCCTGCCCAAACCTACGTTGCCGTCTGGCCTAGGGAGGCCCAGGACCCGGTGGCGGTGCTCGGTCCCGTTCCCGAGGCGGATCCTGGACAGAAGCGGCATTTCATCGTTGCGGGCCACAACGTCGTTCTGGCCGCCAACGCCCCGGACGCTGGGGGCACCACCCTGCACCTCTTCGGCGACGCGACGGCCCCCGTTTTGGGAGACGCCCAGATCACCTCCGAAGATCAGCTGGTCTTCGAGGCCAGCGACGACGGTGGGCCGTTGTACGCAGTGGGCCTCCTCTACCGGCCGGCCAAGGGCGGTGCTGTCGAGTGGGTGGCGGCCACCCCACACGGTGGTACCTTCGAGGTGGACGTGCGCTCCAAGCCCGGCGGCGGGGCGTGGTTGGTCCGCCCTCTCGCCGTCGACCTCGGTGGCAATGTGCAGGTCGGGAAGAGCTACCGCCTCGAGATCCGGTGATGCCGGTGCGTCAGGGCGAAGTGGCCGCAGGCCCGGCTACCTCGAATTTTCAGCCGCACTGCGCTAGGCCGGCTCCTAAGACGCGACGAGCCCTCTTCGCCGAGCCGGGGAGCGAAGAGGGCTTCGTGCTGCTCGAGACGAGGCGAGGCCCCGTCCCACCACGCGGCGATGCCGCGTCGATCTGCTTCGATCAGTCGCCCGTCACCACGGTGCAGAAGCTGGCGATGAGGCCCAGGATGTTCTTGTACTTGTGGTTGACGGTGCCGATCTTGGTGATGCCGCCGTTGCGGGCCGCCGTCATGATGCTCGAGTCACCGGTGACGAGAAGGCCCAGGACCGAGCTGGAGCAGGCCTCGCCGGTGCGGGAGCCAAGCGCGTTCTCGGTGGCCATTCCGGGGCCCGTCTCGTCCACGTACAGACCAACTGCCGGCATGCCGCGGCTCGTGTAGGCGACGCCTGCAAAGCATCCAGTGCTCGTGAAAGCAGCGACAGCGAGTGCGAAGATCAGCTTGCGCATGAGTGTACCTCCTGTTTGAACTTCGTGACCGACAGAACTCGGGAACGTACCGGCGCACGGTAGCCCCCGACCCACCGCGTCCTGCTGCCAGAACGGTTCCGTGCGATGGGGCGGTGATGCTGCCATCCCACCGTCCCGGGATCAATGGTGCGTGGAGACGCGCAGACGGCTACTCGAGACGCGCGAGTGCGTCGTAGAGGTACACCGCCGAACGGGTCCCTTTCTTCCAGTCGTCGAGGTTGAGGCTCTCGTTCTCACCGTGGGCGTTACAGGGTGGATCCTCTACGCCCATGAGCAGCGCCGGCACGCCGCCGAGCACCTTCGCGAAGGGCTCGACGAAGGGGATGCTGCCCCCACATCCGATGTACACCGCCTCCCGTCCATACCCCGCCTCGAGGGCACGGCGCGCTGCGTCGAAGGCCGGGTGATCGGGGGTGGTGATCCACCAGGTGGCGACGTGGTCCTTCTCGACGCGGACCTTCAGGTGCCACGGCGTCTTCTCCTGGAAGTGGCGGATGAGGGCCTCTACGACCCCCTCCGGGTCCTGGTCCGGGACGATGCGCACGCTCACCCGGGCCCGGGCGCTCTCCACGATTTGGTTCGACGAGCCCTCGAGGGGGCGTGCCTCCAGAGCGATGACGCTCACGGCGGGCTGGCGGAAGATGCGGCCCCACACCGGCATCTCGGGGTCACCGGTGAGCTCGGCGCCCTCCACGATGCCGGCGTCGGTGCGGAAGCGGGCCTCGTCGAAGGGCAGCCGGTCGAGTTCGGCCCGCTCTTCTGACGTGAGCGGACGCACGTCCCGCATCACCTCGGGCAGGACGAGGCGGCCCCGGTCGTCGGTGAGGGCGGCGATCGCCTTGCACAGCGCCATCACGGGATCGGGGACCGGTCCACCCCACATGCCCGAGTGGATGGGGTGGTCGAGGGCCTGTACCTCGACCTTCACCGCGGCCAGGCCGCGCAGCGAGGTGGTCAGCGAGGGCAGGCCCGCTTCGAGATTCGCCGTGTCGGTGAGCACGATGACGTCGGCGGCGAGCTTCTCGCGGTAGGCCTCGAGAAAGGCCTCGAGGCTCATGGAGCCCGCCTCCTCCTCACCCTCCACGATGAACTTCACGTTCACCGGAAGGGCGCCGGTCCCTTTCAGCCACGCCGCGCAGGCGGCGACGTGCATCATGACGCCCGCCTTGTCGTCCACGGCGCCGCGCCCGTAAAGCCGGCCGTCCCGGTAGGTGGGCTCGAAGGGAGGCGAGCGCCACTTTTCGAGGCGCCCCTCCGGCTGCACGTCGTGGTGTCCATAGAGGAGCACCGTGGGCGCGCCGTCTGCGTGCAGCCACTCCCCGTACACGTAGGGATGTCCGCCGGGAAACTCGATCACCTCGCAGTGCTCGAGGCCGGCCGCCTCCATCACCGCCTTCACCGCCCGGGCGCTCTCGGCCAGCGGCGGGTAGGGGGGCGGGTGGGCGCTCACGCCGGGGATTCGAACGAGGTCCTCCAGCTGCGTGAGATAGGTGTCGAGGTGGCGGTCGAGGTAGTCCAGGGCGCGGTCCAGGCTCATGCCCGTCCTCTAACAAAGGGGTCTTCGCCGTGCTACACCCCCGGCATGGAGATCGGCGAGCGCTTAGCCCGGCTCACCCTCGAGCTCGTTCGCGTCCCCAGTGTCTACGGCGACGAGGCGCGGCTCTGCGATCTCCTCGAGCAGTGGGGCCGCGAGGTCTTCGGCGCCAGCGCACTGCGCCGCATCGGCAACGCACTCGTCTGCGGCTGGCCCGCCGAGGGTCGGCCCACCGTCGCGCTCGTTGGCCACCTCGATACGGTGCCACCCCACGAGGCGGATCCCCCGCCGCGGATCGATGGCGGCCGGGTGGTGGGTCTCGGGGCCAGCGACATGAAGTCGGGCATCGCGGTGGCGCTCACGCTGGCCGAGGACCTCGATCTCGAGGCGCTGCCCTTCGGGCTGATGCTGGTCCTCTACGACAAGGAAGAGGGCCCCCACGAGGAGAGCGGGCTCCTGCCGGTTCTGGACTCGTGTCCAGATCTGACGCAAGTGGATCTCGCCATCGTGCAAGAGCCGACCGATGGTGTGCTGCAGGTGGGCTGTGTCGGTTCCATCCACGCCACGCTCACCTTTCGGGGTCGAAGCGCCCACTCGGCGCGGCCGTGGCACGGCGAGAACGCCATCCACAAGGCGGGCGCCCTCCTCGCCGAGCTCGAGGGGCGCGCACCGGAGGAGCGTGAGGTGGGCGGCCACTGCTACCGAGAGGTCTTCTCGGTGACCCAGGCCCAGGGCGGGCGGTACCGCAACGTGGTCCCGGACCAGTTCACGCTCAACCTCAACTACCGCTTCGCGCCTGGTCGCAGCCTCGCCGAGGCCAAGGCCCAGGTCGAGGCGCTGGTCGCCGGGCGCGCGGAGATCCAGTACACGGATCTGGCGCCGGCCGGCGCGGTACCCGCCGGTGAGCCCCTCTTCGAGCACTTCGTCTCCACCACCGGGCTCGAGGTGGCGCCGAAGCAGGCATGGACCGACGTGGCCCGCTTGAGTGAGGCGGGCATCCCGGCGGTGAACTTCGGACCCGGCTTGACGGCGCAGGCGCACCAGGCCGGCGAGTACTGCGAGATCGCGCAGCTCACCCGCTGCTACCAGGCGCTGCGCCGCTTTTTGGAGACGCCTCTGCCGTGAGGGGATCGCCCGAGGACAGGCTTCTCATCCTCCTCGTGGCCGCCGCCGTGCTCACGCCAGGCCTCGCCCGCGCCGGCGCCTGGGTTCCTCGGCAGGGCCACTCGGCCCTCGACCTCTCCCTCTCGGTCCTGCCCGGTGCCACCGATGCGCGCGGACCACTCGAGCCCTTCCTGAACGCAGGCGCCTACGCCTACCTGGAGACCGGACTGCTCGCGGGGCGCCTGGCGGGCCTCGTACAGGCGCCCCTCCACGTGGTGAACGTCCTCCCGCGCACGGAGGAGGTGCGCTCTGGACTGGGGGATCTCCGCGTGGGCGTTCGGCTCGGGCTCGCCGAGGGTGCTGCGCCGGTCGCGGCGGAGCTGTGGGCTCGGCTTCCCACTGGCATCGGCGGAGGGACGCTGCCCACCGGCTTTGGGACCTTCGGTGGCGCGGCGGCCTTCTTCGCCGGGCGCAGCTGGGCGGATGGGCGATGGGTGCAAGGGGGCGTGACCGCCGAGCTCCTGGCGGACCTCGGGTGGGCGCTGCGCCTCGAGCTGGCCCACGGGCTCTCCCTCTCGGAGCGGTGGTCGCTGGACGGGACGCTCCTCTTCCGCTTTGCCTTCGGCGTACGCGGCGGTCCCCCAGGCCGCGTCCTCTACCGCGGCGACGAGCGCTGGGGAGCGCTGAACCTCCGCGCCCGCTACCGAGTGAGCGAGGGCCTCGCCGTCTACTTCGGCGCCGACCTGGGCCTCGTGAGCCACAACGCCCCCAAGGGCATCCCGGTGGTGGGGGGGCTCTCCGCGCGATGGTGATCGGCTCGGGACGGATTCCCGCGGCCGGCAGGGAAGGCCTGCCCCCTCGGCTGCCTCGGGCCGCTCCGGTCGCCCGGGCCGGTGCTCCGCGGCGAGGCATCGCGAGGCGCGAGGCGCCTACCTCCTGCGGCGCACCGGGACGGGCACCTCGGCGAGCTGGGCCGGCTGCGTTTTGGGCAAAGCGCCCCCGGCTTGCACCGGCGCGCGGCCCCAGAGTACGCGGAGGCGGCGGATGCAGCCGAGCAGGAGCGCGAGCATCGCTGCCTCGTCCACGTGGCCGACGATGGGCAGCGTGTCCGGGAGGATCTCGAAGAGGCCCGCGCCCGGGTTGAGCAGATAGGCACCCGCCCCTGCCGCGCCCACCAGATAGACCAAGCTCTTGATCCAGCGCATGGGATCAGTGTGGGCAGGGATCCGGCCCTGGCAAGCCATCGCCCGCATCCGGCCGAGTGACACCGAGCTGGGCGCGGATGCGGCCGCGCAGCCAGCGGAGGAGCTGCCGGCGCGCCGCCGGCTCGAGTCCCCGGCCCACGAGATCGCTGCCACTCCGGCTCACGATCCGAAGCCCCGTGCCGTCGACCTCCATCGCCTCGATCTCTTCGAAAGGCAGGTGCCGCCCGCCGATGCGCCGGCCGAAAAGATGGCGCTCGAGCCAGAGCCCCGACGGGGTCACCGAGATGCTCGGCCGTGCGACAAGGCGGCCCACGGCCGCGACGGTCCCGAAGAAGAAGAGCGATGCCAGAGGCAGGCCGTAGGCGAGGAAGCCCAGGCCGGCGCCGCTGCGTCGATGAAAGGCCGCCACGGTCAGGGCGACGACGAAGGTGAAGAGGCTGGCGGCGCCGCCGGCGAACGCAATCTGCGCTGCCGCCGGCCGGGCCTTCGGCAGGCGCAGGACGGGACCCTGCAGGTCGCAGCCGGCCGGGGGATCGAGGGAGGTGGGCCCGGCGGCGAGGCGCCGTGCGATCTCTGCGTCGAGGGCCGCCGGGCTGTGCTCCACCGGGCCACCCGAGCCCGCCTCCGAGAGGGGCAGGCGCAGCGTTCGAGCGAGTCGGACCGCCTGCGCCCGCGCCTGCGCCGCATCCTCGCTCTCGAAGAGGAGCAGCGGCTCCCCCGCCTTGGGCCGAAGCTCGACCAGATGGTGGGGTGCATCCACGAGACGCGCGTCGGGAAGCGTCGCCGGGCGCAGGGAGACGCCCGCGAGCTCCGAGCGGGTGCCGGTACGCCGACCCAGAAGGCCCGTCCACAGCACCCAGAGGTCGCGCTCGGGATCGGCGACGAAGCGCCGGCGGGTGGCGGCGAAGGCGAGGGCGGCCACCCCGAAGAGTCCGCCCAGGGCGAGGCCCGCCCAGCCGTCGGGCCGGGACCGAAGGGCACCCACGGCGCCCGCCGTCGAGGCGGCGAGCGAGAGTGGGAGGAGGATCCAGAGGACCCGAGAGAGGGGCGATCGGAAGTCTACGCTCTCCGCGGCGGTCCCGGTTTTCGGTGGGCCCGCGCCGGCGGTCACCTCGCCTGGTGCGCGGCGGATCAAGGGGCCGGCGGGGGCGTGGGGGTCACGACAGCGCCTCGGCCACGCGGCGCAGGCGCGCGTCCGCGTCCTTGACCACCTCGTTGAGGGCCGTGTTCTTCACGACCTCGAACATGGCCCGCGGGTTGACCAGGGAGATGCGGGCCCCGTCGTCCGTGGCCTCCACCACCACGTTGCAGGGCAGGAGCAGCCCGATGGCCGGCTCGACCGACAGGGCGCGGTGGGCCAGCTTGGGGTTGCAGGCGCCGAGGATCACGTAGGGCCGAAAGTCCACGTCGAGCTTTTTCTTCAGGGTCGCCTTCACGTCGATTTCAGTGAGCACGCCGAAGCCCTCGGCGGCCAGTGCCTCGACGACGCGATTCTTTGCTTCCTCCGGCGAGACGCCAGAGAGCGAGACCACGTAGCCATATCCGCTCGCTTCCATCGCTCCAAACCTCCCGTGTGTGCGGCCTCTAGCCGCGGCTGGCCTTGGGAGTGGCCGGCTCGGCCTACGCCACCGCGGCGGCCTTCCGCGTGCGGCGCACGGCGGCGATGGCCTCGCCCACCACCCAGATTTGCAACGCCAAGATGATGCCGCCGATGAGGAGAAGCAAGTACTTCCCCTCGAAGAGATAGCGGCGCACCTCGAGGAACATGGCGAGGCTGGAGATGGTGAGGACGACGACCATGGGGATGCCCGTGTAGATCCACGGCCGCCCGGTGCGGTACAGCCACACGGTCACGAGCGTCAGCGAGAGACCGGCGAGGAGCTGGTTGCTGGTGCCGAAGAGGGGCCAGATGGCGCCCTCGCCCCCCGAGAGGTAGAGGAGGAGCGGCAGCAGCACCGCGATGGCGCTGGCGACGTAGCGGTTCTGGAGCAGCCCGACCTGCCAGATGCTGCCGAGCTCCTCGAGGATGTAGCGCTGGATCCGCACGCCCGTGTCCAGGCTGGTGGCGGCGAAGGAGACGACCAGCACCGCGACCACCACCTCGGAGGGACCGCGGGGAAGGCCCAGTCCCACCAGGAAGCTTCCAGCCCCCTCGACGAAGTTGGCGACGCCGTGCCCCGCCGCGACCGCCCAGCTCTCGTAGTGGCCCGCCCAGTTGGACAGGCCCGCGCTGACGGCAAGGGTCGAGACGAGGGCGAGGAGCCCCTCCCCCAGCATGCCGCCGTAGCCGATGGCCCGGGCATCGGTGGCGCAGGCGATCTGCTTGCTGGTGGTACCCGAGGAGACGAGCCCGTGGAAGCCGCTGATGGCTCCGCAGGCGATGGTTACGAAGAGGAAGGGGAACCAGAAGGGCCCGTCCTCGGCGGCGTTGAAGGCAGGCGCGGTGATCTGGGGCTGCGCCACCAAGACCCCCAGGACGAGCGCCGCCAACCCCACGAGGAGCTGGTGGCTGTTGATGTAGTCGCGCGGATGGAGGAGCACCCACACGGGGAGGATACTCGCGACGAAGGAGTAGGCGAGGAGGAAGACCACCCAGGCATCGCGCGTGTGGGACCCGAAGAGTCCCTCGATGCTGACGGGCACCTTCACGCCCACCCAGACCATGGCGTAGAGCGAGACGAGCGCGAGGATGGAGGGGACGAGGAGCTTCGCGCCCTTCCGATGGGCGTACCAGCCGATGGCCAGCGCGACGACGATCTCGAAGTTGATGGGGATCACCGTGCCCGGCTTGGCGATGAAGAGCGTCGCGATGGCCTTCGCGAAGACCGCGATCACCATGAAGATCAAGAAGAAGATCACCAAGAGGAAGAGGGTGCGCGTCCGCGGACCGATGACCCGAGCCGTCACCTGTCCCACGCTGCGTCCATCGTGCCGGAGCGAGAGCACCAGGGTGGAGAAGTCGTGCACCGCGCCCATGAAGACGGTGCCTAGCACCACCCAGAGCAGCGCCGGCACCCAGCCCCAGATGATGGCGATGGCCGGGCCGATGATCGGAGCGGCTCCGGCGATGGAGGCGTAGTGGTGCCCAAAGAGGATCGCCCGCGGGGTGGGCACGTAGTCGTGTCCGTCCTCGTACTTCCGTGAGGGGACCTCCTCGTCGTCGGAGAGCGCGAAGACCCTCCGCGCGAGATGCTTCGAGTACACGAAGTAACCGAAGGCGAAGACAGCGAGCCCGGCGAGACAGACCCAAGCGGCGTTCATCCTGCAGGAAGGCTACTGCGGGAGCCCGGGATCCTCCAAGATGGGAGGCCATGGCCGCCCCCCACACCCGACCCTCCGCTGCCGGCAGTGATGGCGCCCGTGCCTCGGGCCAGGGGGCGCTGCCGGCCCAAGGAGAGGGGCCGCTTCCCTCCGCCGTGCTCCACCACCAGGAGAAGGGCACGGGGAGACGCACCACCTTCCTCCTCCACGGCTTCTTGGGGCAGGGGCGGAACCTGCTGCGCCTGGCCACCGCGTGGCTCGCCTGCGATGGGACGCGGCGCTTCGTACTCCCGGACCTCACCGGACACGGCCACTCCCCACCGCTGCCGCCGCAACCCACACTGGAGACGGTGGCCCGGGATCTCCTGGCGCTCGTGCATGGCTACGAAGGGCCGGTGGAGGTGGTTGGACACTCGTTCGGGGGCCGCGTCGCGTTGCAGGCAGCGCTACTCGAACCCGAGACGATCGCCGCGGTGACGTTGCTCGACATCTCGCCCTCCCCGGTTCCGGAGCACGCCGGAACCCATGCGCTGATGCGTCTTCTGCTCGAGGCCCCGGCGTCCGCACCGTCGAAGGAGGCCATGCGAGCCTGGTTCTTGGAGCGGGGCCTGCCGCGGCATCTCGCCGAATGGCTCCTGATGAACCTGCAGCGCACCGCGTCTGGCGAGCTGTGCTGGCGCATCGACCGAGCGCGTCTCGACGCGCTGCATCGGGCGAGCAATCCCATCGACCTTTGGGCCGCGGTGGAGGCGCCTGCCTCTCGTGTGAAGCTCTGTGTCCGCGGAAGCAAGTCCCCATTCGTCAGCGATGCAGACGCGCGGCGGCTGGCTGCCTGCGGGGTGCGCGTGGTCACCCTCGAAGGCGCGGGTCACTTCCTCCACGTGGAGGCGCTCGATGCGCTGGTGGCGGTGCTGTGTGGGCCAGGGGGCGGAGACGGCGACGGGGGCAAAGAGGCACCGGGGGCCCGTGCCGTGGGCGGGTAGAGCCTTCTAGCGCCGCTGCCGGAACTCGGGCAGGTACATGCCCACCACGTTGAAGAGGTCGGAGAGGCCCACCGGCTTCTGCAGGTAGTCGTTCGCGCCCGCTTCGTTCGCCACGTCGTGGAGCTGCTGGCGATCGAGCGCCGAGATGAAGATCACCGGTACGTCGGCCAGCTCGGCGTCGGCGCGAATGGCCCGGCAGGTGGCGATTCCATCGAAGCCGGGGACGAGCACGTCTAGGACCACGAGCTGCGGGCGCAAGGTCCGGATCAGCTCGAGGGCCTGCTTGCCGGTGGTCGCGCGGAGGACCTCGTAGTCGTGGCGCTCGAGGGCGCGGCTCAAGAAGGCCAGGATCTCCTCGTCGTCGTCGGCGACGAGGATTCGGCGCGCGGGCGGATCCGCCGGCCCGCGCTCGGCGCGGCGCGAGACCGCCTCGTGCAGCGCGGTGCGGGTTGCCTTGTCCAGCGCCACGAACTTCAGCCCCGTCCTGCCCTCGTCGTTCCGCCACACCACCTCGGCGGCGACCTGGAGGGGCGCCTGGTCGGGCAGGCGCAGGGTCAGCTCCACCCGCTGGCCGGCGTGGCATTCGAGGGGACAGGACAGGGAGATCCCCTCCTCCGAGAGATCGAAGCTGCTCGTGTGATCGGGGAGGCGCGGCTCCCGGAACTCGACGGGGAAGCTCCAGCGGTAGCGGGGATAGCGCCGGGCCCGCGCGTCCTCACCGACCGCGACCAGGCCCAGGTACCGGCGCACCTTCTCCAGCTCCGCCTCAGAGAGGCGCAGGTAGACGCCGGCAGGGAAACGTTCGCTGCGGGGACGGCGGCCCACCACGAAGCCCTCGACGACGATGGGGAGCGCCAGATCGGGAAGGGTCACCTCGAGGGCGACGCGCGCCCCCGAGGGCGGCGTCTCCTCCGTCGCCACGAAGATGCGGTCCGTTCCGCCTCGGATGAGCTGCCCCCAAAGCTCGTACTTCGACGCGTAGTTCAGCTTGAGGTTCATCCGCGCTCCTTCCCCTACGAGTCTAGCGCATCCGCATGCGCCGGTGCGCAGCCGCTCGAGCCGGCGCACCTGCACAGAGCCCGCCCACACGTGGGTGGCAGGGGCCACCTGAGCGGCGGGCGGGACCTGGTGCAAGGGGGGTA
>CAYYHA010000075.1:0-16231 GCA_964471535.1 uncultured Myxococcia bacterium | reverse complement strand
GCTCTGCACTCGGCGGCAAGGGAGTGTGCCCTCCCGGCCGCGCAGGCCGCCGCCTGTGGCCGCACACACGCAACCTCGAAGCACCACCCGCACCGCCATGAGAAGCCTCTTGGCACGCCGATCCCTGAGCGGCCCGACCGGCCGGTGCAACGAGCCCATCGGTCCCGGTGGCTGGCCTCCCTCCACCTTCCGCTCGACAGGCGAAGTTCCAATCGGCAAAGGTGGGCTCCGGGAGGACCGACATGCGCGAGACGTCTGTTGCCGCCGCACACGCTGCCGCCACACACCCTGCCACTCGCGGGCTGTGCGCCATGCTCTTGCTCTTCCTGCTCGCAGTAGCCGGGCCTGCCTGCCCGCCCGCGACGGGATCGCCCACGGACGGCGGCCACGACGCGGGTCCGACCGACGGCGGGACGGCGGACGGCGGGCCCACTGATGGCGGGCCCACCGATGGCGGTGGGGACGCAGGCCCCGATGGCGGCGATGGAGGAAGCGTCGTCGACGTCGACTATGGGATCGACGCACGTCCTTCGAACCCTTCCTGCCTCGCGCCCCCGCGGCCCACCGCGCAAGTCTCCCTCGAGCTCGTCGAGGCCTTCCCCGGCCTGCCACAGCTGAACCGGCCGCTCATGCTGCGCCCCTATCCCGAAGACCCCGACTGGCTCTACGTCATCGAGCAGCCAGGGCGCGTCCTGCGCTTCCACCGCAGCGATCCGGCTGGAACCCTCGAGGTCGCCCTCGACCACCGTGCCGAGGTGGACGATGGCCCGAACGAAGCCGGCCTCCTCGGCTTCGCCTTCCATCCCGACTTCGCGTCGAATCACTACGTTTACCTCTCCTACAACCGCCGCGCGGGGGGCGCCCTGTGGTCCCGGGTCGCACGCTTCACGGTCACCGCCGCGGGCACCCTCGATCCCACCTCCGAGGCCGTCGTCTTCGAGGTGGAACAGCCCTATGGCAACCACAATGGCGGCCACATCGTGTTCGGACCCGCCGAGGGGCCCGCCGGTGAGCGCTACCTCTACCTGGGCCTGGGCGACGGGGGATCGGGAGGCGATCCCCTGGGCAACGGCCAGAATACGAGCACGGTCCTCGGAGCCATCCTGCGCCTGGACGTGGACGGCGCCACGCCCTACGCGATCCCACCCGACAATCCCTTCGCGGGCGGGGGTGGTGCACCCGAGATCTTCGCCTGGGGGCTCCGGAACCCCTGGCGCTTCTCCTTCGACCGCGCCACCGGCGACCTGTGGGCCGGCGACGTGGGGCAAAACCGCATCGAGGAGATCGACCTCGTGCAGCTCGGTGGCAACTATGGATGGAACATCAAGGAAGGAAGCGAATGCTTCGGGGCTGCGACCTGTGACAGTTCGGGACTCATCGATCCCGTCGTGGAGTACAGCCACGCAGAGGGCCAATCCGTGACGGGCGGCTATGTCTATCGAGGCAGTGCCATTCCCGAACTCGTGGGTGTCTACATCTTCGGGGACTTCGCAAGTGGCACGCTCTGGGGCATCTTCTCGGACGCGGGCGGCAACCCGGAACGCCGTCAGCTCCTCGCGACGGACCGCAACATCGCGAGCTTTGCAGAAGATGCCGACGGCGAGATCCTCCTCCTCGACCTCGGCGGCCGCATCGACCGCCTCGCCCGGCGCCAGGGTGGCGGTGCCGATCCCTTCCCCGAGCGGCTCTCGGAGACCGGCTGCGTCGATCCGAACGATCCCACCCAAATGGCGCCTGGGCTGATTCCGTACGCGCCGGCCGCTCCGCTGTGGTCGGACGGGCTGCAGAAGGATCGCTGGATGGCGCTCCCGGACGGTGCCACGATCGATGTGGATGCACAGGGCGACCTCGTCTTTCCGGTGGGCACCGTGCTCATCAAGACCTTTGCCTACGAAGGACGACGCATCGAGACGCGTCTGCTCGTTCACCACGACGACGGCTGGGCCGGCTATGCCTACGAGTGGAACGAAGCGCAGGACGATGCGGTCCTCCTGCCCGCCGGCAAGCGTGTGACCCTGCCAGACGGCCGCTCGTGGCTCATCCCCTCCCGGTCCCAGTGCCTCGCCTGCCACACCCAGGCGGCCGGCTACTCGCTGGGCCTCGAGGTCGCCCAGCTCAATCATGCCCACGTCTACGAGGGACGGCGCCGCGCCAACCAGATGGCCACCCTCGACCACATCGGCCTCTTCACCACGTCCCCGGGCGACCCAAGTGAACTCCCGGCCTTCCCAGCTCCCGAGGATGCGGCGGCTCCCATCGCGGAGCGAGCCCGTGCCTACCTGCACGCCAACTGTTCGATGTGTCATCGCCCGGGCAGCACCGGCCGCAGCGAAGCCGACATGCGCTGGTGGATTCCCTATGGGGACACCGCACTGTGCAACGCAGATCCGAGCGAAGGGGATTTGGGTATCGCCGGCGCCAAGCGTATTGCGCCCGGTGATCCCGACCGCTCGCTGGTCAGCGTGCGCATGAAGCGTCTCGACGCCCACCGGATGCCACCGCTCGGCACCGACGTCGTGGATCCGGTGGGAACCGAGGTCATCGACGCCTGGATCGCGAGCCAGAGCGGCTGCCCGTAGGGCCCCCGGGCGAGCTCCAGCCGCGGGATCTCCTGGCGCTCCGGCGCCCCCCATTCGGGCGGGAGGCGCGCCTCAGTACATCCCGGTAATCCGCAGGAACGGCCCCTGTGCCACGTGGTCGAAGTCTGCCAGTTCGTCGTCACTGAAGCCGGCAAAGTTCCAGCCCGCTCCCAGGCGCAGGTGCTCGCCCAGTCGCCAACCCACCTCGGCGACCCAGCCCTGCCTCAGCCCGCCCCGGTAGGCGCCCGTCCCCGCCGCCCCCGCCACGGTCCAGAGCAGCCGGTATTCGGCGGAGAGGTCGATCCGCTCGCTGAGGTGGAAGTCGAGGCGGCTCACCCATAGCAGCGTCCACGCCTCCGCAGCCGCGGGACGCAGGGCACTGGGGTCCCCTACACCACTCTGTAGGTCGCTCCGCTTCAGTGCCAGCTTCTCGGCAAGCCCGACACGCCACGGCGTTTCGAAGACGGGCGCAAGCGCCACCACGTCGCTCGTGCGACGGGTGGCCGTTCCCGCGGCGAGGTCGACCGGCCGCTGGTCGACGAGGCGCGTGTACTTCAGCAGGAGACGCATCCAGTCGAAGCGCTCTGGCCGCAGCGTGAGGCCGAAGGTGCCCTCCATCCACAGCGCATCGGGTCGACCCGCGCTGGCGTTCCAGGTGTTCGCATAGTTGAGCCGCCCGAAGAGGGAGAGCGCCCGAGTCAGCGACCACCCGACGTTCCCCAGGGCGACCAGCTGCAGGCGATCGGCGGCGCCCAGGGTCTCGAC
This sequence comes from uncultured Myxococcia bacterium, assembly GCA_964471535.1. Taxonomy (GTDB): domain Bacteria; phylum Myxococcota; class Myxococcia; order SLRQ01; family SLRQ01; genus CAYYHA01. Next base: position 12,887 of record CAYYHA010000075.1, on the reverse strand, counting down.
CAGCGTGTCGTCCGCATCGTCCCAGCGGAGTTCGAGGCGCAGACTGGACTTCAGGTCGGGGCGCAGCCACTGTGCGCCGGCGCTCACCGCGTCACGACTGATCGTCCCCGGATAGTAGGCTCCGGAGGGATTGGTCCCGACGCCGGCAAACGGGGGCAACCCATCGACCCCGCCCGCCGTCGTCCAGCGTCCCGTACTTGGATCGACCGTGGCGCCCGGCGGGCCGCTGGCGGCGCGTCCCGGATCCCCCAGCACCTGCACGCGCTCGTAGGAGAGGGAGAGGGAGAGACCGTCGAGGGGCTGCCACGCATTCGAGAAACCGATGAGGGCCCGTCCCGCCTCGCCCGAGGCTGCACCCGTGAGTTGGTACTCCCCGTAGACCTTCGACCCTTCCCCCAGGGCCTGCTCCCCGCCGACGACCGAGGCGGTCGCGATGCCGCCTCCTGCGAGCACGGTGAGGCGTTCGTTTGCGTAGACCGAGGTGCCCTTCCCGGTACGGCCGCGGAGTCCTAGGAGCACGCTGTGCTCGCCGTTCCACCGCAGCGCCGTCGAAATCTGGGCTTCTACGGCCGGCGCCAGGGTCAAGCGTGCGCCCAAGGTCGTCGTCAGCCGACTGCCCGGCACGTCGAAGAGCCGCGTGTCGCCGCCTAGAACGAGGTTCTGCTCGGCGAGCAGCGTGATCCGCTCGGACAGGTCGTACTCCCCGCCCGCGGTCAAGAGATGCGTCCAGAGCGACCCGCTCTCCTCGTCGTCGGTGAGCCCCCCACTGTATTCGCCGATGAGGCGCCATCGCGCCTCCGTATGGGCGTAGCGGCCGCCGAAGACGTTGCGCCGCATGCGCCGGGTCCGCCCGATCCCCGCCGCCGCCGTCACGGGGAGGTCGCTGGCGACGTGGTCGAACCGCAGCACCACCTGATCCTGCTCGGTGGCGTCGTAGGTGAGGCCCACACCGCCCTTCGCCTGGCCTTGGTCGAGCAGGCGGTCGCTGACGTAGAAACCCTTGTCCTGCAGCTGAAGATGGCCGGTGAGCCGCAGCCCCTCCCCCGCCTCGCCCAGCACGTCTCCGAGGAAGAAAGCGCCCCGCAGCTCGAGGGCACTCCCCCCTCGGCGACAGCCGGGGTCAGGTGAGAGGGTCCCCGTGCACTGCGGGAGGAGGACCCCGTAGCTGAGGCCGCCGTCCGCCGAGTAGAGACCCGTCGCATCGGAGCCATGCGACTGCGCAAACTCGGCCCGCAGGAAGGTCCGCGGGAAGGGCCGCACCTCGGCCATGATGCCGACGAGTGTGTAGGCATCGGCGCCGCCGTTCTCCTGGGCCAGCGCGCCGCCGCCTACGCTCAGATGGGCCCCAAGCTTCTGCGTGACGTAGGCACCACCGGAGAGGTTCCCCTCTCCGCGGGCCCGGTAGGCGTAGTCAGCGACGAGGAAGACCGGGTGACCATCGAGCGTGGAGGCGAGGTTGAAGCCGCCGAGCCATCCGGCCTCCACGACCGCGGGCAAGGGTGCCTTCAGCACGACCTGTCCCTCCTGCCAGCGCACCACGTAGTCCACGTTGCGCACCAGCCACCGGGTGAACAGCTCGATGCCCGTCAGACGATCGCGGACGACGATGCGAATTCGCTCACTCCCCTCCACGATGTCGCCGACGGGGAGGAAGTACAAAGATCCCCCCGTCCCCTGCAGCACCGCCTGCCCGTGGGTGACCCCAAGGGCTCCGTCGGAGAAGAAACCCTCACCCTGCGTGCGAAGCGCCTCGCTCCACGCCTCGTCGATCTTCAGCCTCGCCCCGTAGAGGGCGCGCCGGTATCGGAAGAGGCCGCCGGTGCCGAGCCTCGTCTCGAAGTTGCCCATCTCCGCCGAGCTCTGGTCGGCGCGGATCTTTAGGTAGAGCGGCCCCGCTGCCGCCACGTCCTCCTCCTCGAGGCCCTCGTCCCCGTAGATCGCATAGTGGCGCTCGGGCTCGATGAGCACCTTCTCGTAGCTCTCTTCGGCGGTGCGGGCCGTGTCCACGTGGAGCGTGAGGTCGAAGTCCTCCCAGGGCCCGATCTCCGCCTTCCATCGACCCTTCGCGTAGAGCACGCCACGGCCGTGCCCGTAGGCGGGGCCGAAGGTGATCTCCGTGTGCGGTCGCACACCGTCGAGTTCGGCACCCCGAACACCCACGCTCCCATCGGCGAGGCCCATCACGAAGAGGCCGTCGGGATCGCTGACCACGGTGCGCTGCACCGAGGCTTCGTTCCCCTCGGCGTCCTTCGCCTGCACCACCACGGTGCTCCTGCCGCGGGGCAGCGCCACCGCCGTGGCGAAGCGGCCCGATGGATCGACGGACACCTCCTCCCCGTTGACCCGCACCCAGGCGCCGGGCGCCGTCTCGCCCACTACGGCCAGCCGGTCGCCTCGTACCCGCGCCCCCTCCCTTGGGAGCAGCACGACGGTGCGCGCCACCGGCACCTTCGCAGGGTCCACCGCGGACCTGTCGGTCAGCACCGTCTCGTACTCGGGTGGCCCCGGGTGCACCGGAGCGGGAACCGGCTCGGCGCCTAGGGCCTGCGTCCCTTCGGCGCCCGCTTCGTCCGCGCGTATCTCGCCGCCGGCCTCCCCCTGACCCTCTTGCGACGGCGCCCGGGACGCCGAAGGCCCGCCCGCATGCGCCGGCCCGGCTTCGTGCGCGCCGCTTGCCATGGCCGCCACCTCCTCGCCAAGGCGCGTGCCCGCCTCTGCCAGACGCGGACCGCCCGCCGCGCCGGCGTCTTCAGACGCAGCCGCCTGCGCCCCGGCAGGCGCCGCCGCCCGTGGTACCACGACGTGATAGCGCGCGAAGCGGCCGTCCGCGGCGTGCACCTGAAGCTCCACGCGCTCGGCATCCGCCGGCAGCGTCGCCACCCAGCGCGATGCGCCCGCCTGCGGCTCTGCCGCCCGACCGTCGACGGTCACCGCAGCCACCGTCTCGGCGGCAGCGGGCACCCGCGCGGGCGGCGGCTGCACCACGATCTCCACGCGGCGATTCAGCGCTCGATTCTTCGGAGTGAGATTGGGGAAGAGTGGCCGATCGCTCCCCATCGCCACGGCGGTGATCGGGCCCTTCACTCCGGCGGCGCGCAGCGCCTTCTCGACAGCGTTGGCCTGCGCACGGGTGCGCGCCTTTGCCGCGAGTGCGCCGCCTGCGTTGTCGCTGTGTGCGGTGACCCGCACCCGCGCACCTTCGGGGATCTGTCGCGCGAGCCGCGCGAGCCGGCGCTTGGCCTTGGGGCCGAGCACCGTACCTCCCGGTGCGAAGAGACCGCGCAGCGTGCGGCTGAACCCACGTGCGGCGGTGGCAAAGGCCCCCGCGGCTGACCGCCCCAGGTTGCCGTCGGCATCGGTCGCTTCGAGGTAGAAGCGGTAGCCTCGCCCCGCTGCGAGCGCGGGCCCACCTCCGGGACCCTCCCCGTTCCAGACGATGGCGGGGGGCAGCGCGCCCGTTCCCGTCACCGAGGCGATCTCCTCACCCTCTGCGGTCGTCACCACGAGCCGCCACTTCGCGGGCGTCACCGGCACCGCCGAGCCGGGCACGAAGCGCAGCGGCCGACGGGGACGGCCGTCTCGCCGCAGGCGCACCGGCCGCCCCTCGCCCTTCCGGGCCACCGCCAGGGTGAGAAGTGGCAGCGGAACGGTCTTGCCGTCCACCTGCACGCGACTCGGCTGACCAGGCCCTCCGAGCTCGACCACCAGCGTCGAGGCCTGCGCCGCTGCGGACGGTGCCGAGGGCTGGGGAAGCGATGGGGCTGCCTCGGCCGCGCCGGGCGATGCTCCAGGCGGCGCAAGACGCTTCGGTACCGTCCCCGCCGGGGCGCCGGGGACCAGATCCGCAGCCTGCCGGGCCAGCTCCAGATCCTCCTGCACCGATTCCACGGCCGCACCCTCGGGGTCCAATCGGACCGCGACCCCATACGTCGCACCATCCGCCCGCCCCAAGCCGACGGCCATCTTTCCGTCCTCGGGCAGATCGACGCTCACCTCGAAGGTACCCGCCGCATCCACGGTGACCTCCTCTGCCCCTCGAACGCGGACGAAGGGCGCTACCAGATCGTGGGGCTTCGCCCTCGGAACCGGCCCGAGCACGCGCACCACCACCCGCCGATTCCTGAGCCGGTTGCGACGCCCGACGTTGGGCGCAAGCGGCTCGTGCGCGCCGCGCCCCACCGCCGTGATGCGCGCAGGGTCGATCCCCGCATCGATCAGATGGCGGCGGATGGCTTCCGCCCGAGCCTGCGTGAGTGGCTCCGCCTCCTCCCCATAGCCGCTGTCCACGTGGACCTCGATCTCCACACGCGCCTCGGGATCGGCGCGCAGCGCCTCCAGCGCCGGCTTCAGAGCGCCGATGAGCCTTTCGGTGGGCGCCGTAGCGCGCTCCTTGAAGTTGCGCCCCTGCAGCACGAGCTCGAGGCGCACCGGGGCATCGACCTCGGGCGCCGCCTCGAAGATGCGAATAGGGCTGCGCGCAGCGAGGGCCACCGAACCCACCACCTCCAGCCAGTAGGCATAGGTGTGCCCCGGCGCGGCACCCGTTCCGTCCCACTCGATCCGGGCCGGCGGCGCGCCCTCACCCGCCCGCTCGAAGACGACTGGCCAGCGGTAGGGGGGCGCCTTCTCCGGCTCCGGCGATGCCACGACGAAGCGCCAGGCCGCCGGGCTTCCGCGGACCGAAGCTCGGAAGGAAAGAGGCGTCTCGGGCGGCCAGGGTGGCGCCCCCTCCCTCACCTGCTTCCCCTCGCTCTCGAGGACCACCTGGGCGCCCAGCACCGCGATCGGCGTCTCGCCGATGGAGACGGCCAGCGTCTCGAGGCTGCCCTTCACGCGCACCACCGGCGGCGCCTTCTGCGTGCGCACGCCGATGCGTACGGGCCGCACCACCTCGAACGTGCAACGGATCGGGAAGTCGAGCGTCGTATCGAGCCCCCGCGTCAGATAGAGCGGCCGCGTCGAATAGCCCGGAAGCTCGGATCCAGGGGGCAGGGTCCCAGGATCGATCTTGAACAGGCGAAGTCCGGCGGGCAGCCGGTGGAGATGGTACTTCCCTACCCCGTCCGTCTCGGCGAAGTGGCCCACGTCGGCGTAGATGCGAACGCCTGGAAGGCCGCGCTCGTCCGCATCCTGGCGCCGATTGCCGTTCTCGTCGCAGTAGACCTTTCCGAAGACCGTGCCCTGATCGAAGAGGGGATCCTCGATCACGCGAACCACCGCCTGCGCCTGCCCCACCCGCACGTTGTCGAAGAGGGCCGCGACCGAATTGGTCGCCTCGCCGAACGGCGCATCCGCCCCCACGAGTGCGGTGTAGGTAAGCTCGAGCACCTCGCCGGCCTTCAGGTCGTAGGGCCCGAACGAGAGCACCCGACCCACCGCCGGCCCCGCCTTGCCGGGCAGGGCGCGCTGGGGTCCCTGGTGCTGGCTGGGACAGCTCACCGCATCCTCACCGATGCGGGGGCAGAGCTTCTGCACCCCGCCATCGGGTGAGAGGATCCGGCGCACCGCGCTGACCGTTCCGTCCACGTAGCCGAAGCCTTCGGGGAGGACGTCCTGGAGGAAGAGACCCCCGCTCACGCCGCCCGGAATGGCGCGCAGATCCTCCCCCGAGCGGTTGTGAACGGTGATGGTGTAGGTGACGAGGTCGCCCACCGACGCGGTGCCCTGCGAGGCGACCTTTCGCACCTCGATGAGGTCGCCGACGCGGTCGAGGGGTACATGGTTGTGGGTGACCTCGTCCTCGGCACTCCCGATGCGAAAGCGCAGGTAATAGGGGTAGCGCAGGGCCGGGTTGGGGCGGTCGTCGGGCACCACCTCGCCCGCGGGCGCGAAGCCGGGCTGCGGTGGCACGGTGACCGACGGGAAGCCCAGCTGCGCCGCAGGGGGAACGACCTGCAGCCGATAGGCCATGGGTGGATCGGCGGGTGGCACGTCGAAGCGATACAGGCCTGCACCTGCGCCATCGGGGGTCACCTGTCCCTGCTGTCCGGCGGGCAGACAGGCCTCGCCCACCGGCCTCGGCACCGGCTGGGCCGCCGTAGCACCCAGCGAAGGATCCGAGACGAGCTGCACCGGCTCCTGGTTCTCGTCGCAGGGAAGTGGGGGAAGGCCCACCTGCGTCTCGTCGTAGAGGAGGTACACCCGCGCCCCGGCCACGCCGGTCCCATCGGAGGCCCGGTACACGACGCCGCTGGGGTCGATGGCACCATCGGCGGCCGTGACCCCATCGGCACGCACCGCGTCGGCCTCGAGGGCGAGGAAGACGGCGCCCGACGGCGATCGGAACTCCAGGCGGTAGCGCCCGGGCAGAAGCCCGAGCAGCGTGAAGTCACCGCGCCCGTCGCTGACGGCGCTGCGCAGCACCTCGCCCGAGGGATCTCCCGGGGGCCGCGCGAGCACGGTGAAGCCGGAGAGCGCCACGTCCTCGTCGGGATCGTAGGGGCCTGCCTCACCAAGGTCCCAGTAGACCCGCCCGCTGTAGCCGCCGGTGCCCGGGCTCGCTCCCACGACCACCTCCGCGGGCCCGAGCGGCTGCGCCTCCACCCCGTCGGCGCTGACCGTCCCCAGGTTCACGATCCGCGCCCCATCGGGCGCCTCGCGGCTGACGCGGACCACGAGACCGATGCTCGCCGTCGCTCCGGGTGCCAGCGGATCGCCGAGCGTCACCCGCACCCGACCCCGTTGGTGCTGCCCTGCCGGCGGCGGCTCCACGATACGACCTGCGCCGGCGGGCGCCTCCACCTCCTCCACCTCGGTCCAGGGCGGCAGGTCGTCCTCCACGATCACTCCGGTCACCGGAGCGTTGCCCGTGTTCCGGATGCTCAGCGTGTAGCGCAGCAGGTCGCCGCGCTGCACGCGGCCCCCATCGAGGTCCTCGACGGTCTTGGTGGAGGTGGACAGGTCCCGGACCGGAAGCGCACCCACCGGCACCACCGTGGGCTGGTCGCCGGGAACGCTGGGATCCGCGTCGGTCGCCTCCTCGATGGGGCGCCCGCCGGGGCCCGTCGCCGTCACGCGGGCCTGATTGACCAGGGTCGGCGGTGCCTCTTCGGTCACCCGCACGTCGAAGGTGAGCGTCGCCGCCTCCCCTCGCCCCAGCCGCGAGAGCCGCACCGTGACGATGCCGGATTCGACCTGCCCGGGATCGCCGTCCGGCGCGTCGGTGAGCGAAACGCCGTCCAGCGTGAGCGTGCCGGGCAGGTACTCGGCTCCCGCGGGCAGGCGGTCCTCCACCTGCACGCCCAGCGCATCGACCGTGCCCCGGTTGGGCACGACGATGCGGTAGCGCACCACGTCGCCGGGCTCCACCACCGAGGCCGTCTCGTGGTCCTCCACCAGCTCCCAGGTCTTGGTCGCATCGGCGAGGTGGACCGCCTCGCCCACCACCACCACCGTGGGATCGCCGGCTGCCGGCGTCGCCGGGTCGTCGGTCCCGACTTCGGCCGTCCGGTCGGAGACGAGGCGTCCCTGGTTGGCGATGGCGGCACCGCCGGGCGCATCATCGAGGACCTGCACTCGGAAGACGACCCGCGCCGCCTCGTCGTCGGGGAAGCGGCCGTCGTCGACCAGGACCACGCCCTGCGGCGTGCCGGCCCGCGCCGAGTGCACGACGAGGCCCGTGGCCAGGGGGAAGGCCCCACCGGGACCATCGGGGACCGGCTCTCCGTTGAGCGTGGTGGACCCTGGGACATAGCGGGTGAGCGACGGAACGGCATCGCGCAGCACCACCCCCGTGGCCCGTTCGGTCCCGTCGTTGACGACGACGATCTCGTACTCGAGGAGATCGCCGGGCTCCACCTTTCCGCCGTTGAGGTCGGTCACCGACTTCTCGCTCCGTGAGAGCCGCGGTGCGGAGAAGACGGTGAAGCGCGTGGGATCCCCCGGCGCGGGGGTCGTGGGATCATCGGTCAGATACGGTCGCGCAGGATCCTCGGCGCTGCTCACCACCGCCTGGTTCTCGATGACCGTGCCATCGGCCAGCGGCGCACGGATCCGCGCTTCGATGGTGAAGGCCAGCGGCTGGCCGGGGCTCACGCTGGCGAGCTGGGGCACCTCGGCGGCCGTCCACCGAGCCACGGCACCGTCCCACTGCCCCGGTGGCGAGAGCACCACCTCTTCGAGACGCTCGTCGATCGCATCGCTCACCACCACATCGGTGGCGAAGGTGTTGCCCGTGTTCTCGATGGTGAGCGTGTAGCGGATCCGGTCGCCCGGTACGAAGTCGCCGCCATCGAGGTCCTCCACCGACTTCACCGCGTTGTCGAAGGCAGGTGCCGCGGTCACCGTCACCACGGTGGGATCCCCGACCGCCGGCGTGGCCGGGTCATCCGAGCGCAGCGGCTCGCGCAGCTCGGCAGCGTCCACCGTGGCCTGGTTGGCGATCTCCGTACCGTTGCGGGTGAGGGGGCGCACCCGGGCGCTGAAGTGCACTGCCTTCCGGGCCCCCGGCAAGAGCTCTGGGAAGGTCCACGTCACCGTGCCGCCGGCGAGACTGCCCCCGTCCTCTGCCGCTACCTCGACGAGTGCGGCGGTATCCACGGGATCGACGATGCGAAGCGCTGTCGCCGCCACCGAACCCTCGTTGCTCACCTCGAGGGTCCAACGCAGCCGGTCCCCCGGCTCCACCGCTCCACCGTCGAGATCCGCGACGGTCTTCGTGACGCGAAGATCGGGGAAGGCCACCACGATGCGGGTGGCGTCTCCCGGCGTGGGGGTGGCCGGATCGTCCGAGGGCACGGCGGGGGTCTCCGCGGCCTCGAGGAAGGCCTGCTCGCGCACCACCGTCCCGTCGGGGACGTCGGCGCGCACGCGCGCACGGAAGCGCAGGACCACCTCGCCACCGCTCTCCGGGGTCAGCTGCGCGAGGGCCGGGGTGGTCGAGGAGTCCCACAGCAGGAGATTCGCCTGCACCCTGCCTCCCTGCTCGGGCTGCACCTGCTCGAGGTTTCCGTCGAGGGGCACCTCGACCCGGACATCCGTCGCATAGGTGTTGCCGGTGTTGCGCACCGTCAGGGTGTACAGAAGCGTGTCCCCCGGCCAGAGCAGGCCGCCGCCCACGTCCTCGACCGTGAGCGTGGACTCGGCGAGGTTCGGAGAGGCGTGCACCACGACCGTGGTGGGATCGTCGAGGGCTGGGGTCGCCGGGTCGTCGGTGGGGAGCTCGACTCCGCCGACCGTGATCCAGGCCTGGTTGGCGACCACCGTTCCATCCCGGGTGAGAGGCCGGACCCGGGCGGTGAACGAGCGCACGAGCGGCGCGCCGCCGGGCACGATCTCGGCCGCGGGCCAGTGGATGGTGCGGCTGGCCGTATCGAAGACGCCTCCATCGGCGGGCGTCACGTCGACGAGCTCCGGTGGGACCGGATCGCGGAGGGTCACGCCGCGCGCGACCATGTCACCGGTGTTCTCCACCGTGATCGTGTAGGTGAGCAGGTCTGCAGGGAGCACGTCCCCACCGTCCATGTCCACCACCACCTTCGTCGCGCCCTCGAGGTTCGGCGCGGCCCGCACCACCACGGTGGTGGGATCGTCCGCTGCCGGCGTGGCCGGATCGTCGGTCGGCTCCGGCGCGGGCAGGTCGGGAGAGGCCACCACCGCCTGATTCGCGACGGTCGTGCCGTCGTCGAGGGGGAGGGCGAGGCGGGTGACGAGGCGCAGCGACTTCGCGGCAGCGGCCCCGGGCAGGAGCTCCCCGGCTTGCCAGACGACGGTATGCGTCCCTGCGTCATAGCTGGCCCCCGCCGCCGCGGAGACGAAGACGAGCTCGGGCGGAAGCGGATCGGTGACCACCACGTCGCGCGCCCGCATGTCCCCCCGGTTCTCGACTCGGAGGGTCCACTCCAAGAGATCCCCGGGCCGCAGCTCGCCGCCGTCGACGTCCCGCACCGCCTTCGTGGCCGCGCTGAGATCGGGCGCGCTGCGAACCACCACCGAGGTGGGATCGTCGAGTGCCGGGGTCGCCGGGTCGTCGGTGGGAACGGGGAGCGAGAGATCGTCGGCGAGCAGGAAGGCCTGGTTGGCGATCACGGTCCCATCGTCGAGGGGCAGGAGGACGCGCGCCCGCACTCGCACCGTCACCTGTTCCCCGGGCGCGACCGCAGAGAGCGCCGGCGTCCCCGAGGCGTCCCAGACCACGGTCGCTCCGCCCCCCGTCGTCGCGAGGCGGCCACCATCGAGGACGGATTCCACGCTCAGTGAGGGATCGAGGCCATCGGTGATCGTCACGTTGCGCGCGATGGCATCGCCGGTGTTGATGACGGTGATCGTGTATTCGAGGAGATCGTCGGGCCTCACCTCGCCGCCGTTGGGATCCGTGACGGTCTTCGTGCTCGCACTCAAGTCGGAGCCGGAGACGACGGTGACCGTCGTGGGATCGTCTACGGCCACCGTCCGCGGATCGTCGGAAGGCGTCGGCCCGGGGGTCTCGGCGCTCTCCACGAAGGCCTGGTTGGCAACCGCCGTACCGTTGTCGAGGGGTGTGGCGACCGTCGTGACGAGTGTCAGCGTCCGATCGTCCGCGGGAGCCAACGAGACGTCTCCGAGCGACCACGTGACGCTTCGGGTCGCAGGATCGTAGCTGCCCCCTGCGCTCGCCGAGACGAAGCTCAGCTCGGGCGGAAGGGTATCGCGCACCACGGCGCCATGGGCCACCATGGTGCCCGTATTCCTCACGGTGATCGTCCAGGTGAGCGTATCGCCCGGGCGCACCGGCGGCCCATTCGCATCGGCGACGGTCTTCTCCGTCTCGTCGAAACTCGGCGCCGCGGCGAGGACGACGACGGTGGGATCTCCCGGCTGCGGCGTCGAGGGATCGTCCGTTCCCACCTCAGCCCCGGCCCCGCTGAAGCTCACGAAGGCCTGGTTGGAAACCGGCGTCCCGTCGTCCAGGGGCGCCACGAGATCGCCACTTAGCGTCAGGGTGACCGATGTGCCGGGCGCCAAATCGCCGAGGCTCCACCTCGCCTCCCCGCCGCCCACGCTCCCGCCGGCGCTCAGGGCGACGTTCACGAGTTGGGGGGGAATGGGATCGCGGGCGGAGACCTGGGGGGCCACCTCGGTACCGGTGTTCCGGATCTCGATGGCGTACTCGATCCGATCGCCGGGGCTGAAGCGCCCGTCCCCGTTCCGGTCCTGGAGGAGGCGGGCCACCTTCGTGCTCTCTTCGAGGACCGGCCGGGACTCCACGGTGATCGTGGTGGGATCGTCCACTGCGGGCGTAGAGGGATCGTCGGTGGGCTCCGGCGCCGCCAGATCCGGTGAGGCCACCACGGCCTGGTTGCTGCAGATGGTTCCGTCCGGCGTCCCCGGGGCAATCGTAGCTCGGAAGGCGAGGCGTACCTCGGCGGCGCCCACGGCGAGCAGCGCCGGCGTGCTCGCACCATCCCAGCGGAGGCTGCCGCCGGAGAGCACGCCACCGGCCTCCGGACGGAGATCGGTCAGACAGCTGGGGATGGGATCGGTGACCACGACGTCGCGGGCGACCCCGTCGCCGGTGTTGCGCAGGACGATCTCGTAGCGCAGCTCGTCGCCCGGCATCTGGGCGCCGCCATTGAAGTCCACCACCGTCTTGGTGGTCGAGGAGAGGTCGGGCGTGCTCTGTACCGTCACGACGGTGGCGTCGTCTGCGGCGGGTGTACCGGGATCGTCGCTGGGCACGGGCGTCGCCACCTCGTTGCTGCTCACGAAGGCTTGGTTGGCGATCACCGTACCGTTCGGCAGCGGGCGGGCCACCTCGGCTTCGAAGATCAGATCCACGTCGCCGCCGGGCGAGAGATCGAGTACCGGCAGAGTCCAGGTGATGCGCGTGCCGGAGAGAACTCCGCCGCCCTGCACGGTGACGTTCTGGAGCGCCGAATCCAGGTCGTCGACGACCTGTACGCCCGTCGCAACGGCATCGCCGGTGTTCCGCAGCGTGATCGTGTACCGGAGCCGGTCGCCCGGGCGCACGGCGCCCCCGTCCAGATCCGTCACCGTTTTCGTCGTCGCCGCCAGGATGGGGGCCGAGACGACCCGAACGGCGGTGGCATCGTCCACCGCCGGTGTAGCGGGGTCGTCGGTGGGCACCGGTGCCGCGAGCTCAGCCGCGGAGACGAAGGCCTGGTTGGCGATGCGCGTCCCGTCCGCGAGGGGCCGGGCCACCTCGGCCGAGAAGGTCAGCCGCACGGTGCCCCTCACCGGGATGGAGGCCAGCGCCGGCGTGCCCGTGGCGTCCCATCGGATGCTTCCGCCGCCGTACACGCCCCCGTCTCCCGGCAGCACCGCCACCAGGTTGGCGTCCACCGGATCGTCCACGACGACATCGGTGGCCGGCCGGTTCCCGGTGTTGCGGATCTCCAGCGTGTAGACCAGGACGTCCCCGGGGCGCACGTCACCCCCGTTCGAATCCACGACCGACTTGGTGGAGGTGCCCAGGTCGGGCCGGGCCAGGACCGTCAGTGGTGCCGAACGCAGGACGAAGTTTCCACCCGTCTCCCGCACGGAAACACGTGCCTCGTTCTGGACCACGGTGCCGTCTGCGACCAGCGGATCCACGACCACTTCGAACTCGATCACGGTGATGCTCCCCGAAGCGGCCGGATGCCCGCTCAAGAGAAGCTGGCCGGTGCCGTTCGCCCCCCCCGAAGCGGAGCAGCTGCTGCCCGGGGGAGCGGCGACGAGGGTGCAAGACCCGACGCCCGCCGGCAGATCGTCGACGAGGTCGATGGTGACATCGCGGTTTCCGTCGTTTCGAATCGTGACCGTATACGTCACGCGATCGTTGGGCTCGAGCGGGGCGCCGTTGCTATCCACACCCACCTTCGAGGAGCCGCTGAAGTCGGGCGCGTACTCGATTGTGACCACCGTCGGGTCCGGAGCCGGCGCCGTGGCGGGATCGTCCGTCTGGAGAG
>CAYYHA010000074.1:0-16294 GCA_964471535.1 uncultured Myxococcia bacterium | reverse complement strand
GCTCCGGCAGGGTGACCTCGAGGCCCACCGCAGGATCGTCGGGGTGCCGGGTGCAAAGGCACAGCTCCGCTAGCGCCACCGCAATGCCCCCTTCGCTGACGTCGTGCGCCGTCTCCACCAGGCCCTCGGCGATCATGCGGCGCACCGCGCGCTGCACCCGCCCCTCGAACTCGAGGTCGATCGCTGGTGGCCGGCCGGCGCGGGTTCCATGCACGGTCCACAGGTACTCGCTGCCTCCGATCTCGCCCCGAGTCACCCCAAGGAGCGCGATGGCGCGGCCGGCACCCTTCAGGTAGGAGACGGCGTGACGATCGGGGTCGCGCAAGAGGCCCACCATTGCCACCGTGGGCGTCGGAAGGATCGCCTTGCCCTCGGTCTCGTTGTAGAGGCTGACGTTTCCGGAGACGACGGGGGTCTGCAGGGCTTCGCACGCCTCGGCGATGCCCTGCACCGCCTGCGCGAACTGCCACATGATCTCCGGGTTCTCCGGATTTCCAAAGTTGAGGCAGTCGGTGACGGCAAGCGGCTCGGCCCCCACACACGAGACGTTCCTTGCCGCCTCGGCCACCGCGTGGCGAGCGCCGATGCGCGGGTCGAGATAGACATAGCGCGGATTGCAGTCGACCGAGAGCGCCACCGCGCGCGAGGTACCGGGAACGCGCACCACCGCGGCGTCGGCCTCTCCGGGCCGAACGACAGTGCCCAGGCGCACCATGTGATCGTACTGCTCGTAGATCCAGCGCTTGCTGGCGATGTTGGGCGAGGCGAGGAGGGTGAGCAGGGTCTGGCTGTGGTCCTCCGCCTCGGGAAGCGTGTCGGGATCGAAGGCGTGGAGCGCATCGAGCCACTGGGGCCGGCGCTGTTCCCGCTCGTAGCGCGGCGCCTGCGCAGTCAGTGGTTGGATGGGAAGGGCCGCCACCGTCTTTCCGCGCTCCTCCAGAACGAGGTACGGCGCCTCGATCACCTCGCCTACCACCACCGCATCGAGGTCCCATTTCTCGAAGATGCGTCGGGCCTCCTCCTCGCAGCCGCGCCGGATCACCATGAGCATGCGCTCCTGCGATTCGGAGAGCATGATCTCGTAGGGCGTCATCCCCTCCTCGCGCCTTGGGACGCGGTCGAGGTCGAGGCGGATGCCCGTGCCTGCACGGTCGGCCATCTCGACGCTGCTGCTGCTTAGCCCGGCGGCACCCATGTCCTGGATCCCGACGATGAGATCGGTGGCCATCAGCTCGAGACAGGCTTCGAGGAGGAGCTTCTCGGTGAAGGGATCTCCGACCTGAACGGTCGGGCGTTTCGCTTCGCTCTCTTCGTCGAAGACGTCGCTTGCCATGGTGGCGCCGTGGATCCCGTCGCGTCCCGTCTTCGCGCCTACGTAGAGCACGGGGTTTCCAGGTCCCGACGCCTCGCCGCGGAAGATGCGATCGGCCGGAAGCACGCCCAAGGTGAAGGCGTTGACGAGGCAGTTTCCGTCGTAGGCCTCGTCGAAGTAGACCTCGCCCCCGACCGTCGGCACGCCGACGCAGTTGCCGTAGCCGCCGATGCCCGCCACCACGCCGCTGACCAGGTAGGGCGTGCGGGGATGCTCCGGCCGGCCGAAGCGCAGCGAGTTCAGCGAGGCGATGGGGCGAGCGCCCATGGTGAAGACGTCGCGCAGGATGCCACCTACCCCGGTGGCGGCGCCCTGGTAGGGCTCGATGTAGCTGGGATGGTTGTGGCTCTCGATTTTGAAGGCCACGGCCATGCCCTCACCCACGTCGACCACGCCGGCGTTCTCCCCGGGGCCCTGCAGGACCCGCGGCCCTTCGGTGGGCAGGCGCTTCAAGTGGACGCGGCTCGACTTGTAGGAGCAGTGCTCGCTCCACATCACGCTGAAGATCCCCAGCTCCGTGAAGGTCGGGGTGCGCCCCAGGATGCGCAGGACGCGCTCCCACTCCTCGGGGGAGAGGCCGTGCTCGAGGGCGAGGGCCTCGTCGACTTCGGGGTCACCGGGACGGGGGCTCGGGCGAAGTTCCTGCGGCTCCATGGGCGCTGCCATAGCGTGGCCCCTGCCCGGGGGCAAGCGCTGGGCCCGGCTCCCGCCGCTGGTCTCTGTGCACCCGAACCCGGTGTGCGTCGGATGCGTACGGGGCGCCTCAGCGCTCGGAATCAGGCGGGGTCGGCTCCCGTGCCCCTGCGTCACCGCCCTCTTCCGGGCTGCCCCCGTCGGGCTTCGATCCGAGCGCCAATGCCTCGAGCTCCTCGTCGCTGACCTGCTCGACGATGCGGACGAGCTCCCGCGCCCGCTCGGCGTCCCCGGCCCGCACCGCCACCTTTGCCCCGTGGATGCCCATACCTGGGAGCACGCTCTCGGTGTTGACGTCCCGCGTGAAGGCCTCCACCCCCTGCGCGTTGAGATAGGCGGCCACGATCTCCGCGTTTGCCGGCGTCAGCTCGTCGAGGACCACGACCAGATCGTCGTCGCTGTAGGCATGGGTCACGGCACCCCCTCCTTCCGGCTCCACCCTACCGGAGCGAAGGGCCAGAGCACCAGCTGCATGCCGTCGGCGGCGCCGCCCCGGATGACCCCATGCGTCCCCCGTGGACGCCTTCGGGCACCCGATGCGATCCGCTCCGTTCGCCGGTTCATCTGCGACCCGGGGCGCTCGGGTGTGCCATCTTGGGCGGATTCGTCGGAGTGATTCTTGGGGGGAGGCTGAGCTGCGCAGAAGCGGAGCTTGGCGGCCTCCGTCGGGTGCGGCAGGCCGCTTCTCCTCGCCAGTCTCTACGGCTGCGTGCCAGCCTGAGCCGTCGCCTGCGGGATGGAGGCAAGACGTGGATCGCGGGCGAAGGGCCACCGGCCAAGCGCCGTCAGACAGAGAGGCCCAGGGCGGCGAGCTGCGTCTCCACCGTTTTCGCCCAGCCGCGGTTGGCCTTGGGGCTGGCGGGGCTGGGGTGGAGGATCTGTCCGGTGCGCCAGGGGGCACCCTGGCTCACCGCCTCGATGCGTCCGAAGGCGAAGCGGCCCACGCCGATCACCCACTTTGGCTGCAGGTAGGCGAGCACTTCCGACAGGGCTCGGTCGCAGGCGGAGAAGAGCGGAGCCCGCTCCCGCGCCGGAAGGCGGTCAGGGGTCCGGTTGCGGCCGCTCTCCTCGAGGAAGGCCAGGGGGCAGTAGTTGTAGACGAAGAAGCGCGCGAAGAAGGTCTCCGGCGTGCCGAAGCGCTCCCGGGCCAGGCCCCAGAGCCGGGAGCCGCTGACCTCGCTCCGCCGGCAGGAAAAGCCCTCGATGGGGCGCTTCGGGTGCTCCCGAGCGGGCCGCTCCACCGGGCCGTCGATCCCCAGCCACTCCCGCACCAGCGAGACCTCACCGAAGGGCACGCCGGTCTGGGCCATGCCCCAGGGGCCCGGGTTCATCCCGACGAGCACCACTTCCTTGGGCGCGTTCCCATAGCGGCGGAGGTAGCGCTCGTGGGGCACCCGAGCGTAGTCGAGCGGGTTGTAGACATGGGTGGTCGGTGGCCCAAACCTCAAGCTACCGACTTCCCGTGCAAGACGTCTTGCGATGCGGACCAAGGGATGCACGGGCGGAACCCTAATCCGGGGGTGGAGGAAGGAGAATACGGGTGGCTGGGGGCGCAGCGTTCGTCACGGCGAAGAAGCTGCCTCGAGCCGGTAGGCTCCCGTCGTCGGATCGATGCGCACCCTTGGGATCCTCCGGGTGCGTTCGAAGGCCTCGTAGATGGGGCGAAGCTCCTCCCAGAAAGCGAGGTGCCGCCTCGCCTGCGGCAGGGCCCGCAGCCGCGCCATGCCCGCCGCATCGAGGTGGGTGGGAAAGAGGTGTACCGGCACCTCCCGGAGGCCGGCGAGGCGGGCGTCGAGCACCGCGAGAAACAGCGCCTCGATCTTCTGGTCGGTGAGGGGTACGCAGCCGATCGTGACGCAGTCGCCGTGGATGAAGATGTCGCCGCCCAGGGGGCGCGTGCCTCGGATCCGGTCGCTTCGGTTGGGATAGTCGATGCCCAGGGAGAGGTGGTAGCTCGACCAGGGGTTGAGGCGGTCGATCCGATAGATGCCTTCGGGCACCTGCAGGTCGCCCTGGCGGCGCTTGGGTCCGAGGCTTCCCGATCGGGCGCAGATGGGATAGCGCTGGACCAGGCGGAGCGGCTCGCCCTTTCGGCCCGCCCACAGCTCGAGGACGTCGTCCGCCTTGAAGATACGAATGAACAGAAGCTCTGGGGGATAGCCGATGCCCGCGCGTTCGAAGCGCGACCGAAGTGCCTGGCCCACGCGGGCCCGGGCGGCGCGCACCCGCGGCGCCTCCGAGATGCGCTCTAGGCGGGCGCGGCTGGCCCGTTCCGCCAGCTTCGGCGTTTCCCTAGGCTCCCCTGGCCCCGCCGCCCGAGCGGGGAGGAGCAGTGAGAGCGCGAGCAGGACGAGCGCGACGAGCATGAAGACGAGCACCTTGTCCTGCCAGATCCTTTTCATGGCTCGTGCGTTCAACCGCTTCGAACGATGAAGTCCCCCGTTCATTCCCTGGGCCTGCTCCTACGTGACCCGCGTCACTTCCAACTGGCCGCCCTTTCGGCGGTGCTCGGCTATGGCGTGCTCGCGCTCGATCTCCCCATCGAGCCGGCCATTGCCGCGGTGATCCCGCTCACCGCGCTTTCCGTGCAATGGCTCGCCTGCCGCCTGGCCCGTATCCGCTTCGACCCGCGTTCGGTGCTCATCTCCTCCCTCTCGCTGATCCTGCTGCTCCGCACGCACAGCCTGCTCCTGGCGGTGCTCGCCACCGTGCTGGCGATCGGGAGCAAGTTCGTGCTGCGGACCGGTGGGCGGCACATCTTCAATCCGACGGCGCTGGGCATCGCGGTGGTGGCCTTCCTCTTCGACGGCGCTTGGGTCTCACCCGGCCAGTGGGGCAGCGCTCTGACGGTGGCCTTCTTCGTTGCGTGCCTGGGCATCCTGGTCGTCTGGCGCTCGGAGCGGAGCGACGTGACCATCGCCTTCCTCCTCGCCTTTCCCGGCATGCTCTTCGCCCGGGCTCTCTATCTCGGCGATCCCTGGGCCATCCCTCTGCACCAGCTGGGCAGCGGCGCGCTGGTCCTCTTCGCCTTCTTCATGATCTCGGATCCGAAAACCCTCCCCGACACGCGCCTCGGCCGGATCCTCTTCGCCTTCGTGGTGGCGGCGCTCGCGATGTGGCTTCGCTTCTCCCTCTGGGAGCAAAACGCCCTCATCTATGCGCTGGTGCTCACCGCCCCCTTCGTTCCCCTCTTGGACCGCCTCTTCCCGGGCCCGCGCTACGAATGGCCCGGCGAGAAAGGAGTCACCGATGCTTCGAGCCCTGCTTACCCTGACCGCCGCGCTGGCCTGCCTGCTCCCGCTGCGTTCCGCCTCCGCCTTTTGCGGCTTCTACGTGGCGAAGGCCGACGCGAAGCTGTTCAACAACCGCTCGCGCGTGGTCCTGGTGCGTGACGGTGAGCGCACCGTCCTCACCATGGCCAACGACTACGAGGGTGACCCGAAGGAGTTCGCCATCGTGGTCCCGGTGCCGACCGTCCTCGAGCGGGAGCAGATCCACGTCAGCAAGCCGAAGTTCATCGACCACCTCGATGCCTACTCGGCGCCGCGGCTGGTCGAGTACCACGACCCGGACCCCTGCACGCCGCGCCCGGAGTACAGGCGCCTGCCGCCGATGGCGGCTACCCCCGAGCGTGCCGGAGGCGCCATGGCTCGGCGTCGATCGGCCAAGAGTCTCGGGGTCACCATCGAGGCCGAGTACGCCGTGGGGGAGTACGACATCCTCATCCTCTCGGCCAAGGAGAGCGAAGGCCTGCTCATCTGGCTGAACCAGGAGGGCTACAAGCTTCCAGAGAAGGCCGAACCGGTGCTTCGCAGCTACATCAAGCAGGACCTGAAGTTCTTCGTGGCCAAGGTGGACCTCGAGCGGCACGCGGCCACCGGCAACACCTGGCTCTCCCCGCTGCAGGTGGCCTACGAGAGCAAGAAGTTCATGCTCCCCATCCGGCTGGGGACGGTGAACGCGAAGGACACACAGGAGCTCTTCGTCTATGCCCTGACCCGCACCGGCCGAATCGAGACCACCAACTACCGCACCGTGCGTCTGCCCACCGGCCAGGAGATCCCCACCTACATCAAGGAGGACTTCGCGACCTTCTACAAGGCGATGTTCGAACACCAGGTGAAGAAGGAGAAGATGAAGGCGGTCTTTCTCGAGTACGCCTGGGACATGAACTGGTGTGATCCCTGTGCCGCCGATCCGCTCTCCAACCAGGAGCTGCGGGAGCTCGGCGTCTTCTGGGAGGGCGGTGCCTCGAGCCCGCAAAACCCCCAGCGCTTCGGGCGTCGCCCCGCGGTCCGCGGTGCGAAGAACGTCTTCGTCACCCGCCTCCACCTGCGCTACGACGCCGAGCACTTCCCCGAGGACCTCGTCTTCCAGGAGACCGGGGATCGCACCAACTTCCAGGGGCGCTATGTCCTGCGGCATCCCTGGAAGGGGAGCCCGGACGCCTGCGAGGCCGCCGGCCCCTACTTCGAGCAGGTTCGTAAGCGGCAGGAGCAGGAGGCGAAGACCCTCGCCGAACTCACCGGCTGGGATCTCGAGAAGATCCGAAAGCGCTACGGTCTGACGGGCAAGAAGGAGCAGTCGGGGAAGACGGGCAAGAAGAAGGGAAGCTGGTGGAAGCAGCTTTGGGGGGAGTAGCCTCGGCTCTGCGAGGCGAACCGCGGGCAGCCCCGTGGCCGTACCCCCGGCTGCCGCGCCGCCTTGGGCCTGTCTTCACCCCGCCGCCGGCGGGCGCCTCTTCTGGATGAGCTCGATCTTGTAGCCGTCGGGATCCTCGACGAAGGCGATCTCGGTGGTCCCGCCCTTCACCGGTCCCGGCTCTCGGGTGATCGTGCCGCCCTTCTCGCGGATCGCCTCGCAGGCGGCGTAGACGTCGTCCACCTCGATGGCGATGTGGCCGAAGCCGTCGCCGAGGTCATAGTGGTGGCGGTCCCAGTTGTAGGTGAGCTCCAAGACCGCCCCCTCGCTCTCGGGCCCGTAACCGACGAAGGCGAGGGTGTAGCGATAGGGCGGGTTGTCCTTCTTCCGGAGGAGCTGCATGCCGAGGACCTCGGTGTAGAAGGCGATGGAGCGGTCGAGGTCCCCGACGCGGATCATCGTGTGCAGGATGCGCATGCGCGCCTTCTAGCAGCGGCGTTTCCCATCGTGAATGCGATTGGGTACAGTCGGCCCATGGTGATGCGTCGCACGGTCGCGGTCCTCTTCGCAGCGTTTCTCGCCGGCGGCCTTGCGTGTGGGCCCGCGGGCGGCGGCTCGGGTGACGGCGGAGCCGATGGAGGCGCCGACGGCGGCACGGGCGACGGGGGTACAGGTGCTCCGTGTAACCCCGTCCTCCAGACCGGGTGCGGCACGGGCGAGCGCTGCTTCCTCTCGGAGACCGGCGATCCGGTGTGCGAGGCGGTGCAGGACGGGGCCGCGAAGGTCGGCGAGGCCTGCGGTGGGACCACCGGCAAGGTGTGCGAGGCTGGGGCCCAGTGTCTGCGGCCCGCCGGCGCGCCCTCGAGCACCTGCTTTGCCTTCTGCGATCTCGCGAGCGGTGCCGGCTGCGGGACGGGTGAGACCTGCTCGCTGAAGCTGCCCAACAACGATGTCTACGGCTTCTGTCAGGGCCTGCTCGAGTGCGATCCCCTCGACGGCAGCGGCTGCGATCCTGGAACGGGGTGCATCGCCGCGGTCGACACGCGAGGTGTGTTCTTCCGCGCCTGCGTTCCCGCAGGGACTGCCGTACATGGAGAGTCCTGCGTGGTACAGCCCGACGCCACGACCCCGCCCGAAGCGATCTGCGCCCCCGGCCACATCTGCATCACCGTCAACTACGAGATGGGTGGCCCCAAGGACCTCTGCCTCCAATACTGTGCCGAGAACGGGAGCGAGCCGCAGTGCCCCACGGGCTTCGTGTGCGAGACGGGAGAGGCCCTCGGGCTCACCGAAGAAAACCAGCCGAACACCGGCCTGTGTTCGATCCCTCAGTAGCGGGCCGCGGGCGCTCTGGCGCGCCGGCGGAACTCGGCACGGGCCACGAGCCGCAGGAGGTCGCCATGGCCACACCACAGCAAAAGCGAGAGGCGCCCGCTTCACCGGAAGGGGCGGCACAGGAGCGAGACGCGCTCGCAACGCGCATCGCCGCGCTCCGCGAGAAGCAGCGGGCGCACTTCGAGAGCGGTGCCACGCTCCCCTACCGATATCGGCGCGATCGCCTCCGTGAGTTCGCGCGGATGCTCGAGACCTACGAGGACGTCTTTCTCGACGCCCTTCACACCGATCTGGGCAAGAGCCGCGAGGAGGGGTGGATCTCCGAGCTGGGTCTGACCCAGAGTGAGGTGCGCCATGCCCTCCGGCACCTGAAGGAGTGGATGCAGCCGGAGGTCTACGTCTCGCCGCTTGCCCTGCAGCCGTCGAAGAGCAAGGTCTACTGGCAGCCGCTCGGGCTCAACCTCATCATCTCGCCCTGGAACTATCCCATTCAGCTGGCGCTCGCGCCGATGATCCCGGCGCTCGCCGCCGGCAACGTCGTGGTGCTCAAGCCCAGCGAGCTGGCGCCCGCCTCTTCGAAGGCGCTCGCCGAGGTGCTGCCGAAGGTCTTCCCCGAGGAGCTGGTCGCGGTGGTGGAGGGGGGCATCGAGGTCTCGCAGGATCTCCTCGGCCGCGAATGGGACCACATCTTCTTCACCGGCAGTCCCCGGGTGGGCCGGATCGTCGCCGAGGCGGCGGCACGGCACCTCTCCCGGGTCACCTTGGAGCTCGGCGGCAAGAGTCCCACCCTCGTCACCGCCTCGGCCGCGCTCCGGGTTTCGGCGCGGCGCATCGTCTTCGGGAAGTTCTTCAACGCGGGGCAGACCTGCATCGCACCCGACTACGTCCTGGTGGAGGCACCGGTCCACGATGCGCTGGTCGAGGAGATGAAGGACGCGATCCGCACCTTCTACGGTCCCGATCCGAAGCAGGCCGCAGACTACGGGCGCATCATCAACGACCACCACTTCGAGCGTCTCGTGCGCCTCATCGATCCCGAAAAGGTGGTCATCGGCGGCGAGTACGATGCCGAGACCCGGTACATCGCGCCCACCCTGCTCACGGGCGTCACCCTCGAGGATCCGGTGATGCAGGAGGAGATCTTCGGGCCCATCCTGCCCATCCTGAAGGTGCGCGATCTGGAGGAGGCGATCTCGATCATTCGGCAGCGGAAGAACCCGCTTGCGCTCTATCTCTTCACGCGCCGTAAGGCCGATGAGGCACTGGTGCTGGAGCGGGTCTCGTTCGGCGGCGGATGCGTGAACAACACCCTGGTGCACCTGGTCGATCCGAGGCTTCCCTTCGGCGGGATCCGAAGCAGTGGTCTCGGTGCCTACCACGGCCATGCCGGCTTCGAGGCCTTCTCCCATCGAAAGAGCGTGCTGAAGAGCGCGACCTTCATCGATCCTTCGATCAAGTACCCTCCGTATGCGGGGAAGCTCGGGCTGATGAAGAAGCTGATGTAGCAGCCGGCCGAGCGGCCGCCGCTACGGCGTCAGCCGAAGCCGGCCATTCGGGCCGCGGAGCCGCACCCAGAGGACGCCGTCCTCGTAGAAGTAGGCGCGCTCGCTCGCTTCGAGGTCGCCGCGGGTCGGGGCCTCTGGGACCGGGCCATCTGCGTCCTCCACCGCCGACGGCGCATCGGCGTCGACGAGGTGCCAGGAGATGCGCACCGTCCAGGTGCGCGTCAGCGGCTCGTCCCGCCAGGACAGCTCCGTTCCCGACAGGGTGATCACCGTGCCGTCGTCCATTTGGAAACGGCCGTCGGCCCCGGGATAGACGCGGAGCAGGCGGGTGTCGAGGCGATCCTCGTAGGTGACGATCCCCGGCTCGGTGGCAGGCGCCAAGGTGTCCACGTCCTCGGGCAAGAGGGGGATGAGGGCGCCCTCTCGTACGTAGAGGGGCAGGACGTCGAAGGGCGCCGGGACGGCTTGGGTCACAGGTCCTTCGACCACCGACTCGTCCCACCAGCTCGTCCAACGGCCTTCGGGGAAGACCACCTCCCGCTCCCGCGCATCGCGTACCACCACCGGCGCCACCAGGAGGTCGGCGCCGAAGAAGTACTGGTAGGTCGCCGCGCGCATCGCCGGGTCGTTCGGGTACTGAAGGCCGGCCGCACGCACGATGGGGGTGCCGTCCTCGCTGTTCCGCGCCACGTAGGCATAGAGGTAGGGGTGGAGCTGAGTGTGCAGCCTCGCGTAGCGCCGGTAGATGTCGAGGGTCTCCTGGTCGTAGTAGTCGAAGTCCCAGGGGTTGTGGTGCTCGCCGGCACCGCCGAGCTGCATCACCGTCGACAAGGCCCCGAACTCGATCCAGCGCCCGAGTGCCTCCTTGTCGGGCATCCCTTCCCGGTAGCCGCCGATGTCCGAGCCGAAGTGGGGGTGTCCGCTGGCGGCGAGGGAGATGGCGGCGTTCACGGCGGCGGGCAGGCCCCCCACCCGCGGCTTCTCGCCCGGTGGACCCGGCTCGCGGTGCTCCTCGAAACCGCTGTTCAAGTCGCCCGGCCAGATGGCGGTGGTCCAGGCGCCGTCGTAGGCATCCCCGCTGCGGCCGATGAGGTAGCCCGGCTCGCCGTGCGTCTCCAGGAGCGCCTCGTAGTGGGCGCGGTGGAAGAGCGCGTGGTAACGCCCATGCATCGCCGCGGCGCTCGAGCCGTCGTGGAAGTCATAGAGGCCCTCGGCCGAGATCGTGTCCAGCGCGGGCACCACGTACTCGTCGAAGTCGAGCTTGAAGCCTTCGACCCCCATCTCGGTGACCCGGTGCAGTAACGATTTCCACCACTCGAAGGCCTCGGGGTTGGTGAAGTCGACCAGGGCCCCCTGGGTTCCCCGCCAGGGGAACTCCTGCACCTTCCCCTCCTTGTTCCTGACCAGATAGCCCTTCTCTTTTGCGAAGGGATAGAGCCCGCCCGCGTTGGCGCCCTCCATGCCGCAGACGGTGTCCGAATCGTCGGTGCGGTTGACGAAGGGGGAGGCCCAGACGAGGACCCGGTAGCCGAGTTCGTGCAGGCGGTCGATCATCCCCTGGGCATCGGGGAACTGCACCGGGTTGAACTCGAAGGTGTTGAAGCCGGTCTCCCAGGGCGCGTCCACCCAGATGACGCTGCCGGGCAGGTCGAGGGCGCGCATGTCGGTGGCGTCCTTCAGCGCGACGTCCTGTCCCGTCTGGGAGGGATTGCAGCCCTCGTCGCAGGGGACGGTGCAAACGAGCTTCAGCTCGTTTCGCCACTGCTGCGGGGCAAAGACCCAGCGAGGCCACAGCGGAGGCAGGCCGGTGTGGCGCATCATGCGGGCCACCGTCTCCACCGGGTGCGGGGCGTGGAAGAGGGCCACCTCCATGCGCGGGGCGACGATGAGGGTCTCCGCGTGCGCCTCACCGGTGAAGTCCCCCACCACCGGCTCGGGATCGGTGACCACCACCCCCAGTCCGGAGGTGCTCACCCACACGGGCGCCTTCACGTGGCGCTCGTTGTAGCCGCTCTGGATCGAGCCATCGAGGTCGAAGCGGGTGCTTCGGATCTTTCCCCGGCTCTGCGGGTGATCGAAGAGCTCGCCGAAGCCGTAGATCTCCTCGTTCTCGGCGATCTCGATGGAGAGCCCGGTGTGCACGATGCCCGTGACCGGCACGGCCGCCACCGAGAGCAGCACGCCGCTGTCTCCCAGGTCGCGGGCTTTCAGGGCCAACGTGAGACCCGGCTTGTCCGTGCGCAGGGTGGCCTCGAAGCCGTCATCGGTGGCGGCTGCGGATTCGAGGCCGGTGACGCGGATGCGCTCGTAGGGATCGTCGAAGGTGGGATCGTAGTAGCGGCCGTCGTCGATCTCGTCGAGCGATTGGACGAAGAGGTCGAGCTCGCGACGCGTCGCCCCCTCGAGGCGAAGCGAGAAGGGAGAGGCGGTGAGCACCACGGTCAGATCGCCGCCTGCGGTCCAGCGATCCTCCGGGGGCGGCTCGGGCGGCGCCGAGCACGCGCCGGCCGTGAGCGCCGCGGCGAGGAGTGCAAGCAGGCTGCGGGAGCCTGTTTTCGAAGGGGCAGGCTTCAGAGGATTTGGCCCACGAGACGTGAACACCATGGCTCACTCCATCCAGATGCGCCGGACCTCGGCCGCCTTCATCTGCGGCCGGCCGCGGTACAGGCTCACCCGCCCGCGCACGTAGACGTACCAGCCGTACCATTTGCCGGGTGAGAGCTTCTTCAGCTCCGCCTCGTCGAAGGCGACCAGGGCGAAGTCGTTCTTCTTCTCGTGGGCGAGCCAGACCAGATAGGGCGCCTCGTCGAGCCGCATCTCGGCGATGGTGCCGAACACGGTGACGGTGCGCCCCTCGGCGGCGAGCAGCCGGTCCATGGCGCCGGGCCGGCCGAGGCGCACGTAGCCGGGCCGCCCCTCGTAGCGCTTCTCGAAGCGGGCGATCTGCCGGGCCCGGCGGTCCCACCAGGCAAGTCGTTCGTCATAGTCGGGGTAGTGCTTGGCACCGGGCGCCCAGATGCCTCGCTTGGCCGCCTGCGCCTCCTGCTGCGCCTGAACGAAGGCAAGGTGGAAGCGCTTCGAGTACCCGTACTTGGTGAAGTAGGGGCTCATCCCCGCGCGCACCGCCTCCAGGTTGTAGTGCCTCCAGGTGCCGTCCTTCTTGGCGAAGACGTGTACGAGGTGCCGGCCGTAGTAGCCGCGGGGCTGCCTCGGATCGTCGTACTCGAGGCGGACGCTGTGCACGCCGTAGAAGAAGCGCCGGGCGAAGCGCTTTGCCTCCTCGCCGAGCGGCGTTCCGTACTTCACCGGCGTCGGGGACTCCCCCCGCATGCGCCGCGCGTAGCCGCCGAAGTCCTCCTCTGCGGCGCGGCGGTGCTTCGGGTCCTTGAAGGTCTCCTCGGTATCGATGGCGACGAGGCGCAGGGAGGCATCGAGGCCCTTGACCCGAATCGTATCCCCGTCGACGACCGCGTCGTCGGCGAGCTCGAAGGTCCCGAGGCGCACCCCTTCCGAGCGGGGTGCAGCGGTGCCGGCGGCAAAGAGAGCGAGTCCGACGACGAGGCCGCGGGCGAGTGGGCGCAGGGCGGGGGTGGGGCTCATGGATCGGACCCGGACAGGAGGTGATCGGAGAGGGGCCGGTACGCGCCCAGCTGTCGCTGCTCCTCCCGCATGTCCTCGACGAGCGCTTCGAGCTGCGCCCGGTAACGGCGCCGGGCGAGGGCGGCCTGTAGGTCGGGCAGGAAGGGCGCACCGGCGATGGCGAGGAGGGAGAGGGGCCCCAGCCAGAAGCGAAGCGGCGGGATGCGCAGGGAGATCAGCGCCAGACCAATCGCCGTCAAGGTGTAAATCACACGGGAGAGGGCATCGCCCCGGCGCCAGGCCCCGAAGGCGTTCTGCTCCGCCTGGTGGAAGGCACGGGCGAGGCGCAGGTACCGGGGCAGCGCCACGTCGAGCACCGCCTTCTCCACCCGTTTCCAGTAGTCGGGATCGTCGGCGATCTCGCGAAACTGCGTGCCTGCCTCCTCGAGGATCCGCACCGCCTCCTCACGGAGCTGCGCCTCCGCGTAGTCGTCCCAGGTCTCGAAGGCGGGCCGGCGACGTTCGAGGCGGGCGAGCAGGTGCTCGGTCAGCTCGTCGGCGGTGTAGCGGCGGGGGTACACGGAGGGAACCTATCGCAACGCCCGGCCTCTGGGGAAACCCCAGGCTGCCACCGGTGCGCGCCCGGCGCGGTACGTCTAAGCGGCGGCGGCCGCGATCGCTTCGCACAGCCTCCGGTACCCCTCGGCGAGGCGGGGCCCCGGCCGGCCGAGGAAGGCCTCCTCGATGGCCACCACCCGGCGTGCGCGTACCGCCGGGGCTCTCGCCAGCTCGGGTCGGCGCAGGACCACCTCGGGGCGGAGCTTGTCCGGGGCGATCCCACACCAGGAGACAACGATGAGGTCGGGCTCCAAGGCGGCGTAGGCTTCGAAGGAGACCGGGCGCGAGCTGTGGTCCTCGTGACCGAGCACGCCTATACCGCCGGCGCGCTCGATGAGTTCGGTCGCCCAGCTGCGGCGGCCAGGGAGGATCGCCGGTTTCGGCCACCACTCCACCGCCACGCGGGGGCGGCGAGGTGGGGGCGGCTTCGGGGCGAGCGCCGCCTCGAGCTCCTTGGCGAGTGCCTCCGCGCGGCCGGGAACGCCAAGAAGCGCCCCGATCTGTCGGATGTCTCTGAAGACGTCGGCCAAGGTCTCGGTGCGCGGCGCGTGGAGGGGCAGGCCCGCCTCTTCGAGGGCCTCGACCACGCGCTCGTGTCCCGGCACCGAGAGCGAGGCGAGGACGAGATCGGGCTCGAGGGCGGCGATACGCGCCGGATCGACGCCTAGGTCCGGGCCCACCCGCGGGAGGCGTGCGACCACCTCGGGCGGATGGTCGGAGTGGTCGTCGACGCCCACGAGCCGGTCGGCGCAACCGAGGGCGCAGACGATCTCGGTGTTGCTGCACGTGGTGGCGACGATCCGGCGGGGGAAGCCGGGCGGTGGCCCGTGGGTGTCGAGGTCCATGGCCCAGCTCAAGCCTCGAAGGCCGCGTGGCGGTCGGTCTCGGTGATGTAGGCCCGCGGCATGCGCTCGGTGTTGGTGGCGATGCCGATCCCGCCGGTCGCAGAGACGAGGATGATCCCGCCCTCCCCCTCCACCCGCTCGAGCGCCGCGACCGCCGACTCGGCGGCAGCCTGCGCGTCGTCACCGGCGGCCAGGCGGTCGCAGGCGTGCTTGGCCATCACGATCTTGGCGATGGATTCCCCGTGCCCGGTGGCGCTGGCGGCGCCGGTGCGGTCGTCGGCGTAGGTGCCGCAGCCGATGAGGGGGGTGTCGCCCACCCGACCGGGGAGCTTTCCGCTGATTCCGCCCGTGGAGGTGGCGGCGGCGACGTGTCCGGTCCGGTCCACTGCCACCGCGCCGATGGTGCCCGGTCGCCGGGGCCAGCCGGCCTCCTTCTCCTTCCGCCAGCGGGTGAGCGCGCGCTCGGTGACGAGGAGCGCCTCGGGCACCGGTTCGAAGCCACAGGCCCGTGCGAAGCGGGCGGCGCCCTCGGCGGCGAGGAGCACGTGCTCGCTCTTTTCGAGGACCGCGCGCGCCACGGTGATGGGGTTCTGGAAGCCGCGCAGTGCGCAGACGCCTCCGGCGCCGAGGCGGCTTCCCTCCATGAGCAGTGCGTCCATCTCCAGGGTGCCGTCGGTGGTCAGCGCTCCGCCGGTCCCGGCGTTGAAGTGGGGGTCGTCCTCGAGGGCCATCGCGGCGGCCACCACCGCATCGACGGCCGAACCGCCCCGCTCGAGAATGGCCCATCCGGACTCGGCCGCGCGCATGCACCCGTCTGCGGCCGCCTTCGCCCGGTCGTCCTCGTAGATCCGTCCGGCGCCCCCGTGTACGAGAATAATCGGTCGTGTCATCCGTCGGTGCCTCGCGTTGTTCGAAAGCCCTTCCGACCCGCCCGAAGCTATAGCAGAGTGGCTGCCATGAAGCGCATCGTCTTGCTCGCTTGTCTGCTCTCGCTGCCCTCCGTGTTCGGTTGCACCGCCATCCAGAAGGCGCTGGGCATGAAGACCGACCTCGAGGGCCTGCCTGTCAAGGCGCTCAAGCCCCATCTCCACCAGGCGCCGCGCGGCCTGTGTCCCGGGATGGCGGCGCCGCTCGTCGTGGAGGTGGAGCTCGAGGATGGGCGTACGCTAAAGACGGAAGGCGCCGGCGGCGGGAAGGTGACGTGGGACAGCTTCGAGCTGTCCATGGCCGGGGGTGCGGTGCGCGAGGACGGCCTGGTCACCCTGCACAAGGATCCGAGGGAAACCTTCGGGCGCCCGGCGACGTTGACGGTGAAGTCCCGCTTTCATCCCGATCTGAAGCCGGCGACGCTGCGGATTCCGGCGCGCTACGATTGTAGCTACGAGGCCCACTTCGATGGGGAGCCGGGCCGGGATGGGCGCGATGGCGAGCCCGGCCGTCGCGGCGCCGACGGGCGCGACGAGATCAGCAGCGGCTCGGCGGCACGGCCCGGTGGCCACGGGCAGCCGGGGGGGCACGGCGGTGACGGCGCACCCGGGGAGGCCGGGCGGCCCGGGGACGACGTGGAGGTCTTCGTGACGGTGGTGGAGCACCCGCGGCTGAAGACGCCGCTGTTGCAGGTGATGGCAAGGAGCCTGAGTCGTGACCACATGGAGTGGTTCCTGGTGGATCCGCAGGCGGGTCGCGTGCGCATCACGGCCAACGGC
>CAYYHA010000073.1:0-16439 GCA_964471535.1 uncultured Myxococcia bacterium | reverse complement strand
GCGGTGGAAGTTCGAATGCCATGCGTCTTCTCCCTTGGGTTGTGAGGTGAGGTTGTGGGATGGGCATCGGGCCCCAAAACGGACCGTTTCGGTGCCCTTCCCATAGGCAATGGCCGGCAGGGGTGCAACCGTCCGTGGAGGATCCCCGGCGCGAGGCGCGCCCGCGCAGCGGCCTCGCCGGTGCCCATGGGAGGCCAGCGGCCACCGCAGGCAACCTCCGCCCCGCCCGGGCGCCCGCTTCGCTCGGCGGGCCGGCGCAGCCCGCCGCCCTGGGCGTCTCCACTAGACCAGCTCGTGGTCCAGCGCCAGGCGGGTCAGCTGCGCCACCGAGTTGAGACCCAGCTTCTGGGAGATCTTCCCCCGATGCTTCTCCACCGTCTTCGGGCTGATGCCGAGGTCGCTGGCGATGGACTTGGTGGTGCCGCCGCGGGCGATGAGGGTGAGCACCTGCCGCTCCCGAGGGGAGAGCACCGAGGGGTCGGGGGCGTCTCCGGCCTTCGCCGGCAGCTGCGGCGAGAGGTAGCGCCCGCCGTCGAGCACGGCCTCCACGGCGGCCTCGAGCTCGTCCACGGTGCAGGACTTGAGGAGGTAGGCGCGGACGCCCGCCTTCAGGGCCGCCCGCACGACCGCAGGCCGGTGGCAGTTGGTCAGCACCACCACGGGCAGCCCCGGCCACTCTCGACACAGCCTCTCCGCCAGATCGAGCCCGTGGAGGGACCCGTCCAGCTTCAGGTCCATGATGACCAGCTCCGGCCTGCGCGCCCCGTTGCGCAGCATCTCCAGGGCCGCTTCCCCCGATGCTGCGCGGCTGACCCGTGAGGCCCCCAAGACCGACCGGAAATATTCTGCCAACGCCTCCCGAACCACATGGTGGCCGTCGACCACCAGCAGGTGTCTACCCATCGTATCCCCCGTACGGAGCCTCGCGCCCCCCCGGGCTTCCGTGGTGGCCCGATACGCCCCCGGCTCGCCACCGCCCGGCAGGTATGTCTCGTATTCTACCCAGCCGCTTCGAGCGCCCATCATAGCCCGGTGATGCGCGGGGGAAAGGTAGGGATGACCCTAAAGGCCCCGTCCAACCCCCGGCAGGCACTCCGGACACGGGCGCGTCGGGGCCACCGGCCCCGCAGCGGGCTCGTTGACTGAGGAATCGGTCAAAGATCGCCCCACCTCTTGACTCGGTGCGTCAGCGTCCCTATCACCGTGGCTCCCACCCTTTCCAAGGAGCGTCGAGATGGCAGCCAAGAAGGCGGTGAAGACGGGGCGGCGGGTCGCGATCGTGGATGGCCTGCGGACCCCCTTCGTCAAGTCCTCCGGGAAGTTCCAGAGCCTCTCCACCCTCGATCTCGCCAACGCCGTGGTGGCCGAGCTCGTGGCCCGAAGCGGCATCGACCCCGAGGTGATCGACGAGGTCGTCTACGGACAGGTCGTGCCCTCCATTGCCACCCCCAACATCGCCCGGGAGGTCGTGCTGGGTACCGGTCTCCCCCGGGAGATAGAGGCCTACTCGGTGGTACGGGCCTGTGCGACCAGCAGCCAGTCGACGATCAGCGCCACACAGCACCTGCTCCTCGGCGGGGGAGAGGTCGCCATCAGCGGCGGTGCCGACTCCCTGTCCAAGCCACCGGTGACCTTCAGCGAGAACTTCGTCTCGGTGCTCATGGAGGTGAACAAGGCCAAGGACCCGGGGGGCAAGCTGAAGGCGCTGACCAAGCTCTCTCCCAAGGACCTGCTCCCCAATCCTCCGGCCATCAACGAGTTCTTCACCGGCAAGTCGATGGGCCAGCACGCCGAGGAGATGGCGCGCAAGTGGCGCATCAGCCGCGAGGCGCAGGACGCCTATGCGCTGAAGAGCCACCAGAAGGCGGCGGCCGCCTGGGAGAAGGGCATCTACGCCCAGGAAGTGATGCACGTGCACGTTCCGCCCAAGTACGAGACCACGGTCGTCAAGGACGACATCGTGCGTCCCGACACGTCGCTCGAAAAGCTGGCCAGCCTCAAGCCCGCCTTCGACCGGAAGTATGGAACCCTGACGGCCGGCAACAGCTCGCCGCTCACCGACGGCGCGAGCGCGCTGCTCCTCATGGAGGAGAAGACGGCGAAGAAGCTGGGCTTCGAGCCGCTGGCCTTCGTGACGGCATGGGAGCTGGTCGCCGTCGATCCCAAGTGGCAGCTCCTCATCGGCCCGGCCATCGCGATGCCGCGGCTGTGCCAGAAGGCGGGCCTGAAGTGGGAGCAGATCGATCTCTTCGACATCCACGAGGCCTTTGCCGCGCAGGTGCTCTGCGTCCTCGAGGCGGTGAAGGACGACACCTTCGCGAAGGAGCACATCGGCATCGACAAGGCACCCGGTGAGATCCCGGAGGAGAAGCTCAACA
Organism: uncultured Myxococcia bacterium; assembly: GCA_964471535.1. Classification (GTDB taxonomy): domain Bacteria; phylum Myxococcota; class Myxococcia; order SLRQ01; family SLRQ01; genus CAYYHA01. Next base: position 14,061 of record CAYYHA010000073.1, on the reverse strand, counting down.
TCTACGGGGGAAGCGTCAGCCTGGGTCACCCGTTTGCGGCCACCGGCGCGCGACAACTTCTCACCGTCGCCCGCGAGCTGGCGCGCCGCGGCAGCGGGAAGGCGATCGTCACCCAATGTGCCGCCGGCGGACTCGGGGCGGCGGTGCTCCTCGAGCGCTAGGGCTCGAGGGCAAGAAGCGAACCACCACCAAAAGGGGTAAGGATCATGGCCACGGCCAAAGCGTCTACCAAGGAAGAGATGGGCCTCGAGCACGTCCGCTTCGAGATCGACGACCATGGGGTTGCGACGGTCCTGCTCGATGTGCAGGGCGAGCCGCTCAACACTATCGGCCCCAAGCTCGAACCGGACCTGACGAAGGTCATCGAGCGTCTCGAGCACGACGCCTCGATCCGGGCGGTGGTGCTCGGCTCGGCGAAGGAGAGCGGCTTCCTCGCCGGTGCGGACATCGAGGTCATCAAGAACTTGGGCAGCGCCGCCGAGGCCACGCGTGCCTCCCGGCAGCTTCAAGCCGCCTTCGGCCGCATCGAGGCGCTACACAAGGAGCGCCACAAGCCGGTGGTGGCGGCGATCCACGGCCCCTGCCTGGGCGGCGGGCTCGAGCTGGCGCTCACCGCGTCGATGCGCATCGTCAGCGACGACGAGAAGCGCACCACCTTGGGCCTTCCCGAGGTGAAGCTCGGGCTCCTTCCGGGAGCGGGCGGCACGCAGCGCCTGCCCCGTCTCATCGGGATCGCCAACGCCCTCGATGCGATGCTCACCGGGCGCAACATCCGGCCGCGGAAGGCGCGGCGTCTGGGGCTCGCCGACGAGGTCGTGCCGAAGGACATCCTCCTCGACATCGCCCGGCTCCGGGCGCGGCAGGCTGCCAGCGGGGAGCTCGAGCCGCCCAAGCAGGGCCTCGCGCGGCTGCAGGCGCTGGCCAAGGAGTTCTCGGACCCCGAGTTCCTGCAGCACCTCGCCCTCGAGGAGAACCCCGTCGGACAGCGCATCCTCTTCAAGCAGGCCCGAGAGCGCCTGCTCAAGCAGACCCGCGGCAACTACCCCGCACCCGAGGCCATCCTCGAGTGCGTCCGCGTGGGCATCCAGGAGGGCTTCGAAGCGGGTCTCGCCCTCGAGGCAGAGAAGTTCGGCGAGCTGACGCAGACCCCCGAGGCCAAGGCGCTCATCTCCATCTTCTTCGCCACGCAGGAGCTGAAGAAGGACATCGGCGTCGACACCGAGGGGGTCGAGGCCCATCCAGTGAAGAAGGTGGGCGTGCTCGGCGGCGGTCTCATGGGAGCCGGCATCTCCACCGTCACCCTCACGAAGGCCGGGGTGCCGGTGCGCATCAAGGAGATCGACGATGCGGGCGTCGGCCGGGCGCTGCGGCACATCCGCGGCGAGCTGGAAAAGGATCGCAAGCGGAAGATCCGCAGCGAGCGCGAGGTCGACGAGCTGATGCACCGGGTGACCGGGACCCTCGACTACTCGGGCTACCAGAACGTGGACCTCGTCATCGAGGCGGTCTTCGAGGACATCGATCTGAAGCAGCGGGTGCTCGCCGACGTGGAAGAACGCGCCCGCGAGGACACCATCTTCGCCTCGAACACCAGCTCCATCCCCATCACGAAGATCGCGGAGAAAGCCAAGCGGCCCGAGCTGGTGATCGGCATGCACTACTTCTCCCCGGTGGAGAAGATGCCGCTTCTCGAGATCATCACCACCGAGAAGACCGCGGACTGGGTCACCGTGACCTGCGTGGATTTCGGCAAGAAGCAGGGCAAGACGGTGATCGTGGTCAACGACGGCACCGGCTTCTACACCTCGCGGGTCCTCGCCCCGTACATGAACGAGGCGGCGTGGCTCCTCGCCGAGGGCGCCTCGGTGGAGGCCCTCGACGAGGCGATGAAGGACTGGGGCTTCCCCGTCGGTCCCATCACGCTTCTGGACGAGGTGGGCATCGACGTCGGCGCGAAGGTCGCCAAGATCATGCAGGAGGCTTTCGGCGACCGCCTGAAGGCGCCTGGCACCATGGACGCCCTCATCGAGGACGGCCGAAAGGGGCGCAAGAACGGCCGCGGCTTCTACCGCTACGAGAACGGGAAGAAGAAGGGCGTCGACGAGACGGTGTACCTCGTCCTCGGGCAGACGGCGGAGCGCAAGGACTTCCCCAAAGAGGAGATCCAGCAGCGGTTGTCCCTGCAGTTCGTGAACGAGGCGGCGCTCTGTCTGCAGGAGGGCATCCTGCGCAGCGCCCGCGACGGTGACATCGGCGCGGTCTTCGGCCTGGGCTTCCCACCCTTCCGCGGCGGCCCCTTCATGTACATCGATCGCGTCGGCGCCCAGGAGATCGTGCGGCGCATGGAGCGCTTCGCCGAGCGCTACGGCGAGCGCTTCCACCCGGCGGAGATCCTCAAGGACCATGCCCGGAGTGGGAAGAAGTTCCGATCGTAGCCCCGGCAGGGCACGGCAGCACGGGCGCGGCGGCGCCTCGGGTGCGCGATGAGTGAGCGGCGCCACCCCTTCACCAAGCCGGGTGCCCGCCGGGACCCGGTGCCCGCCGATGCGGCGACGGTGATCCTCGTGCGGCCCGCGGGGGCGGCGGCGCCCTTCGAAGTCTTCTTCGTGCGCCGCCACGGGGACGCGGCGTTCATGGGGGGGGCCCACGTCTTCCCTGGTGGCAAGGTCGACGCCTGCGACGGCTCGGAGCGGATGCTCGCCCGGCTCCCCGAAGGAGCGGCCGCGCGCGCGGCAGCCCGCCTCGAGGCCACCCCCGGGCGCCCCCTCTCCCCCGAGGTGGCACTGGGCCTCTACGTGGCCGCGGCACGGGAGCTCTTCGAGGAGGCGGGGGTGCTCCTCGCCCGCCACGCCACAGACGGGCGCCCGGTGACCTTCGATCGCCCCGAGGTGCACGGCCGCTTCCAGACCTACCGCCGCCGCATCCACGACCGCAGCGATCCCCTCACCTTCGCCGAGGTGCTCGAGCAGGAGGACCTCGTCCTCGATCTCGAAGCCCTCTCCTACTTCGCCCACTGGGTCACGCCGAGCTTCGAGGGGCGGCGCTTCGATGCCCGCTTCTTCCTCGCCGAGATGCCGGCGGGGCAGGAGCCGGCCATCGACGAGGAGGAGACCACCGCTTCGGCCTGGCTCTCGCCGGCAGAAGCGCTGCAGCGGGCCGCCCGCGAGGAGATCTTCCTCGCCCCCCCGACGGCGCGCACGGTGGAGGAGCTCGCCGAGTTCCCGAGTATCGAGGCGCTCTTCCGCGCTGCCTCCGAGCGGGACGTGGTGGCGATTCTTCCCAAGGTGCAGCTCGACCCGCCGGCGATCCTGCTCCCCTGGGACCCCGCCTACGGGGCGACCGAGGGTGAGGGGCTTCCCATCGACCCCGACCACCCGCTGACCCAGACCCCCTCGCGGGTGGTGCTCGAGGGCGGCGCGTGGGTCTCGAGGCGGGCCGAGGAGACCGGGTAGGAGGCGAGGCCGCGCGTCGGCCCCGCGGCGCCCTCGCCGCAGGGTCTGCGCGCCGATCCGACGGAGCGCAGCCGCCCGTGCCCGGCCGCGCGCCTCCAGCGAGCGGGCCCGTGCACCGGTGAAACGATGGACGCGTGTACCACCGCACCAAAGCCTCGGCGTCTGGAAATTGGAGCGCGTGGCAACAGACGAACCTGTCCGTCGGGCTCTCTGGTACGCCGGTTCGCATTTACGAAGCCGGACAAAATTACGATATCTTTCTCGCCCAATAGGAGTTTCCTATGAGACCTCACGCCCTCCCAATCGTCCTGTCGAGCCTTGCCGGACTCTTCGCCTGTACCCAGCCCGAGGCGCTCGTTCGACCGGCATCGGTGTGCCAGATCGTTCGCAACTCCGACGCGGCCTGGGTCGGGCGTGTCGTCAGCTGGGAGGCGCCAAGAGTCATGGACCTTTCTGGCTACAAGCCGCCCTACGAGTTCGCCCCGGTGACGGTGGATGTCGAGCAGATCCGCTACGGCACGGGCGAGACCGGGCGGGTTCAGATTCTCTTTCCCGGAAAAATGGAGGTGGACCGACACGCATCGGGCCGTCTCCAGATCGACGGCACACCCACGCGCGGTCACCTTTACGTTCGCACCGTCGATGGGCGCTACGTCCTCGCCTCGCAGGGCTACTTCTGGGAGGAGGACGATGGCCTACACAATGCGGCCAAATATCTCGACACCCCGATATCGGAAGCGGAGCTTTTGGAGCGTGAGCGCGCCGCCCGAGCCGCGGAGAGCTGCCCGGGCGACGAGTATCTCGACCCCTGACATTCGCGCGCATCTCCTAACCTGGCACGGATAAGTGCGCAAAATTTGATCCGCTATGCTTGGCGGCTCGACAGCGGCTGGGTTTTCCGAGCCTGCCGCTTAGAGTGCTCTGCCGTAAGGGGCGCTTGTGGGACGCGCATTAGCGCGGCCGTGGTGCGCGCAGCAGCTTCCAGCGCGCCTTGCCCCGGCGCACGCTCACGATCGCGGCGGTGCCGTAGCTGGTCCAGCCTGCGTTGAGGACGGTGGGTAGTGAATTGGCGATCCCCGGGTTCAGGAAGAGCTCGCGGGACCAGCGTCCCTGTTTGACCGGCGAGCCGTCGAGGGTGGTGGCCGTGGCACCGGCCTCGACGATGTGGCCGTGAATCCCGAAGCGGATGCCGGCGCGGCGGATCGTCTCGGTGAGCAGCGCGTGGCCCACGTTCCCGGCGTCGGGGATGAAGTCCAGGCGCCGCCGGCCCCGCTGCTTGGGCGGGCCGTGGGTGAGCAGGAGCACCGGATCGTCGGCGCCCTCGGCGAGGGGGACGAGCGACTTCACGTCTTCGGCATCGTGGATGCAGCTTGCGCTCTCGCTGGCGAACTGCCGCAGGTGGTAGCCGGGCAGGCTGACGATGTCGACCCCGTCCAGGTCGACGCGGCGAACCAGCGACATGTTGACGACGTTGGGATGGGAGCGCCACACCTGCAGCAAGGCACCGTTGAAGCGGGTGCGCGACTCGTTGTTGCCGGGGATGGCGAGGATGGGCAGGCCGCTCTCGGCGAGCTGCGTGAAGATGCGCTCGAGTTCGAAGCGCCCTCGGGCCGTATCCCCCCCCACGAGCACCGCATCCACGCCTGCGTGTTGGAAGCGACGGAGGAAGCGGTCCAGCGAGCGAAGCGTCGCCGGGTCCGCCTCCTTGATCCCCACGAGCACGCCGAAGCGCAGCTCCCCGGGATGCGGACTCTCCGTGCGACGGAGGCGGGCCGTCGAGCCGAGCACCGACAGGACGTGATCGCCGAAGCGGGCCTCGAAGGGGGTCTTCAGGCGCACGTCGACCGCGCCTACGCAGACGCTGGGGTTCTCCCGCATCCAGGTCTCGAGATCGGGTGGCCTCCGGGGCCCGCGCGCCAAGGCCTCGGCCGCATCGAGGGGTGGGGCGGCGGGGTCCAGAACCTCAGTCGAGGCCGCACCCTGGCCGGAGCTCGGGCGGGGCAGCAGGGCCGCGCCCACGAGGCAGAGCACGAGCCTCCGCGGGAACGGGACCCACCGGAACCGGCGGCAGATGGGGCGCTCCGCGCGGCCCCGCCCGGCCGCACTCTCCCACGATCCTTCCTTCCTCATTGCAGCTCCAAGAGGGGCCGGTCCTCCTCGAGGGGCCCTCCGTAGTAGATGCGCAAGCCCGATCCGCTCAAGGGGCAGCACTGGCCCTGCACCCCGATGACGAGATCGTCGTAGCCGTCCCCGTCGATGTCCCCGCTGTCCATGGAGGCGGGCATCCACCCCGGCGCCTTGGTCTCACCGACGAGGAAGCTCAGCCGGCCGGTTCCGACCAAGACGCGCAGCCCCCCCGAGCGCTCCCCCACCACCACCTCCGGGCGCTCGTCGCCCGTGGCATCGAAGGCGTGCATCGCCACCGGCTCCCCCTCTCCGGTGGCGCCCACGCGCGGCTCTTCGAAGCCGCTCTCGGTCCCCCGCGAGACGGAGAGGGTCGTTCCCGCCACCGCGATGGCATCCTCTCGTCCGTCCCTGTCGACGTCGGCGGCGGCGAGCGCCCGCACCTTGCCTTCCGCAGCGCCCCCGGGCGCGGGACCCGGCCGGTCCAGGAAGACGCCCGCCGAGGTGGCCACGAGGCCGATCAGCTCGGGGCGGCCCGTTCCGTCGTCACGCAGCGCCACGAGGTCGTCGAGTGCGTCCCCGTCCAGATCGGCGGGCACGGGGCGCGGCGGGACCCACAGGTGCGGCGGCGGCGGCTCCACCGGCGTCTCCCAGGTGGGCCCGTGGTAGAGCAGACTGGCCGTCGCGCCGACCACGTAGAGGTCGGTGATCCCGTCGCCGGTGAAGTCGCCGGGCAGGGCGGCGGTGCAGCCGTTGCAGGGCGCCACCCGGCCCGCCTGCGTCGCCGTGAAGCCGCCGCGCCCATCGCCCTCGAGGATGGCCACCCCCGACTCGATGAGCACGACTAGATCGGGGATCCCATCGCCCGTCATGTCGCGGATGAACAGATCCTGCAGGCTCTCCTGCACCACGAGGTTGAGGTGAGTGGGGGCGCCGAAGGTGCCATCGCCGCGCCCCCAGTGGATGGTCACCGCTTCGCCGGCTCCGTTGGCGGTGACGATGTCCAAATCGCCGTCGCCGTCCAGGTCGGCCACCCGGGTGGCGAGCGGCATCCGCGTCTTGCGGAGGATCCACGTCTCCCGGGCGAAGAGCCCCGGCTCCGGGGAGCAGGCAGCCGTGGCCAAGGGGCCCCACCCCGCAGCGAGGAGGGCGAGGAGGGTCAGGGCGGCGCGAGGCATGAATCCATGGTACATCGGCCGCCACCGGGAGCGAGGTACCTCCATGATCGAAACCTGCGACGGAATCGAACCGAGCATCGCCGAGGATGCCTACGTGCATCCCGCCGCCACCGTCATCGGCCGGGTGCGGGTGGGCCCCCGGGCGAGCATCTGGCCTGGCGCGGTGCTGCGCGGCGACGACGGACCCATCACCATTGGCGCGGAGACCTCCATACAGGACAACGCCGTGGCCCACATCACCGGGGGCCGCTCGGAGACGGTGATCGGCGACCGGGTGACCGTGGGGCACGGCGCGATCCTCCACGGCTGCCGCGTCGACGACGACGTGATCGTGGGGATGGGATCCATCCTCATGGACAACGCCCACATCTCCGAATGGAGCATCGTGGGGGCCGGCGCCCTCGTGCCGCCGGGCAAGCGCTTTCCCCCGGGCGTGCTGATCCTTGGCTCGCCGGCGCGGGTTGCCCGGGAGCTTAGCGAGGAGGAGCGGCGCTGGATCGCCCACTCCTGGAAGGTCTATCTCGAGCTGGGGGAGCGCTACCGCCGGCGGGACGCGGGCGGCGGGTGAAGGCCGTCCCGGCTGGCTCGTCGGGTGCCACAGGCTCCGGTGCTCCAGACCCCTCGCCGCGACAGCGTCGTACGCATCGCCTGGCCACAGGGCGCCCGCCGGTCTCATGCCCCCTCGGGCGCCAGGGTGAGCCCCGCGTCGAGGAGCGCTTGCCGCGCCTCACCGGCGGCCTTTCGATAGTCCTCCGATTCGAAGTAGGCCACGAGCCGCTGGTCCACCGGCATCACGTACTCCTCGGGGCGCCAGAGGACCGCCCTACCGTCTCGCGTCCGAAGCCGTCCCTCTTCGACTGCACGACTTGCGTCGGCCAGGGGCAGCTGACCCAATACGTCGTTCATCGCTTCGAAGCGGCCCTGGGTCTCGGGGTCGAGGAACTTGAAGAGCCGGGCGGCGACGCGGGCGTTGTGGTAGTGCGCCGGGCGGTGGACGACGGCGGCGAGGCCGAGGCGGCGGCAGACCATGGCGAGGGCACCGAGCACCTCGGCCGAGATGCCCAGGCCTGGATACTTCTGCCCCGGCAGGGGCGGGCGCTCGGGGGTGAACGCGGCGACAGGGTTCTGGAGAAGGAGCCATTCCACGTAGAGCACCTCCGCCGTGCCGCCCCCCGCGGCTTCGGGCAGCGAGAGCGTCTTCTTTCGGAGCACCAGCTCCACCAAGAGATGGCAGGGCCCCGAAGGATCGCGCTTCGCCCGGCCGTGGATGCGGACGATCTGCCGCGCCGGATCGCGAAAGTCGCCGCTGACCGAGAGGCGGCAGAAGCCGCGCTTTCGGATCTCGTCCAGGATCCCGTAGGCCTCGAGGGCGTACTCGATTCCCGGCAGGGTGTAGTAGCCGAGCAGCCGCCGCGCCGGCGGCTGGGGGGCGAGATCACCGAAGAGCTCCTCCTCGGTGAAGTGGAGGTCCACCTCCCTCGGATCCGTCTGCAGGCGCATGGGATCGAGGGAGCGGGCCACCTGCGCATAGGTGTCGAAGAGCGCCGGACGCTCTGCCTTCGCATCGATCTTCGCCGCGCCGGTTAGCGCGTACTCGAGGTAGTAGGCCGGACAGAGCCAGGCCTCTTCCGAGTAGCCTCCGCCCAGGAGGTAGACCACGCCGGCCCCATGACGCCTCGCCAGCTCGGTCACCCAGCGGTCGCGTTCCAGCACGCCGCGGGGCGTGAGCAGGAAGTCGCCCAGCCGGTCGGCGGCGAGCACGTCGGCGCCGGCGACGAGGAAGACCAGCTTCGGCCGGTGCGTCTCGAAGGCCTCGGGCAGGGTCGACTTCAGGGTCTCCAGGTACTCCCGATCTCCGGTGCCCGAGAGGAGGCGCAGATCCAGGTTCGCGGTCGCCTCGGCATGGCTCCAGGTCGACCCGTGGATGGAGTAGGTGAAGACCGTCTCGTCGCGTGCGAAGAAGGCCCGCGTGCCGTCGCCTTGATGGAAGTCGAGATCCACCACCGCGATGGGGGCGGCGTAGCCGCGGGCGCGCAGCCGCGCAACGGCGATGGCGACGTCGTTGTAGACGCAGAAGCCGGCGCCGCGATCGGGGGCGGCGTGGTGGAGGCCGCCGCCGAGGTTCACGGCGACGGACAGGCCCCCGCGCACCACGCCGAAGGCTGCTGCGACGGTTCCGCCCACCATCAGGCGCTGCGCTCGCAGGAGGGCGTCTGCGTCCACCGCCTCGGGGGTGAGTCCGAAGATCTCTGCGAGCACCTCGGGTCGTGCGCTCTTCTCCAGCCACGCCTGCGTGTGTGCTGCCGCCAGCGTGCGCGCCGAGGCGGCACGGGGTCGGCGCAGGTCCCCTGGCCGCACGAGGCCTTCGGCGATGAGCCGGCCGAGGACCCGCTCCCCCCGGTAGATCTCGAGGCCCGGGACCCGGCGGGTCCGGCGCAGCGCCGGCGCAGCGTAGCCGGGGTGGTACCACAGTCCCACCTCCCGCCCCATGCGGGCCCGTGCGCGTAGGCGCCTGCGAAGACGCTGGAGCACCCGGCCCAAGATAGGCCATGGTAACGCCCATGGAATACCTCGGCGGACGCCTCGAAATCCTGCGTGGGGACATCACACAGCTTGCCACCGACGCCATCGTCAACGCGGCCAACGAGAGCCTCCTCGGAGGCGGCGGGGTGGACGGCGCGATCCACCGGGCCGCCGGTCCGGAGCTCTTGGCGCTCACCCGCACCCTCGGCGGGTGCAAGACGGGGGACGCGAAGGTCACGCCGGGCTTTCGCCTCCCGGCAAAGTGGATCGTCCACGCTGTCGGGCCCGTGTGGCGGGGCGGCACCGAAGGCGAGCCCGAACTCTTACGCAGCGCCTACCGCCGCAGCCTCGAGGAGGCGGAAAAGGTGGGCGCGCGGAGCATCGCCTTCCCCGCCATCTCCACCGGCGTCTACGGCTACCCGAAGGAGCCGGCGGCACGGATCGCCCTGGGCGAAGGCCTCCGGTGGCTCGAGGAGGGACGGCTGCCCGAGAAGATCGTCTACTGCTGCTTCTCCGCCGAGGACGAGGCGCTTTACCGGCGCCTCGCCGACGAGCGCCTCGCGGGGGCGCCGGGAGAGGACTGACGGCCTCTACCGAGACGCCTACCGGGGGGCAGGCTGCCGCGGGCCGCGGCGCTCGGAGGGGCCGGCGCTACCGGCGCAGCGTGGGCGCCAGGTTGATCGCCCGGGCCCATTCCAGCGCCTCGTCGGCACTCCCCTGCACCAGGTCGAAGGTCCAGCGCACGGCCGCCTCTGCTGGCTGCGTCTCGTCGCGAAACTCCACGAAGGGATCGTCCGGCGAGATGCGCGCGGCGATGTGGTTGGTGCGGGCGTGCTTGACCACCCACAGATCGGGCCGAAGGCCGATGAGCCCCGAGGGCAGCGGCAGCCAGGCCTCCCCGCGCTCGAAGACGAAGTCGGACAGCGGGCGGGTCACGACCGCGTCCTCCACCAGGCCGGGCACGTAGCGAAGGGTGTCGTCGGCGGTGGGGAAGCGGGCCGAGAGGGTGCGATCCCCCTCCGCGCTGCCCGGCCCGAAGTCGATGCGCAGGCGGTGGTGGCCGGGGGCAATCTGGGTCCAGGTGGTGGTCACGGTGCGCGCTCCCCCGTCGATCTCGACGGCAAGCGGCGCCTCCACCTCGGGCGCGTCCTCCACGGGAAGGGTGTCCAGGGGACGTGCCGTGTGTGCCGCCAGATCGATCTCGACGTGCGCATCGTCGAGGAGGGCGCGCAGGCGATCGATGCGCTCGGTCGCGCCGGTGCGGAGGGCCTCGTTGAGGTCCAGGGAAAAGCGCGTCTCCATGGCCCAGGGGTTCACCCCCGTGGAGTCGCTCACCATGGCGTTGAAGAGATCCTTCCACGCGCCTTCGACCCATTTGTCGATGGCGTCGAGCGCCTTCGGATCGGCGCCGCGGCTCCGGGCCGCCTCGGCATAGATCTCGAGGGCCTCGAGCCAGTGGCGTGCCTCGTAGTTGCCGCTTCGCACCGCGTTGTCCTGCTCGGTGCCCGACCACGGTCCCTGTCCCATGCCGCCCAGCCACCGGTGGATGGAGTCGGTCGACTGCGGCTGCCAGGTGCCGTCGAGCAGGGGGGGCGCCTCGGGCTTGGGCGTTCCCCGCGCTTCGAGGTGGCGCACGTACTCGGTGATCGTGACGCTGGTGTAGCCCGCGTCCTCGAGCCCCTGCAGTTTCGCTTCCCATTCGTCGTAGCGCGCCTCCGAGAAGCCGGCCAGCGGTGCGAAGTAGGGGTTGAGCTCCCCCTCGACCATCAGGAGCTCGCCGTCGTCGAAGAAGGACCAGGCGACGTCGATGCCCGATGCGGGGTCCACGCCGCCTGGGCCCACGATCATCGTCCCCCCCTGCGCGGCATACCACGGAGCCTTGGTGCGCTCCGCCTCGGGGCCCCGGACGTACTTGAAGAGGTTCTTGGGGAAGATGCCGATCTCGTAGCCCTCCTCGACCAGGTAGCGCATCCATCCTTCGCCTGCCTGGCCCTCCTGGTTGAAGACGACGCCGGAGAGAGGCAGGCAGTGGGCATCGAAGACCTCTCGGGTCAGACGTGTGGAGCGCGCCAGGTCGCGCCTGGGATAGGCCAGGAAGAGCTGGTCTGCGTAATGGAGGCTCGCGATCTCCACCTGCCCCCGGCCGGCGAGGGTGCGAAGCTTCGAGAGCACCTCGGGGTGGCGCTTCGCCATGACCTCGACCATGTAGGCCTGCATCTCGAAGGTCGCCTTCCACTGGGGATGCTCCAGGTAGAAGTCCACCACAGGGGCGAAGGACTCCTGAATAATCCAGTCTTCGACCGCGTCGTTGTCCCACCCGACGCAGGGGTCGCCGCAGAACGGACCGATGTCGTCGCCGTTCCCTTCGAGGCCGCCGACGACGTACTGGATGTTGAAATGAAAGAGGTTGACGGTGAACTTCGTTCGGCTCGGGTCGATCTCGGGTGCGGGCGGCGTCGGCATCTCGCAGCCGTGCTCTTCCGGTGGCGGCTCGGGCGCCGGTGGGGGACAGGCGGCGAGGAGCAGGACCGGGCCGGTGAGGAGCAGGGCGGCGCGGGCCGCCTGGGGGCGCCGGCTGGCGCGGTGGTGCGGGCCTCGAAGGAGGACCCGCCGGGGGCGGCTGCATCGGGGGCGCGGGGGAACAGGTGGCATGGGCGCGAGCCTAGCCGAGCCGGCGGCGATGCCAAAGGCCGGGGCCGCTGGGGCCAGTCGTCGCGGCGGGCGCCCCGCACGCTGAGGGGCGTGTTCCTGCTACTGGCGCTGGCGGGAAATGGCTGCCTGCCCGCGCCGTCCGACGGTGCGCCCGATGGCGGGAGCGGCGGGGACAGCGGAGCCCCGGCGGTGGGGAGCGCCTGCACCTCGGGCGCCGATTGCGCCGGCGATCTCTCCTGCCACCTGGGCCTGCCCGGTGGGTACTGCACCCGCGTCTGCGAGGGCGGGGGCGCATGTCCGGTCGGGTCGGTGTGCGGCGTGTTGGACGGGCAGCCGCTGTGCCTGCGCCTGTGCGCCGACGGGACCGCGTGCCGGGCCGGGTACGCCTGTGTCTCCGAGGTGTGCATCCCCGAGGCGGCAGACGGTGGCAGCCGGCCCGACGGGGGCGGGACGGGCGACGGGGGCGCGCGCGATGGCGGGCCGGAGGGTGATGGCGGGCTCGCCCCCGACGGCGGCGCCGACGGTGGGCCGGCCGGACCCTGCGACGGCTGGCCGCCTTCGGACTTCGCGGAACCCACCTGCGGGCCCGCACCGCTCTCGGTGCGCTTCCTCGGCGATCCCATCGCGTCGAGCTACCCGGCGGAGCAGGGGTGCACCTTCTACGAGATGCAATGGGATTTCGGCGATGGGACGACCTCCTCCGAGATCGACCCCGTGCACGTGTACGAGGCGGGGGACTACGAGGCGGTGGTGAAGTCTTTCGGGCAGTGCTGCATGGACGGCTCCTGCTACGATCTCAACCTGGACCTCGCACCGATCCGAATCCGCGCCCATCCCTAGGGCGGGCGGCTACGGGCCTTCGAGCCGGGGCGGCAGGATTGCCGGCGCGGGGTGCGCCGGGGCGCCACGAGCGTGGCCCTACCGGAAGACGACGGTCGCGCTGTCCCTCGGGGGGTTGTCGGTGCCGTCGTCCCAGGTGCAGGTGACGTCGAAGGTTGCGGCACGGCACAGCTCCACGGAAACCTCGTAGGTTCCGTCTCCCCGGTCTGTCACCGGGGAGAGCAAGGGCGACCCGTACACCGCAAGGTCGTCGGCCCCCGCCCGGTCACAGGCAGGGCCAACACAGTTGAGCAGATCGGATCCTTCCCAGGCAATGTGGAGGGTGAGGCTGGTGCACCCATCCATGCTGTGCGGTAGCCGGATCCGCTCGGTGCGACAGTCGTCGCTTCCGCCACTTGCCTCGTTGAGTAGATAGGTCTTGGTCGTTGGGTTCCCCGCGCAATCGGCCCAGACGGCGAGGTTGTCTCCCGCCGGGGGATCCTGCCGGTAGCCAAAGAGGCCGCGAAGCTCGATGCCGCCGAAACGTCCCACGTCCACGGACCGGACGAGTTCTGCACCGCGGCTGTTTCGCCACCGCACGAAGATCCCGGCGTCAGGACAGGTGCTGGGAAAGCGGTTTCGCCAGTATTCGAGTTCGATGTCGGGGTGGTAGCCGGTCGACCAGCCCTCAAACGTGACCGTCTCGAAGGTCGCCGGACCATCGATCCGCACCGGTGAGGCGCGGCAGGCGATTCGGGCGCCTTGGTCCGGGTAGCCGGTCGTGACCACGATCGTCTGGGGCTGGCACGCCGCACCGCTCGTCGGAGCGTCCACCGTGAAGGAGACGGGCCGGCAGGTGGAGCAGTCGGCTCCGCAGTCGGCGCGATCGTCGTCGCAGTCGAGGGGCGAACACCACTCGCCGACGTAGGTGTGATCGCCATCGTTGTCGATGCAGCCGGAGCCGCCGTCGGGGCCGCCGTCCATCGTGCCGCCGTTGCCTCCGTCGGCGCCTGCGTCGGTTCCGGCGTCGGCGCCTGCGTCGGTTCCCGCATCCGCACCGCCATCGATCCCCGCATCGCCACCGCCATCGCGGGGTCCCGCGTCGGGGGGGCCGCCGTCGGGCACGGCGGCGTCGCGCTCACCGTTGTCACCGCCTGCAGGCAACACGCAAAGACCGTTCGAGCACACGTACCCGGGGAGGCAGCGCCCGGACTCGTCGCAGGGCTTGCCCTCGGGCGACCAGGCGGCGGGGGTGCAGACGCAGGCGCCCGAGAGGAGCAGTGCCAAGGAGAGGAGGCGGAGAGGGCGCAGGG
>CAYYHA010000072.1:0-16459 GCA_964471535.1 uncultured Myxococcia bacterium | reverse complement strand
CCCCTGCCCCGCCGAGCGGGGCCAGCGGCCCGAGGGGTTCTCGCGGGAACGCGCGCGTCTCCTCGGGTCGCTCCTCGAGTTCGATCTTCGTGATCGTCTGTCCACTCCAGCCCGCGCCCAGGCGGCTCGGCCCCGGCGGTGAGGGGCGCGCCGTCTCCCAGTCCACCTCCAGGCTCCGGCCGCCCCAGGCGGCCTCCGACCGCTTCGTCTCCGCCTCGCTGGCGGCGAGATCCGCAAGCGGCGCCGCACCCGCCTCGTCCTCGGGGAGGCCCTCGGCCTCGGGCACCAGATCCAGCGGCATCGCCCACCCGGGCTTGCCCTCGGGGAGCGGCGCCACCGCCACGCCCGATGCGGCGGCCACCTCCGCTGGGGCCGCCTCGTCCCCCCCGGATGCCTCCTCTTCGGGCTCGCGCACCTCCGTCGTCCCGACGGTGGGCCTCGCCGTGTCCGGGACGGGCGCGCCACGCGGGGGCACTTCGGCGGTCGAGGTGCCGTCCGACCGGCCGGCGGCGCCCGCACGGTCTGCCGGAGCATCCTCCGCCGCGCCACGGCGCTCGGCCTCATCCGCCTCGGCCTCATCCGCCCCGGCCTCCTCCACCGCAGCCTCGTCCCCCTCGGCCGGCTCCGGCGCACCCTCGGCCTCCTTTGCCTGGCGCGCCGCCACCTCGCCCTCGACCGCCTCCCGTGCGGCTGCCTCGAGCGCCTCGACCTCCGAGCGGACCCAGGTGTCGGGATCCATCGCGGGGTCGGGCCGGTCCACGGCGGTGACCTCTTCGTCGCCCTCGAGGTCTCCGAAGAGTTCGTCGGCGAGCTCATCGGGGCGGCCGGGCTCGTGCACCGCCCAGGCTGCCTCGACCTCGTCGCCGGGTGCGTCCCGTGACGCGCCATCCGCCGCCTCGGCCGCTTCGTCGGCCTCCTCCGGTGCTTCCGCCTCCGATGTCCCTTCTTCTTCCTCTGCGCCACCACCGGCTGCTTCGCCCGGGGCCACCGCCTCGGTCGCCGGCGCCTCCGCAGCGGGTGTTCCCTCGCCATCCGCCGGCGCCTCGGCCTCGGCATCGAGGTCGAAAGCCTCGAGCTCGGCGAGCCCTTCGGTGCTGTCCGGCATCGGGGCCTGCCGTGCCCCGAGGTAGCTCTCCACCTTCGCCACCACCTGCTTCCAGTCGACCGGACGCTCGAAGTAGCCATCGGCCCCGTGGATCAGCGCGCTGGTCAGGTCCGTCACCGGCCCCCGGCCGTCGCCGATGAGGATGATGGGCAGCGCGGGATCGTCCGCCTGTTCCCGGATCGCATCGAGGATGGACAGCCCGCTGCCCCCGTCGGTGGCGAGGGAGAGGATCACCAGGGCCGGCTCGTCGTGGAGCACCACCGCCTCTGCATCGGCCACGTTGGAGGCGAGGACGGGCTCGAAGCCGGCGGCGGTGAGCGCCCGCCGCGCAGCCGCGACCGAGGCGATGTCGTCGTCGATGAGCAGGATGAGCTTGCCGTCCATGGCGGGCAGGGCGAGGGTACCAGCGCTCCCCGGCGCCGTCCAAAGCGCGGCGCCTCCCCTGCCCCGACCGCGCGCCGCAGTGCACTCTCGGGGGAACACTCGGGTGCGACCTGTGCCAGGTGCGACCTGTCGCCAGCCAGGTGCAACCTACCCGCGGCACCCTGTCCCTGCTCCCTGGGGAACAATCGGGTGCGACCTATTCCCCCCAGGCCCACCTCTTCCTTGGCGCCGCCTCTTCGCCCCGCTCCTCCGGTCCGCGCTCAAAGCATCCCCACCGGATCCACGTCGAGGATGCGCGTGACACCGGTGGGCAGGGGCACGCCCTCGGCGACCTCCGCCGCCCAGGCGATCACGCGGGGCGCCGGTGCCTTCACGAGAACCTGCCAGCGGGTCCGCCCGCGCAGCCGGGAGAGCGGCGCCGGCGCCGGACCGAGGACCTCGAGGGCGGCCTCGGGGTGGGCGAGCGCCGCCCGCTCGAGGGCGCAGGCGAGGCGCCGGCTCGCCGCCTCCACCGAGTCGGCGCGGTTGCCCTCGAGGCGCACGAGGAGCAGGCGGCAGGCGGGCGGCCAGCGCTGCGCCTCCCGCTGCGCCCGCTCCTGCCGCGCGAAGGCGTCGAAGCGTCCCGCCACGGCGTGGAGGATGGCGGGATGCTCGGGCCAGTAGGTCTGCAGAATCACCCGCCCCGGCTCCTCCCCGCGCCCGGCCCGACCCGCCACCTGCGAGAGGAGCTGGAAGGTGCGCTCGGCCGCTCGGAAGTCGGGCACGTGCAGGCCCAGGTCGGCGAGCACCACACCGACCAGGGTCACCCCGGGAAAGTCATGCCCCTTCGTGACCATCTGCGTCCCCACCAGGACGTTCGCCTCGCCCCGGGCGAAGCGGGCGAGGATCCGCGCCAGCGCCCCCTTGCGCGCGGTGCTGTCCCGGTCGAGCCGCAAGACCCGCGCCCCGGGCACCGCCTCGCGCACCGCCTCTTCGACCTGTTCGGTCCCCACCCCCACCCGGGCGTAGCCTGCTTCCTCGGCGGGCGGGGCGCGCTCGAAGCCGCAGTAGTGGCACAAAAGCCGCGGCGGGCGCTGGTGGAGCGTCAGGCTCACGTCGCAGCTCGGACAGCACACCGGCAGACCACTCTCCGCCTCGATGAGCGCCGGCGTGTGGCCCCGCCGGTTGAGAAAGAGAATCGCCTGCTGCCCCGCCGCCACCGTCTCGCGCAGGGCCCCTAGGAGCCGGGGCGAGAGCAGCGCCCCCTCGCGGTGGGCCGGCCCGAGCGCCCGCAGATCCACCACCTCCACCTCGGGCATGGGGCGCGCTGCGATCCGCCGGGGCAGCCGCAGCCGCTCGAAGCGGCCCGTCGCCACGTTGTGCACCGTCTCCAGCGACGGCGTGGCCGAGCCGAGCAGCACCACGGCCCCCGCCTGTCGCCCGCGCACGAGGGCCAGATCCCGCGCATGGTAGCGCAGCCCCTCCTCCTGCTTGAACGAGGGATCGTGCTCCTCGTCGACGACGATCACACCGAGGCGCTCGACCGGCGCGAACACCGCCGAGCGCACACCTACCGCCACATGGGCCCGGCCCTCGCGGAGGCGAAACCACTCGTCGTGGCGCTCCCCCTCGGAGAGCCCCGAGTGGAGCACCGCGACCTCGGTACCGAAGCGCGCCTTGAAGCGCCCTACGAGCTGCGGCGTCAGCGCGATCTCGGGCACCAGCACCAGGGCGCCTAGGCCCACGGCTCGCGCCGCCTCGATGAGGCGCATGTACACCTCGGTCTTCCCGCTGCCGGTGACCCCCTCGAGGAGGAAGGGACGAAAGCCCTGGCCGATCGCCGGCACGAGGGTTTCGAGGGCCCGCCGCTGATCGGGGGTGGGCGAAGGCGCCTCTGCGGCCTCCGCAGCCTCCCCGCCCCTCGCCTTCACCTCCGCCCGCGCCTCGGCCTGGTCGCCGGGCGCCGCCGTGATCGCCACGCCCTCGGGGGCGCGCCAGCGGCGCCGATGCTCCACGACCACCAGGCCCCGCTCGGCGAGGCGGCGCACCGCCTGCCGCGCGCGGGGAAAGGCGGCCTTCAGCTCGGCCAAGGGCACCTCCCCTCGCGCCAGCAGCCACTCGAAGACGGCAAGCTGCGCAGGCGCGCGGGCCAGCGCCGCGCGCGCCGCCTCGGATTTTTCACCCGTCACATCGGGGCGCACATATTCCACGGTGGCGGGGCGGATGCGTCCCCCGCCGAGCACCTCCACCCTCCGCGCCCAGCCTCGTGCGATGAGGCGATCGGCCTGGCGACCGGAGATGCGGGCCCGCGCCCCCACCCGCGCCTCTTGCCCCGGCTGCCGCGACAGGTGGTCGAGCAGGTCGCGATCCTCCGGCGGCGTCGCCGGGTCACCCAAGGCCACGCGTCCCTCCTCGGTGAGCTGCAGCCGGCGCTCGCTGCGGAGGTTGATGCCCGGAGGGAGCGCCGCCCGAATCACCTCTCCGAGGGGCCAGCGGTAGTAGTCGGAGGTGAAGCGCACCAGGTCGAGGACCTCCGGCGTGAGGAGCGGGCCATCGTCGAGGACCTCGAGCACCGCCTTCACCTCGGCGCCCTCTGGGGGAGCCGCCGCTTCGCCGAGAAGATAGCCGGTCACCCGGCGGCGGCCGAAGGGCACCAGGACCCGCTGCCCCGGGCTCGCGGCCAGGTGGGAGGGCAAGCAGTAGGTGAAGGAGCCGCGTACGGGCGCGGCCACCGCCACCTCGACCAGCCGTCCCGCCTCGACGCTGGACTCGGTCTCGGACACCTGCCTCTACCGGAAGTGGTCCTTCGGGAACTCGATGCCCTGCTCGAGGCGCTCGGCCACGAAGCGCAGGCGCAGGCGCCCGTCCAGCCACAGCTCGAGGGTGCGCGGATGCAGCGACCCCGTCGCCGGATCGCTGTACCCGAGGAGGCGCACCTCGCCAAGGCGCCCGTCGACCTCGGCCACCCACTTCACCGGCTGCAGCTGCTCCTTGTCCAACCACAGCTGCGGGCGGTCGTGCTCCCAGGGACGGGCCCCGATGAGGTAGGCGGGACGCCGGTTGAGCCGGGAGAGCCCTGTGTACTCGAGATCGACGCCGTGCGTCCGCAGGAGCCGATCGACCGCAGCCGCCGCGCCGTCGCGCAGGGCGACCAGGGGACAGGCCAGGGCCTCGAGGAGCGCCAAGTCCGCAAGGTCCGACGCCTCGGGACGGACGATGCGCCCCCGCGCATAGACGGCGTGCGCCCCCTCGAAGGGTCCGGAGATTATCTCCAGGCGGCAACGCCCATTGAGCTCGAGGTCGTGCACCGCGGGGAAGGAGGTGCGGTCGCCGTCGGGCGCGAAGAGGGTCAGCGTTCCTTCCACGTGCCGGGTGGTGGTGCTGCCCCGGCCCCGGCGCGCCTCGAAGAGTTCGAGGAGGGCTCGCGTCGGCAGGACGTAGGCCCGTGCGGGCGCAGCGAGGAGCAGGGCGAGGAGGACCGCGGCGACCGCCCGCATCAGCACCCCTCCAAGACCTCTTCGAGCATCGCCCGAACCCGGTCCTTGAGATCCTCGCGCTTCAGGGCGAAGAGGAGGTTCGCCCGCAGCCACCCCACCTTGTCGCCGGCGTCGTGCCGCTCACCGGTGACCTTCACCCCGACGAGCCCCTCCTCGTCGGCGAGCCGCTGCAGCGCATCGGTGAGCTGTATCTCGCCGCCGTGGCCGGGCCGCGTCTCCTCGATGAAGCGAAAGACCTTCCCGGGCAGCAGGTAACGCCCGATGATCGCCAGGTTGCTCGGCGCCGTCCCCGGATCCGGCTTCTCCACCAGGCGCTCGACCCGCAGCGTGCCGTCCGCCTGCTTCTTGCCGGCGACGATGCCGTACTTGTGCGTCTCGCGGTCGGGCACCTCCATCAGCGCCACCACACCCCGGCCCGTCGCCTCGTGCACCCGGATGAGCTGCCGTGTGGCCGGCGTCTCTGCGTCGATGATGTCGTCGCCGAGGAGCACGGCGAAGGTCTCGTCGTCTGCGACGGGGCCTCGCCCCGAGAGCACCGCGTGCCCGAGGCCCAAGGGCTCCTTCTGCCGCACGCTGACGAGCTTCACCATCTGGGCGATGTGGTGGACCTGTTCGAGGAGCTCCTTCTTCCCGCGCTTTCGCAGCACGTCCTCGAGTTCGTAGCTGATGTCGAAGTGATCCTCGATGGCCCCCTTGCCGCGGCCGTTGACCAGGATCACCTGCTCGATGCCCGAGGCCACCGCCTCCTCGACGATGTACTGCAGCGTGGGCACGTCGACGATGGGCAAGAGCTCCTTGGGCACCGCCTTCGTCGCCGGAAGGAAGCGGGTCCCCAGGCCCGCCGCCGGAATGATCGCCTTCTTCACCTCTGTGCCCATGGGACCTCCCCGGCGCGCCGGACGCCGTGCCTGGAAGCGCTGCGTAGCACTCGTGCGTTCAAGGGGAGCGGGAGGTTAGCGCGGCGGCGGGCGGCTCCACAAGGCGCAGTCCCGGGCCTGCGGGGACGCGCGCGGCAGCAAGGCAGGCGCGCGACACCGGCGGGCTACTCCGCCGGCGCCGGCAGCTCACAGTGCGCCGGCCCACAACAACACGACTCGGGCTCGACCTCGGCGGGCGCGGCGGGGGCCGGGGCCTCGCCCCCCGCCCGCCGGGCCTGCGCCGCCCGCACCACCTGACGCACGTTGCCCAGGCAGCAGCTTCCCTGGGGGTTGGCATCCTCGCAGTGCTCGAGACCCAGCCGGCACTTCTCGGCGATCTCGTCGGGCACCTTCGAGGTCCCCGTTCGGGCCACCTCCGCTTCGATCTCCGAGACCCGGTGCTCGAAGCAGTAGCAGACGAGGCGCTCGGGGTCGGTGGACTTCTGAAAGACGGTCACGCGCACGTCCCCGGTGTCGAACGGCGCCGTGCCATCCTCGGGGTAGTAGACCACCGGGCACTCGGGCGTCTTGCAGAAGTGGTAGGGACCGCCGCCTCGTCGTGCCTTGGCCTCCGGCTTCAGCATGGCCTCGAGGGTGACCGAGGAGACGATGCGGCCGATGGCGCCGCACTGGGGACAGGCGGCCCTAGGCATCGTCGTCGCCCCCGGCGGCCTTCTCCGCCCCGACCACCTTCGCCTTGTAGCCGAGCTTGTCGATGGCCGCCGTGAGATCGGCGGGGCGGACCTTCGTGGGGTCGTAGCGCACCACCGCCTTCTTCTCGTCGAAGCTCACCTTCGCCTCCTCGACGCCGTCGAGGCGCCGGAGCGCCATCTTCACGGTGACGGCGCAGGAGCTGCACGTCATCCCCTCGACGGCGAGCGTGACCTCCTTGGTCGCGGCACCACCGGCTCGGGCGGGCTCGGGGCAACCGAGGGGCAAGGCGACGAGCAGCAGGGCGAAGAGGCCGAGCAGGAGGCCGGCGGGGGCGAGGCGCTTACGTGCGATCATGGGATGCTCCTTGCGGTGAGACGGGGGGGGCGCGAGGCCTCCGGGCGTTCGGGTCCCGAGCACTCCGGCATCCACGCGCCGCGCGGCCCGGGCGCCCCTTGGGGATCCCTAGCCAAAGAGCACCGGCGCCAGGTAGGGGAAGGCGAGGAAGATCGCCACCAGGCCGGTTGCGACCCACAGGAGGATGCGCCCGGTCCGGCGGCTCGACGGCGCGGGGCAGTCGCACTGCGCGCCCTGTGCCGCCTGCCCCGCCGGCCGCTTCACCGGGCGATAGGCGAAGTAGAAGCCCAGGCCCAGGAGGAGGACGGTGAGCGCCGTGAAGTAGGGCCGGTAGGGCTCGAACTTCAGGAGCAGCCCCGAACCCCCGAGGCCGAGGAGCGCAAGCACGAGGGGGCCGATGCAACAGGCGGAGGCGAGAAAGGCGGTCAGCACCGAACCGCCGACGGCAAGGAAGGACCACCGCCGCGCCTCTCCCCGCGGACGGCTCCGGTCCGAAGCCGAGCCCGGAGCACTTGAGGCGTCGGGCGCGTCTGGCGAGCGCGCTCTGTCTACGGTGGGGGACGAGAGGGTCTTGCTCGATGGATGCATGGCACGAAGTGGATTAGCGAGAAGCGTGCCAGCACGCGATCGCCTGCTGGAAGGGGAGATTCCCGCCCCCTCCCTTGCCCGGGGCCCCGAAAGGCTCCATTTTGGAAGCCATGGACACCGCCAAAATGGAAGGCGCCGCCCCGCCGGACCCCTCCGAACCCGAGGAGGCAGGGGGCCCGGAGATCGTCGCCCGGAGCCCGGCGATGCGGCGGGTGCTCGATCTGGCACGGCGTGCGGCGCGCACCGAGGCGACGGTGCTCGTCACCGGCGAGAGCGGAACCGGCAAGGAGCGCCTCGCGCGCTTCCTCCACACCCACTCGCTACGGCGCCGGGGCCCCTTCGTCGCGGTCAACTGCGGCGCCCTGCCCGACTCGCTGCTCGAGAGCGAGCTCTTCGGCCACGAGAAGGGCGCCTTCACCGGGGCGAGCCGGGCCGCGCCGGGGCTCTTCGAGGCGGCGCGCGGCGGCACCCTCTTCCTCGACGAGATCGGGGAAACCTCCCCCGCGATGCAGGTGCGCCTGCTCCGTGCGCTGCAGGAGCGCCGCATCCGGCGGGTGGGCGCCACGCGTGAGATCCCCGTCGACGTGCGGATCGTCGCCGCCACCCATCGCGACCTCGAGGCGGCTGTGCGGTCGGGCCGCTTTCGTGAGGACCTCTACTACCGGCTCAACGTGATCGCGCTTCGGATCCCTCCCCTGCGCGAGCGGCGCGAGGACCTCTTCCCCCTCGCGCGCACCTTCATTGCCCAGACCTGCCGGCAGAACGGCTGCGGGCCCTGCGCCCTCTCCTCGGAGGTCCTCGATTGCCTCCTCGCCTACCCCTGGCCAGGCAACGTGCGGGAGCTGCAGAACGCCATCGAACGGGCGGTGGTCCTCGCCGAGGCGCAGCCGGAGATCCGCCTGGAGGACCTGCCCCCGGAGATCCGTGCCCCCGAGACGGCGGGGCGCGGGCGGAGTGCACCCACCGAGGGCGGCGAGGTCGCAGAGGCGATCCTGCCCCTCGCCGAGGTGGAGCGGCGCCACATCCTGCACGCCCTCCGGCAGCTCAGTGGCAACAAGAAGGCGACCGCGCGCGCGCTCGGAATCGGGGAGAACACGCTGCACCGTAAGCTGAAGCGCTATCGCGAGCAGGGCCTCTTGCCGCCCTCCTTCTCGCTGCAGCCTCGCCCCGGGGCGCGCCCGCCCGCACGCCGTGGGCAGCTCGGCGAAGGCTGACCTATCCTGCCCCCGATGCCCGCTCTGGCCGAGCTGCGCCCGCCGGCGAACGCCTCCGCCGACGAGGTCCTCGAGCGCTTCCTCCGTTGGGTGGAGAGCCAGGGCTTCGAACTCTACCCGGCTCAGGAGGAGGCGATCCTCGAGCTGTTCGCGGGAAACCACGTCGTTCTGGAGACCCCCACGGGATCGGGCAAGTCCCTGGTGGCGCTGGCCCTGCACTTCTTCGCCTTCGGCCGAAGCCGCGTCAGCTTCTACACCGCGCCGGTGAAGGCCCTGGTCAACGAGAAGTTCTTTGCCCTCTGCGACCTCTTCGGCGCCGAGAACGTGGGCCTGCTCACCGGGGACGCGAGCATCAACCGCCACGCCCCCATCGTCTGTTGCACCGCCGAGATCCTCGCCAACCTCACCCTTCGCGACGACTCACCGCCGGTGGACGAGGTGGTCATGGACGAGTTCCACTTCTACGGGGACCGGGACCGGGGGCTCGCCTGGCAGATCCCGCTGCTCACGCTGCCGCGCGCCCGCTTCCTCCTGATGAGTGCGACACTTGGGGACACGCGACACATCACCGAACGCTTGGAGGTACGCACGCAGCGCCCGGTCGCCCTCGTACGGGGCACGACCCGCCCGGTGCCCCTCCTCTACGAGTACCGGCAGACACCGATCCACGAGACGGTGCAGGCACTGCTGGAGACGGGCCGCGCCCCCATCTACCTGGTCAACTTCACCCAGCGCGCCGCCACCGAGATGGCCCAGGCGATGCTCTCGGTGGACGTGTGCACCAAGGAGGAGAAGTCGCGCCTGAAGGAGGCACTCGGCGGGGAGCAACTGACCACCCCCTTCGGCAAGGACATGCGCCGGCTCCTCGCCCACGGCATCGGCCTCCACCATGCCGGGCTGCTCCCCCGCTACCGGCGCCTCGTGGAACGCCTCGCCGGAGAGGGCCTGCTGAAGGTGGTCAGCGGCACCGACACCCTAGGCGTGGGCGTCAACATCCCCATCCGCACCGTGCTCTTCAGCGCGCTGTCCAAGTACGACGGAGAGAAGAACGCGCTCTTGAGCGCCCGCGACTTCCACCAGATTGCCGGGCGCGCCGGGCGACGGGGCTTCGACGAGGTCGGTTACGTCGTCTGCCAGGCCCCGGCCCACGAGATCGAGAACCGGCGTGCCAAGGAACGGGCCGCCTCGGGGCGGAGCAACAAGCGCAAGGTCATGACGCGAAAGCCGCCACCCGGCTTTGTGCGGTGGGACGAGGCCACCTTCGAGCGGCTAAAGGCGGCCGACCCAGAGCCGCTGCAGAGCCGCTTCGAGATCGACCACGGGCTCTTGCTCTCGGTCCTGCAGGGCAGCCCCGGGGATGCGGGGTACCGGCGTCTCGTGGAGCTCATCGCGCTCTCGCACGAGACGGCGGGACAGAAGTCGCGCCACCGCCGGCGTGCCCGGACCTTCTTTCGGACCCTGCTGCAGGCCGGCATCGTCCGGCTCGGTCCCCCCGGCCGTCGACCTCGCCTCGAGGTGGACCCGGATCTGCAGCGGGACTTCTCGCTCCACCACACCCTCTCCCTGTGGCTGGTGGAGGTGTTGCCACTCCTCGACCGCGAGGCCCCCACCTATCCTCTCGACGTGCTCTCCTGTGTGGAGGCGATTCTGGAGAGCCCTCGGGTCGTGCTCCGGCGACAGCTCGATCACAAGAAGAAGGAACTCCTCGCCGCCATGAAGGCCGAGGGCGTGCCCTACGAGGAGCGCATCGCCCGCCTCGAGGAGGTGGAGATCGACAAACCCCTCGCCCCCTTCATCTACGAGACCTTCAACCGCTTTTCCGAGGCACACCCCTGGGTGGGCGCAGAGAACATCCGTCCGAAGTCGATCGCCCGTGATGCCTTCGAGCGGGCGGCCACCTTCAAGGAGTACGTGCAGCTCTACGGCCTGAAGACGAGCGAGGGCGTGCTGCTGCGATACCTGTCGCAGGCCTACAAGACCCTGGTGCAGAACGTCCCGCAGGAGCTTCGAAGCGACGGGGTGAACGAGATCGCCGTCTACCTCCACGAGCTGGTGCGCGGCACCGACGCCAGCCTCCTCGACGAGTGGCAGGATCTGCTCGAACCCGCGCGGAGACGGGGCATCCCCATCGAGCGCCGAGAGCCCTCCGATGCGGGCGCCGATCCGCGCACCGATCCCGCTGCCTTCCGAGCCCACCTCCGCAACGAGCTGCACCGCATCCAACGGTGCATCGCCGCCCGGGACTGGCCGGGGCTTCGCGAGGCGATCCGCAATCCCGAGGCGTGGAGCGACGAGGCGCTCGAAGCGCTCTTTGCCCCCTTCTTCGAAGCGCGCGGCGGCCTCGATCTCGGACCGCGCGCCCGTCTGGCGCAGCACACGACCTTCACGGCGGAAGAGGGCGGACGCCTCCGCCTGCAGCAGGTGCTCTGCGACCTCGAGGGAGAGGACGACTATGCGCTGCTCGCTTGGGCCGACCCCTCCGCACCCTACGCACCAGGGGAGCCCGTGCTTTCTTTGGTCGGGCTTTCGGGGTAGACGCAGGGATCCGTGGGAAGCCGGGTACGCTCCGAGGAGCAGGATGCGTCTCGAAATTCAGCAACAGGCCCTATTGCGTCGCATGGGGGCGGAGGTTAGCCTGAAAATGGTCTGTCGGCCGGAAGAGCAGCAGGGGTGGAAGCCCACGAGCGTCGGGGGCGGATGCCTGCCAGCATGCGGACGAGTCGGGGCGGACGCGTGAACAACCTTCGCATTCTTCATTGGGATCCTCGAGCAGGTTGCGAGGGAGAGAGCGCCTATTCGGAGGGGCAGGAGGTCGTCTATGTGCCCGACGCAGAGCGCGCCCGGGCGCACCTGGGCCGCGAGCCCTTCGACGCGTGCGTGCTCGCCGTCGAGGATCCCGACCGCGCCGCAGAGGCCCTCACGCTGCTGGCCTCGCTCTGCCCCGACCTGCCGGTGATCGCGCTGACGCCAGCCAACGGCCAGACCGGCGCCGAGATGCCTCGTGGCGTCACCGCCTGCGTGGCCCGTGGCGATGCGGCGGGTCTTCGGGCGGCCCTCGAGGCACTGAGGTCCGGGGCGCCGCCGGCCCAGGTGCGACCCGGCGCCTCGCAGGAGCGGCGCGAGGCTTTGCTCGCCGATGAAATGATCTCGCTGGGGCTCCTCGCCGCCGGGGTCGGCCACGAGGTGAACAACCCCCTCGGAGTGATCCTCGCCAACTTGCGCCACCTCTCGCGGGAGATCGAGGCGATCCTGGGCGGCTCGACCACGGGGGTGGAGGGCGCGGTGGAAACGGAGCGGGACCGCCTTGCGGGGCTGCGCGAGGCGCTCGAGGACGCCTTGGAAGCCGCGACGCGGATCCAGCGCATCGTGGCCGACCTGCGCCTCTTCTCCCAGCACCGATCGGCTGCCGACGAGCTGGTGGACCTCCGCGAGATCCTGCACCTCTCCCTCCGGCTGGTCTTCAACGAGATCCGCCACCGGGCCCGGCTGGTGGAGGAGCTCGAGGCGGTGCCTCCGGTCGCAGGGAGTCCCCGGCGCCTCGCCGAACTCACCATCGGGCTCCTCGCCCACGTGACGAGCCTCCTCGAGGTGGGCGCCGCAGACGCCCACGAGGTGCGCGTGAGGCTCGAGCGGGCGGGCGAGGAGGTCGCGCTGACCGTCACCGCCTCGGGGCCGAGCAGCACCGGCCGCGCCGCGGCGGCCGGTGAGCGAGAGCGGGGGAGCCTCGCCCTTTGCCGCCGCATCGCCCGCGATCTCGGGGCGCGCCTCGAAGAGGGCGTGAATATGGGCCCCCCCGGGCGCTGGATCCGCGTCACCCTCGCCGTTGCGGCACCGCAGCCAGAGCCGGCTCCCGCCACCGCCGCTTCGGCAGACGTCGCCCATTCGCCCCGGCCCCTCTCGGTCTTGGTGGTGGACGACGACGCCCTGGTCGCCCGTGC
Organism: uncultured Myxococcia bacterium; assembly: GCA_964471535.1. Lineage (GTDB taxonomy): Bacteria > Myxococcota > Myxococcia > SLRQ01 > SLRQ01 > CAYYHA01. The sequence goes on along the minus strand of CAYYHA010000072.1, from coordinate 3,829 downwards.
TCTCGAGCGCATCCTCTCGCCCCGGCACCGCGTTCGCAGCGTCGGCGGCGGCCGGGAGGCGCTCGACGAGATCGAGGCCCACCACTACGACGTCGTCTTCTGCGACGTGATGATGCCGAACATGACCGGCGTGGACCTCTACCAGGAGATCGCCCGGCGCCACCCGCCCCTGGCCGAGGCGGTCGTCTTCATGACCGCCGGCGTCTTCTCGGAGAGCGCCCGCAGCTTCCTGTCCGATCCGGCGCACCTCGTGCTGCGAAAGCCCTTCGAACCCTACGAGGTCGAGGACGTGCTCGCCCGCGCCCATGCCCGGCGGCGCGCGAGCGGAGAGCCGGCGCCCGCTGCCTAGGCGCTCGCCGTCTCGGGCCCGGCCACGTAGGGCGCGACCTGCTGCCGAAAGAGATCGGTCCACGGCGCCGGCCGCCTGGTCTCTGGATCGATGCGCACCATCACCCGCTTGCCCACCGCGTAGTCCGCGTCCTCGTCCAGGGGCATGACGCGACAGCGGAAGACGAGGGAACTCGTACCTAGGTGCTCGATCCAAAGGCGCACCCGAACTTCCCCGATCCCCTCCACCGGGCGCAGGTATTCGATCTCGTTGGCCCGGACGAGCTGGTAGCGATCGGGCGTGGGCGGATCGTCGAGACTGCGCCAGCCCAGGTGCTTCCAGAACTCACCCACCGCCCGCTCGAAGAGGAGGAGGTAGCGGGCGTTGTGGAGCACGCCGTACATGTCGAGATCGTCGAAGTAGACACCGAAGCGCGTCTCGTAGAAGCGGCCCATGGCGGCGAGAGTGTAGCAGCCCCCGAGTCGCAACCCACCCCGGCAAGGCAGCTCGGAGCCGGGCGCGCCGCCGGCGGGCCGCCCGCGCCGCCACCGCCCACATGCACTACAGTGGTGCCCCATGCGCGGGCCCTACCTCCTGCTCCTGATCCCGGCGCTCCTCGGCGCCGGTGAGGGCGGGGAGACGACGCCGCCTGGACCCTGGCGGATCAAGACGGTCCACCCCACCGAGGCGGAGGCGAGACGCGCGGCGGAGCAGCGGAAGAAGGCGGAGGCCGCCCGCCGCGAGGCGAGGCGGCGGGCCGAGGCGAAGCGAGCGGCGGCCGAGGCGCAGGGGCCCAACCGGAAGGCGCTGGTCGCCGCAGGGCGCGCGGGTATGCCTGCGTCGGTCCGAAGCGCTGGCCGCTGGCCGGCGGCGCGAGCGTCGACCGCGCGGGCGGTCTCCGTCCTGGATCGCGCGGCGCTGCGAGGTGGCGCCCGCGCGAACGTTGCGGAGGCCTTGGAGGACGCCGATGCGGTGTGGGCGCGCCGCGTCGACCTCGGCGCCGCCCTGCTTTCCGTGCGCGGGCTTTCGGCGCCGCGCCTCCACCTGCGGGTGGACGGGCTCCCCATCGGCCCGGCCCGCTTCCCCTTCTACCAGGCGCTGGCGTTGCAGCTCGTCGACGCCTTCGCCCTCGAGCAGGTCGAGGTGCTGCGGGGCGCCGCCCTGCCGCTCTACGGGGCCAGTGCAGGGAGTGGGACGATCTCGCTCTACCTGGAGCGCCCGCGGCTGCGGGCAAAGGACGGCGCCTGGCAGCTCTTCGGACTCGCCGAGGCCAGCTCGATCACCTGGGAGAAGAGCGTCCACGGGGCGGTGGGGCGCCGCGATGCCACAGCGGCCTTCCTGGGGGCGGGGAGCTGGCAGGACCTCGACACCTACGCCAGCACCCAGGGGGATCTGCGGGAGGCGGGCTACGCGCAGGGCCACCTCCTCGCCAAGGGCACCGTCCGGCTCGGGCCGGGCCAGCTCCACGCCGGCTGGCGGGGCAGCTGGCAACTCGGAGCCGCCGATCCCGCGCTCTGCACTCCCCTCGACTGCACCCGGAATACCCTGCGCGCCCTGCAGATCGCCGACCTGGGATGGACGGGGCGCCTGGGGGCGGCATCGGCACGCGCCACCGCCTACCTGGTCGCGCTCACGTCGGTGCGCGAGCGGGCCTACGAGGCGCGGGTGGCAAAGAGCGAAGACAGCGCCCTGTCCGGCGGCGTCACCTCGGCGCTCACCTTCGAGGCGACGGCCGGGCTGCCGGTCACGGTGGGCATCGAGGCCGACTCGGATCGCCTGCGCAGCGCCGCCTCCATCACGCCCGCGGAGGGTGCAGGCCAGGGGGCCTCTCGCGGCCATCTCCCGCCGAGCGCCTCCACCGGCACGGCCGCCCTCTTCGCGAGCGCGTCCCTATCTGTCACCGAGCGCTTGCGCCTCGAGGGCGCGCTGCGTGCCGAGCGCACCTGGCGCGAGGCACAGGCGGATCCCCTCGCCGACCTGCCCGAGGCGGCGGAACTCTCCCTGCTCGCCTCAGCCGGCGCCGCCGTCTTGCTGGCGCCCTTCGCCCAGATCGTCGTGCACTTGGAGCGGGGACGAAGGCCGCCGACCCTCGACGAGCTCTCCGGCTACGGCCTCTTCGACGGCGCCTACGATCTCCCCAATCCCGCGCTCACGCCGGAGACGCTGTGGACGAGCGAGGCGGGGGTGCGCATCGAGCGGCCGGCCTACCGCATCGAGGTCTTCGTCTGGCACACGGAGATCGAGGATGCGATCCTACGGCGGCCGGCCGAACTCGATGGGGCCCGAACGATCCTCTGGGGCGGCGCCCGCCTCCCGTATGCCCGGCACCTCAACGGAGGCCCGGTCTGGGTGGATGGCGTGGAGGCGGCGCTTTGGGGCCGCCTCCCCTTCGGCCTCTCCTTGGGCGCCTCGGGGACCGCAGCCGTCGGCGAGGACCGCACACAGGGAGAGGCCCTCGCCCGCCTGCCGCCGCCCTTCGCCTCCGTCACGGTGCGCAAGGGCTTCGCCGGCGGTCACTTCCTCTCCGCGCGCATCCTCGCGGTCGATGCGCTCCCCCGGCTCGCGCCCCTCGAGCGCCTCGACCCACGCATCTGCGGGAGGCCGGAGCCGGGCTGCGGCCCGCCAGATGGCTTCGTGACCGTGGAGGTCCGAGGAGGGGCGAGACTCTCGCGGCACGCTTATCTCTCTGCGAGCCTCAGGAACCTTCTCGGAAGCGTCCACCGGATGCCCGGCAGCGCGCTCCCCGCCCCCGCTCCCGGTGCCTCCGTTCGCCTCTCGGTGGACCTCGAGTGACGCCCGGGGACGCCCGTCATCCGGCGGAACGCTCGAGGCGCTCTGCCTCCTCCTTGCACTCGATGCACAAGGTCGTGAAGGGGCGCGCCTTCAGCCGGGCTTCGGAGATGGGCTCGCCGCAGGCCTCGCAGTCGCCGTACTCGCCCGCGTCGATGCGGCGCAGCGCCTCCTCGATCTTGCGGATGAGCCGGCGATCCCGGTCGCGCAGGCGGGCGGCGAAAGCTTCGCTGCTCAGCGCCGCCGCCTGGTCTGCGGGATCGGGAAGCACCTGCCGCTCGGCTGCGAGGCGCCCTGCGGTCTCCACCGAGGTGTCGAGGAGCACCGCGAGCCGTCCTTCGAGGAGCTGGCGGTACGACTTCAGCGTTCGCTTGTCCATGGCGCCTCCCATCGCGGCGTCCCAAGAAGAACGGGCGCGTCTCCCGATCGATCCGCCCTCGGTTTCAGGCTACCGCCTCCGGATCGCCGGCCGCAAGCTCAAGAGGACGGCGGCCCAAAGATGGGACCCTACCCGGGCGCGGCCCGCTCCACCAGGGTAGGATGCTCCACGCCCCTCGGTGGTAGAGTGCGCGCCGATGCGGCGCCACCGCCTCTGCCTCGGCTTCCTCTTCGCCTTCGCCACCGCCGGTCTCCTCCCGGCCGGCCAGGCCGGCGCACAGCAGGTCGCGGGCCCCCGGGCGCTCGCCATGGGCGAGGTCCACCGCGGCATCG
>CAYYHA010000071.1:15878-16839 GCA_964471535.1 uncultured Myxococcia bacterium | reverse complement strand
ACCCCCGTCCCACCCCTTCCCGCCGCCCTCGCGCTCCCGGCGAAGCGCCTGGCCGAGGGACAGGCGGAGGACGCGGCCCAGCTGCTCGCCGCCGTGCCAGAGGCGCTGCGTCGCAGCGCACCGGGTGCGTTCCTCCTCGCCGAGGCTCACTACGCGCAGGGGCACTGGGCCGCCGCGGCACGCGCCTACGAGGCGGCGCTGATCGCGGGACCCTTCCTCGCCGATCGGGCGCGCCTCCACCTCGGCATCTGTCTTTTCCGGCTCGGCCGCTACGACGACGCCGCCGCGACCCTGTCCGAGGTGCGGCCCGAGAGCCGGCATCGCGCCGTGGCCGAGGCGCTCCTCGCCAAGGCCTACCTCGCCGCGGGGCGGCCGCGTCGGGTGATCGATCTGCTGTCACCCAAACCGGCAGAGGACTCGCCGGAGACGACCTTCGTCCTAGGGCGGGCGTGGGAGCGCCTAGGCGACCGGGCCCGAGCCCGCCTGACCTACCTGCGCCTCGTCGCCGAGTCACCGTGCCATCCCGCAGCCCCCCGGGCTGCGGCGCGCCTCGCCGCCCTCGCGACGGCGGAGGACCCCGAGCGCGGGGAGGCATGGGCGCGCCTGGCCACTCTCCTCACCGGACGGAACGCACCGCACCGCCTCGCCCGAGCCCAGCGCCGGGGCACCCTCGCCCCCATCGACGCCGTGGTCTCCTACCAGCGCGCCCGCATCGCCGCCGCCGAAGGGGACCGCCCCGTCGCCGCCAGGCTCTACCAGCGGGCGGCAGCAGAGGCGGAGGGATCGGGGACGCCCACGTGGCTTCCCGCCGCCGCGCGCTACCGGGGGGCCGAAGTGGCGCTCGCATTGGGCCGGACGGCCACCGCCCGGCGGCTCTTCGGCGAGGTGGCGCAGAAATGGCCAGACCACCCTCTCGCCCCCCGTGCCCACGTGGAGGCGGCCCGCCTCGCTCTGTTAGGGG
>CAYYHA010000071.1:12842-15868 GCA_964471535.1 uncultured Myxococcia bacterium | reverse complement strand
CGTCTTCTCGACGGCGGCGGCAGAGGCGCCCCGGCAGGCGGGGGCCGAGCCTGGCGGGGGCACGGACGACCGGCTCGTTCCTGCGGCGCGGGCCATCTACTGGGCGAGCCGCGCCCAGGAGGACGCGGGGCGGCGGGACGAAGCCGAGTTGGGCTACCTCACCCTCCTGCGCCTGTACCCCCTCTCCTACTATGCCGAGCTGGCGCACGCCCGCCTCGGTTCGGCGACGCCCCTTCGCCTCGAGGGCGCAGCCCCTGCCACCGTCGAAGGCACCGACCGCCGCCTGCTCTGGGCTCAACAGGCGCTCTATCTGGGATGGCGGCAGGAGGCGCTGGCCGAACTCGCACCGCTCCTCGCCCATCCGGAGGGCGTGGACTCGGGGCGCGACCTCCTGGCCGCCGCCCGGCTCCTGCGCCACCTGGGGCGCGAGGCCACCGCCCGCCACCTGGCCCGGATCGCCGTGCTGCACCACGCGCCCGAACTCGGCGCGCGGGAGCGGGAGCGCGCCTGGCACCTCGCCTTCCCGACCCCCTTCGCCGGGCTCGTCGAGGCCGCCGCCGGCCGCCACGGCCTCTCGCCCTGGCTCCTCTTCGGCCTCGTCCTCCGGGAGAGTGGCTTTCGTCGCTGCGCCACCTCCCGGGCCGGCGCGGTGGGCCTGATGCAGCTGACGGGACCGGCGGCGGCCGATGCGGCGCGGGACCTCGGCCTGCCGGCGCCCACGCGCGACCGGCTCTGTGAGGCGACCTACAACCTCCGCCTGGGCACCTGGCACCTGCGCAAGCTCCTCTCCCACTACCAAGGGTCGCTGATCCTCGCGCTCGCCGCCTACAACGCGGGCCCGGGCTGGGTCGATCGCTGGCTCGAGCGGATGCCAGGGTGGGATCTCGACGCCTTCGTGGAGGAGATCCCCTTCGAAGAGACACGGACCTACGTGCGGGCCGTGATCTCCGCCATGCGCGCGTACACCTGGATCTACGGGGAGACCCCGGGCACCCAACTCGGGCGCCTCGCCCTGGACCACTCGCGCTCGGGCGGCTAGGCAGGGAGAGGCGGCAGCCGTCTCTCGGCAGCCGGTCCCCCGGAGGGGGACGGGGAGATCCTTTTGGGGGGCGGTGCGTACAGTGGAAGCGAAGGAGGTTATTAGATGCGTCGCTCCATCCCCCTGGCACTCTTGCTCGTCGCCCTCCTGCCCACCGCGGCCTTCGCGCAGGGCATGCTCCTGCCCAAGGAGCCCGGTATCGGGCCGCTCGGCATCGGCCACCAGCGGGTCCGCATCGCCATCAAGGACGGCACGGCGGTGACCCAGGTCGACCAGAGCTTCGTCAACCACACCGGCCGGCAGCTCGAAGCGACCTACCTCTTCCCTCTGCCCAAGGGGGCGGCGATCCAGGACTTCGCGCTGTGGATCAACGGCAAGAAGACCAAGGGCGAGGTGCTCGAGAGCAAGAAGGCGCGCGCGATCTACGAGGGCATCGTGCGTCGTATGCGCGACCCTGGCCTCCTCGAGTACGTGGATCACCAGCTCTTCCGGGCGCGGGTCTTCCCCGTGCCGGCGCGGGGGGAGCAGCGGGTGCAGATCACCTTCTCCCAGGTGCTCGACTTCAACAACGGCGTCTACACCTATCGCTTCCCCTTGGGCGCCTCGAAGGTGCAGGGCGCCCGAACCCTTCAGACCCTCAAGGATCTCACCATCACCGCCCACATCGAGAGCAAGACGCCCATCAAATCGGTCTACTCACCCACCCATCGGATGGACCTGAGCCGAGAGGGCGAGAACGTCGCCAACGTGGGCTTCGAGGACCTGCGCGCCGCCTTGGACAAGGACCTCGTGCTCTTCTACACGGTGGGCAAGGGCGACGTGGGAATGAACCTCCTCGCCTTCCGGGAGGACCCCGACGAGCCGGGCTACTTCCTCTTGATGGCCGCCCCCAAGCAGACCTGGCAGGACAGTGAGATCGTCGGGAAGGTCGTCACCTTCGTGGTGGATACCAGCGGCTCGATGAGTGGGGAGAAGATGCGAAGCGCCAAGCAGGCGCTGCGCTACATCCTCTCGCGGCTGGGGTCGGACGACCGCTTCAACATCGTGCGCTTCTCCACCGACGTGGAAACCTTCGCCGATGCCCCCGTCCCAGCCTCGGAAAAGTGGCGCAAGAAGGCGCTGCGCTTCGTGAGCCGGATGCATGCGCGCGGCGGCACGGCCATTCACGACGCGCTCCTCACTGCGCTGCGCCAGGACGGACGCCATGCCGAGGGCTCGCCCCATATGATCATCTTCCTCACCGACGGGGAGCCCACCGTGGGCGAGACGGACGAGGGGCGCATCGCCAAGAGCCTCGAGTCCGCCAACACCGGCGGCAGCCGGATCTTCTCCTTCGGGGTCGGTACCGATCTCAACGCCCGCCTCCTCGAGCGCATCAGCACCGCCAGCGGCGGAGGCGTCGACTTCGCACAGGACGGTCGGGAGACCGAGGTGGTGCTCTCCGGCTTCTACAACAAGGTGGCCTACCCGGTGCTCGCCGACGTCCGCGTGGACTTCGAGGGCCCACGCGCCTTCGACGTCTACCCCCGGGAAGCGCCCGCCCTCTTCCGGGGCTCGCAGCTCATCGTGGCGGGCCGCTACCGGGAGGCCGGACGCCACGCGGTGGTGCTCTCGGGCAAGACCGGTGAGACCAAGCGAAGCTTCCAGGCGACCCTCGAGTTCCCGGAGACCGCCACCGAGAACGCGTTCATCCCCCGGCTCTGGGCGGTGCGCAAGGTGGGCTACCTCCTCGAGGAGATTCGCCTGCACGGGGAGACGCCCGAGCTGAAGGACGAGGTCGTCCATCTGGGCAAGAAGTTCGGCATCGTGACGCCGTACACCAGCTACCTGGTGGTCGAGGACGAGGCCGCGCCACCTCCGGAGATGCGCATGGCGGAGCGCGCGGCGTCCCCGGCCCCCGGCTTCGGTGGGAGGGCCCACGGCGCGGCGAGGGCCGGCCTCGCGCCGCGAAGGGCTCGCCGCGCCCCCAGCGCCGGCGCCCCACCGG
>CAYYHA010000071.1:0-12832 GCA_964471535.1 uncultured Myxococcia bacterium | reverse complement strand
GGTGCCGCCGTAGCGGTCAAGCGCATGAAGGAGGCGAAGAGCGGTGCCGGCGCTGGCCGCGGGGTCCGCACCGCCGGTGCGGCCACCTTCACCTGGAAGGACGGCGCCTGGACCGATACACGCATCCGGCCGGGGATGAAGACGCTGAAGGTGAAGTACCTCTCGGACGCGTACTTCGCACTCCTGCGCCTGCGCCCCCGCCTGAAGGAGGCACTGGCCCTCGGCGAGCGGGTCCGCGTGCTCGCCGCCGAGGGACGGGTGATCGAGGTGGCGCCGGACGGCATCAGCGAGGCGGCCAAGGTGGAAGCCTTTCTGCGGTGAGCGAAAAGGGGATCGCAGCAAGCCTTTCTGATAGGCTCGCGACGATGCCCCGTCCCGCGCCCAAGGCGGCCAAGCCTCGGAAGCCCCCGGACCGGGCCACGTTGCGTCGCGCGCTCAAGAAGCTGCAGCGCTACCTGGAGCGGCACCCCACCGACGTCCGCTCCATGGTCCGCGTCGCCCGAGCCCACCGCCTGCTCGGGGACAAGGAGCGGTCGGCGCGCTGGTACAAGCTGGCGGTGCAGGAGCTCGCGAACCGAGGCATGGGGCTGCGCGCCCTCGCCCTGGCCAAGGAGCTCTTGGCCGTTGCGCCCGATGACCACGAGCTGCTCCTCGAGATGGCGCGGCTCTACGCCCGGAACCCGGGCGCGCAGCGTGAGTTCACCGGCCGGGTGGCGGTGCCCCTCGACGGAGGTGAGGCGGTGGTGGGCCCCCCGGCGCCTGAGTTCACCGCCACCAGCATCCGCGCCCTCGAGGTGCTCGACGATCCCGAGGCAGTGGAGCACTACGGCGCCTCCGAGCCGAGCCCGGCGACCCCGCCGCCGCCCCCACCCGAGGCGTTCACCGCAGAGGAGGCGCAGGCCGATGATCGGGTCTTCGAGCGGGTGGAGAAGGTCACTTCGGGCGAGCACGAGGCCCCACAGGATCTCCGCGCCAAGAAGGGTGTCCTCGAGCGGGCCACCTTGGGCGAGATTCCACTGCTCTCGGGTCTGGGTAAGGGTGCCTTCGCTCAGCTGATGCGGGAGATGCGTCGCGTGGACCTCGAAGCGGGGGACGTGCTCTTCCGGGAGGGTGAGGCGGCGCGCTCCTTCTTCATCATCGCCGAGGGTCGGCTCTCGGCCTCGGTCGAAGGCGAAGAGGTCGCCCAGTTGGGTGCGGGCGAGGTGATAGGCGTCCTCGGGCTCTATGCGGGGCGCCGGCGCAACGCCACCGTGAGGGCGGCCACCTCCGCGGTGGTCTTCGAGATCACCGATCAGATCTTGGCAAGCCTCGCCAAGGCCTACCCGGCATCACGCCGGGCGCTTGCGAACTTTTACCGCTCCCGCCTCCTCGAGACCTGGTTTGGCGGCTCTCCCCTCTTCCGCGAGCTGCCACGGGAGGCGCGCCTCTCGATCATCGGGCGCTTCTGCCAGCGGAAGCTGGAGACCAACGCCGAGATCGTCTCACCGGGCGAGGTGGTCAACGGTCTCTTCCTCGTGGTGCGGGGAGAGGTGGTGCTCTCGCAGCGCCGCGGCGGTCGCTCCGAGGTGCTCGCTCGCATTCCTCGGGGTGCCTTCTTCGGCTGCATCGCGGCGATGCGCGGGCGTCCCACCATGACCAGCGCCGCCTGTGCCGAGGAGACCGTGGTGGCCACCCTCCCCCACAAGGCCTTCGCCGAGGTGCTCAAGGCGCACCCGGAGCTGCGAGCGCTGCCGCAGAAGCTGGCCGCGGAGGAGCTGTTGGTCACGCCCACCTTCTTCGTCGGCGACGCCAACATCCCCGCCTTGAGTTCCCGCTAGGCGCGCCGCGCGTCCAACCCCCCTCGCCGCGCCGCCTAAGGGATGGTCCCCTTCGACTCGGATCCCTGGCCTCTCACAGGCTGCGCGCCCGGCGGTGCCTCGGGCTTCGCCTTGCCGCAGGCCAGCGCGGGCAGCGCCATCTGCCGGGGCACCGTGGTCACCTCGGCCACCGGCCTCGGCTCACCGGGGCGGATGCACACGTCGATTTCACTGCGGTACCCCGCCTCACCCGCCAGATAGATGCCCGGCTCGATGGAGAAGCAGGTCCTTGGAATGAGACCCCGTGTGTCATGTGTCTCCAGATCGTCCAGGTGGGCGCCGATCCCGTGCACCTCGGTGGTGATCGAGTGTCCGGTGCGGTGCAGGAAGGCGTCGCCGTAGCCGGCCTGGGTGAGCACGGTGCGGGCGCGGCGATCTGCCCGCCAGGCGCGAGGCACACGGCCCGCGGCGAGCTCCGCCTGGATGTAGCTCAGCGCCGCCTGCTGTGCCGCGAGCACCCGCGCGAAGCGCTCGCGGTGCACCTTCGGCACCTTCGCCCCCAGGAAGGCCATTCGCGTCAGATCGGCATAGAAGCCTCCAGGGCGCTTCGCCCACACGTCGATGAGGAGGAGAGAGCCCGCTTCGATGGGGACCGTGCGATCGGCCGTGGGCACGTAGTGGGGATCTGCAGCGTGGGGGCCGACGGCGACGATGGGCGGATGATCGAAGAGGTAGCCCGCCTCACGCATGCGCGAGGCCATCCATTGCTGCAGCGCCACCTCGGTCAGCGGCGTCCCGGCACAGGCGGCCGCCGTGGCGCGCTCGAAGGCCGCCTTGGTGAGGTCGAGGAGGAAGCGAGCCGCCTCCCGCTGGAGGCGAAGCTCTTCATCCGTCCCCGTCGCGAGGAAGCGCTGCTCGAGATCCGCCGACGATGCGACCTTCACGCCGGCGCTGTGCAAGAGGTCGAGCAGTCCACCGGGGAGGCGATCCACATACGGGAGTGCGTCGCGCGCGCTGTAGGCGACCGCCACCCGCCCGCGGCCACCGCTCCGAGCCAGCTGCAGGACGCCTCGCTCGAAGTCCTGCCAGCTCCGGTAGACGATCTTCGATCCGGGGAGGTGATCGAGCACCGCCGGCTCGATGGCGTGAACGAGCTTCTTCGGCTCGCCCCGCGCGGGAATCACGTAGCAGAAGCGACGGGTGGTGATCGCCTGCTCGGAAAGCCCCAGGAGCCGGCGCGCCCCCGGATCGCTGCCGCGGAAGTCGCAGAGGAGCCACGCGCCCAGGTGAGCACTGCGCAGCGCCGCCTGCACGGCGGGCAGGTCCAGCGAGCCTCGTCGCGGCGCCTCCGAGGTGCCGGCTGCGGCGCGCCCCGCTGACCCGAGGAGAAGGAGGATCAACCCAGCGGCGAGGACATCTGCCAGTCCCACCTCCCTTTGGCAACGCATCCGCCCCCCTTCCGGCGCTAGGGCGCCATGAGATCGACGATCACGTAGGTGACCGCGCGGCCGAGCTCCGGCCCCGCATCCTGCGTCACCTCGAGCGCGGCAAAGCGCCCCGACGGCGACAGCCCCCACAGCGCGACCTGGGGCGCATCGAAGTGGGCCACCGCTCGTCGAAAGGCGGGCGCCGGCTCGAGTCGCTTCCGCCCGCCCGGGCCTGCGATCTCCACCTGCACCGATCCGCGCTCGGCATGGACGGTGAGGCGGGCTCCCTTTCCCAGCGCCGGGCTGTGCTCGCCCCGCCGGTCGCTGAAGCCTCCGTCACGCAGCAGCTGCCGCGCGCGCTGCAGCTCGCTCTCGCCGTCGAGGGGGAAATCGGTGATGCGTTCCCCGCTGCGTGTGTCCACGACCGTCAGAATGGAGACCCCTGCGCCGGTGCTGTACGCCGCATAGGCAAAGCGCGTCTCGTCTTTGCTAAAGCCAGCGAAGCGCGTGGGGTCCACATCGGGCCTTGCGGTTTCCTCGCTCCCCGGCTTGGCGACTGGCGACGGGGGGGCCGCGTCCGGCGCGGTGGCGCCGGCAGCGAGGTCCGGGCCAGTCGCGCCCTCGCTCGGACCCGAAGCGGCAGGCGCCTCGGACGCAACCTCGCCCTCGGGGGAGGCGTCGCGGCACGCCGCGGTGAGCAGGGCCACGCACAGCGCAATTGCGAGGTGGAGCGGAAGAGGTCGGCAGTGCTTCACGGGAGGAAGGCCTGTGGGTTGGCGAGCTTCCGGGGAAGGTACTCCTCGATCACGTAGTTCAGCCCCCATTTGGTGAGCGCCTGCTGCTCGGCGCGCACCCCCATGGAGAGCATCTGGTTGAGGGCCTTCTGCCACGCCTTGTGGTGCCGAAAGAAGGGGTCGTTCTTCAGGGCGTCCTTCGCCCGCTTGATGTCCACCTCCTGCAGCTTGTGGGTCGCGTTCTCGAGCTTGAAGTCGATGATGTCCTGGGGCTGCACGCCGAGGAAACGCGCCTGTGGCACGCAGAAGAACTTGTTGATGTGCGCGGCGTTGCCCGAACCCACCTTCAGGGTTCGATAGATGTTCGAGATCCCGTAGGGGTCACAGTCGACGAAGGCGTAGACGGGGATCTTCTTCTCGTCCGAGAGGCGCCGGATGAATCGCCGGGTTGCACGTGTGGGCACACCCCCCATCGAGACGAGGATGCACCTCTCCCGTCGCCAGAACTTGTGGCTCGCGAGACGCTGGAACATACCGCCCGTCTCGATGGCGAGGATGAACTTCGCGTCCGTCTCGAAACGCAGCTGCTCCACCGAATGGGGGATCGTGTAGGCCCCGGACCCGAAACGGGTGCAATCGATGCGAATCTCCTCACCCGTCTCGTAGTCGCGGTCGATCACGATGAGCTGACCGCTCACCGCACCGCCGTGCTCCTCCGGATAGAAGCGGAGCTGCTCCCGAGTCACCCCGTCGAGGGCGAACATCGCCTCGATGTCGTCCATGACGGTGTCCGACTCTTCCTGCTTGTTGAACATCGCCGGGCCCCAGTTCTTCGACTGGTAGTAGGCGTCTCGCTTGGTGGCGAAGTCATCCGTCTCCACCATGTACTTGGAGAGGCTCATCAGCTTCAGCGTCTGCGCGAAGCCCTTTGCCGTGTTGTAGGTGAGCGTCCTCGACTTCCTCGATCGGCCGATCTCGAAGTAGCCCTTCCGCGCGTCGTAACGGACGTTGGACAGGGAGCGCACCGGAAACTTCAGCTCGGGCTTCTGCCTGCGCTCCGTGGCTCGGAGGATCGACCGCGCCGTCCCCTCGATGGCGTGCAGCGTCAGGCGATCGAGGCGAGCCTTCTCCGCCTTGGCCTTCCGCCCGCGGGCCTGCGCCGAGCTGCCCGCCAACGGCTTCGCACCAGACGCGTCAGACCCGGCGGCCGCGGAAGCGGTCGGGGCCTGTGTACGTCGGGCGCCCTTCTTGGTGCCCTTCTTCGTATCGCCGCGCTTTTTCGCGGTGCGCCTACGACCGCCCTTGTCCGTCACCTTTGCGGTCGAGGACTTCTTGGCTGCCTTCTTCTTGCCGGTCTGCTTTGTCTTCTTTGCCTTCTTCTTCGCCGCCATCGGTCACAGGTCCTTCCGCGAGCGGTGCAGGATGCCCGTCAGCTCCTCCACGGTGCGATCCCGCTCTGTGTCGGAGAGGGAGAGTATCTCCTGCAACGCTTCGCCGATGATGGGGATGAAGGTCTCGATGTGCGAGCGCTTTCGTTCCTCGTCGGCGAGGCGCTTCCGGCGCCGGATGTGGCGCCCGAGGTGCCGCCCGCACTCCTGCAATGCGAGGCGCAGCTCCTTCAGGATCTCGTCGTAGGAGGCGATCGCCTCCTTTGCCTCGGAGGTGAAGGGGACCCAGACGCTTGCCACGTGCGCGAAGATGGCGAGGGGTCCGGTAGGCAGGGCGCCGCGCGCCTGCTGCACCCCGTAGTTCCGCCACCCGGCGGAGATCACCGCCTTCGTGATCGCACAGGCGCTCGCCTGGTAGAGCAGAGGCACACGATTGGCGAAGCGGTAGACCTGTGCGAGGTCGTCGGCCCCCAGGTTTCCACCCCAGGCGATCGCGACCTCGACCTGGAACGGATTGCCCCGGTAGATGGCGGGCCGGCGGGTGACCGCGTGGAAGAACTCCGCGTCGAGCCCTTGTGCGGCCAGGCCCGCCTTCAGGCCGGCGAGCATCGCCTCCTCGCCGATGGGGGAGAGGCACGAGGTGGGCGGGGCGAGGATCTTCGTCTCCTGTATCGCGCGGTGGATCTTCTCGGCGTCGGCCGGACGAACGGTGGAGGGGCGCATCGTTGGGCGCACCCCGGCCCGCTGGCAGATCTCCTTCGCCACCTTCGGGCTCACCCGCGAGAAGTCCTGCTGCAGCGCCGACGACAGGTTCCGAGCCTTGGTGGCGTGCAACATCTTCATCAGCGTCCCGAGCTCGACCCCATAGGGATGCGGCCGGATCTCCGCGGGGTCCTCTGGCGGCTCGGTGGAGGCGCGCGGAAACTCCACCCAGTCGTCCTTGGGCGCCTTGTAGCGGATCCGACAGTGCGGATTCGCCATGTGCGTGAGGGCGATGTACTCGTCCACGGACTGCCGGCCGCGCCGGTAGGTCCCCTCGAGTTCGATCTCGACCCGCGTGCCATGGGCCCGGCCCTCCCACTCGAACTCCTCGTCGCGGAGGATCTTCGGAGCGTTCTTCGCGGTATCGAGGACCAGCTCGAAGTGATGCGCGGGCCGCCTGGGGCTGGTGCGGGAGCGGATCACCACTGGGCGGCCCGTCGTCAGCTGCCCGTACATCCCTGCAGCGCTGATGCCGATGCCCTGCTGCCCGCGGCTCTGCTTCAGCCGGTGGAACTTCGAGCCGTAAAGCAGCTTCCCGAAGATGCGCGGCACCTGGGTCCGGACGATGCCCGGCCCGTTGTCCTCGACGGCGATGCGATAGCGGCGCTCCGAGATCTCCGTGATCTCGACCTCCAGGTCGGGGAGGATCGCCGCCTCCTCGCAGGCGTCCAGCGAGTTGTCCACCGCCTCCTTCACGGCGGTGAGCAGCGCCCGTGACGGGCTGTCGAAGCCGAGGAGGTGCCGGTTCTTGGTAAAGAACTCGGAGACACTGATCTCCCGCTGGCGGCTCGCCATCTCGGCGGCGCTGCGGCCCCGCTTGGTCCCGGTACGGCGCGCACCACTCCGGCGGGACCGTGCGCCCGCCGGCTTCGCTTTGGCGGAGGCCTTCCCCCTGCGGGCGCCGCCGGAGGAGGCCTTCCCGGAGGCTCCTGCCTCCTTCCGCGCGGGCTCACTGGCGCCACGGTCGGCTCCCGTCTGGCCGCGGCGCTTCGCCTTGCCCTGCCCCGTCGTGTGCCCGGTGCCGCGTCCACGCGGTGCCGCTGCCCGTGCGGCGCTGGCCGCGCTCCGCTTCGCTGCTGGCCTCTGCGAGGTGCGTGACGCGCTACCATCGTCCTCGAAGAGGGAGGCCTGCTTTGCCGCGGGGGATCTCATCGTTGGGTCACCGCCTCGTCTGATGATCGTTCCGGGTCCAAGCCCCAAGTCCGAGGCTCCGAACCCGCTGTGCCGAGCCCGCCTTGCCAAAGCAGATCTGCCGAGCCGGTCTTGCCGAAGGGAGCGTGCCGGCAGCGGGCGCGGCTATCTAATCGTGGGGTCGATCCCGTGTAAAGCGATGGCCCGGGCAGATGAGACCCCGCACTTCCAAGGCCACACGCACCGCTCTGCGCTTGACTTGCCGCGTGCGGGCATCGGAGCATCGTGGGGATGCTGCGTGCGGCCCGCCTGCTCGTTCTCGCTGCCGGCCTCTGGCCTCTGGGACTGGCCGCGCAGGGCACGACGGCGAACGCGGGCGAGGCGCCGGCGGCGGCCGCATCGCCCACTTCAGATGGGCCTCCGACGACGCGCCCCTCCGAGCCGGCGGCAGAGCCGGCGGCAGGGCACGCACCCACCACCCTCGTGATCGTGGGTGCGGCGCGTCCGTCGGAGCGGGAGAAGGCGCGCATCGTCGAGCGGCTCGTAGAGACGGCGGTGGCGCGAAGCCCCCTGCTCGAACGCTACGATCCCAACCCGGTACTCCTCGGAGAGGAAGGGCCCGGCGGGGCGGCACGCACCGAGGCGCGTGAGGCGATGGCGGCAGGACGCCTCGCCTACGAGAACCTCGAGCTCGAGGACGCGATCTCCCACTTCAAGGAGGCGGCGAAGCGCTACGCCGAGGCCCTGCCCTACCTCGACGATCTGGGCGAACTCGCGGAGGCGCTGGCCTTCCTCGGCGCCGCGCACTTTCTCCTCGGCGATCGTGAACGCGCCTACCAGGCCTTCGGGGCAGCATTGCGCGCCAAGCCCGACTACGAGCCAGACCGCCGAATCTTTTCACCCCCGCTGGTGGAAGCCTTCGAGGGGGCGAAGTGGGAGTACTCGGAGCTGCCCCGCGGGAAGCTCAGCGTCCTCTCCCGCCCCGCCGGAGCCGAGGTGGTCGTCGACGGGGTGGTGCGCGGCGCGACGCCGCTCGTGGTCGAAGACCTCCCCACGGGGCTGCACTTCGTCGTGGTGCGGGACCGGGGCCGCTTCCCCGTCAACGAGCGGGCCAAGGTGACCGACGTGGATCCCGCGACCCTCGATGTCGCACTGCAGCCCGGACCACGGACGGCGCTCTACGAGAGCCTGGTGGAGCAGGCGGTCGAGGCCTCGGGGGCGAGGCCGCAGGAGACGGGGCAGGAGCCCGCACCGACTGCGCGCTCGAGCGCCCTCCCCCCGGCCCTCCGCGAGCTGTCGCGCCTCTTCAGTGCCGAGCGCCTGATCTTCGGCCGCCTCGTTCCCGAGGGCGACCGCATCCGCCTCGAACTCGTCGGCTACGACGTCTCGAGCGGCCGGGAGATCACGCGCGCGTCGGAGACGGTGCTGTGGGGGGAGGCAGGGCGCGCTCGCCTCGCCGCCTTCGCATCGGAGCTCCTGCCCAAGGTGGCGGCGCCCTTGCCGGCACCGTCCGAGGCGGTGGCGCTCTCCGAGCCTCCCTCCCCGGGGCCCGGCGGGCCCGCTTGGAAGCCCACCTGGTGGATGTGGGCGGCAGCAGGGGGTCTGCTCCTGCTGGCCGGCGGCGGGGCGGTGCTGGCGGCGTCGTCTGGCCCCTCGGCGCCCGCGCCGGGCGCGGGCGACGGCGGTGGCGAGCGGCTCATCCTCCTCGGGATTCCATGAGCAGGGCCCCGACCACGCACCGCGGCCCGTGGGTCGCAGCGGCGGTGCTGCTCGCTGCCCGCCCCTTGCCCGTCGCCGCAGCGGCGCTGCGCCTCGCCATCGTGCCCGTACCAGCAGACCACCACGCCGTGCGCTGGGCGGACATCCTCGCCCTCTCAGTGCGCGCGGGGCTCGACGGTGCGCCTGGCCTCGAAGTGATCGACCTCCCGTCCGTCCTCGCACCTCAGGCGGCCCCCGACCTCGAGCTTTGGGAAGCCGCCCTCCGCGCCCTCGAGGCGGGCCGCACCGCCTACGACGCCCTCGCGCTGCGACGCGCCGCCAAACATCTCACCTGGGCGGCTGCCGCCTTCGAATCGGCCCCTGGCCGGCTGCGGCGTGGGGGGCCCTACTCGGAGACACTCGCCCTGCTCGGCGCGATCCACGTCCTGGAGGACGAAGCGGAGCAGGCAAAGGCGCCCCTCGAGCGCCTGGCTCTCTTCGACCCCACCTACCGCATGGACCCGGAGCGCTATCCGCCGCCGGTGATCGCCGCCTTCGAGGCAGCGCGCGCCCGGCTCCAAGCGCAGCCCGCCGCCCCGCTGCGGCTGCGCTGCCACGGTACCTGCCTCCTCTACGTGGACGATGAGGCTGTGGGCCTCGGCCCGGAGGTGGCGCTGAGCCGCCCCCCCGGGCCCCACATCGTGCGTGCCGAATGGTGGGGCCACTTCCCGGCGGGCCTGCGTGTGGCACTCCCACCGGACGGGGCCGAGGCCGAGCTCGCACCCACGGAGGGGCCGGAGGTGGCGCTCGTTGCGGCAGTGGAGCGGCGGCTTGGACCCGGCCCGGTGAGGACCCACCCGCCGAGCGGGTGCGGGAGGTGAGCCGCAGCCTGGGCGTCGACCGGATTGTGCGCCTCCACACCGCTCTCAACGGTGGCGCCGTCCGCGTCCAGGCGACGGTGTACGACGCCCGCTCGGGGCGGCCGGTGGCAGGGACGCGGCGCAGCGAGCCCACGGCCTCGGCGGAGGCGCTGGTGGCACCGCTGGTGGAGCTGGTCCGAAGCCGCGCCCGAGGTCCCGGGCCCGCGTTGCTCGAGCCGTGCGACGAGACGCGACCGTGTGGGCGGCTGCAGCAGTGCGAGCACGGGGTCTGTGTGGCGCGGGAGGCAGGGCCGGTCTGGTCGAATCCGTGGCTCTGGGTCGGGGCCGGCGCGCTCGCAGCGGGCGTCGCTGCCACCGTCCTCGTGGTCTCGGCGGCGTCTTCTCCCCCGGAGGGAACGCTGGCCCTCCGATTCTAGAGCGACCGCGCACCGCGATCGGAAGAGGCCGCCCGGCGCCGGCGCCGCCGGCCAGCCGCCCCGCTTGCGCTGCGGCCGAACGACCGAGCCCCCGGCAGCCGAACTCCCTGCTATGGTCGTGGGAGCCATGAGAATCTCTCACGTCTGGTGCCTCCTCTCCCGCAGGGTGACGGTGGTTGCGGCTGCACTGCTCGCTGTCGGTTCCGCGCATGCGGCCGGCGGAAAGCTCTCCACCCAGGCCTTCGTGATCCCCGAGAACCCCGAATCCGCCGCCATGGCGACCAAGGTGGCGACCCTGGTGGAACAGAGCCTGGCCAAGCACCCAAGGTACCGGGTGGTGGATCTGTCGGAGGTGCTCGGCGGCAAGCCGGGGCCCGCCGTGGAGAGCGCGCGCGCAAAAGCCCGCGCGCTCCTGCAAGCGGGTATCAAGTTCTACGACGCCATCCAGTTCGACCCCGCCATCGCCAAGCTCAAGGAGGCGGTCGCGCTGTACCGCGAGCACGCGGCCTGGGTCCACCGCTTTCCCGAGTACACCGATGCCCTCGCCTACCTCGCCGCGGCACACATCCTCCGCGGCGACGACGCCGAGGGCAGGAAGGTGTACAAGGAGCTGCTCCTCTACGCGCCGCACTTCGAGATCGACGGCAAGCGCTTCGACACCTCCCTACAGAACATCGTCAGCCAGGTCCGGGAGGCCATCGCTTCGGGGCCCGTCGGTTCCTTCAGCGTGCGCAGCGATCCAGCGGGCGCGCGTGTCTTCGTGGACAACGTGCAGAAGGGCTTCACGCCGGCCTCCATCGACATGATTCCCACGGGAACGCACATCATCCGCGTCGAGGCGCTCGGCGCGGAGCCTTACGGCGAGGTGGTGGAGATCGTTCCCACCGAGGACAAAATCGTCAAGGCGAAGCTCAAGCCGACGCCCGAGTTCAAGGGGCTTCGCACCCTGCTCGACCAGATCAAGCGGGAGATGGCCGCCGGCAAGGTCGGGCCCGCGATGATGAAGCTCGGCCAGTTCGCGCGCCTCGACCACGCGGTCTACGGCACGGTGTCCCAATCCTTCGGCGAGGTGCGGATCACGCTGTGGGTGGTAGCGGTGGGGCCCGGCGTTCGCTTGGCGACGCGCCGTGAGACCTTCGACGACAACGAGTTCACCCTTGCACAGAACATCGACGTGATGGTGCGGGATCTCCTCGCCGATGCGAAGCGCCGCGAGAAGAGCGCCACCGCCTCGGCCGATCCCCTCGACCGTCGCACCGGAACCGAGGGCTGGTGGAACGGCGAGGACAAGAAGGAGGGTGCGCGCAGCCTGGAGGTGGGCACCTCGGACACCACCAGCGGCGACCCGCTCGACTCGATGGACGGGACCGAGGACTGGTAGGCGCACCCGCCGGCTCGGCTGAACCGCCCGCCGGGTGCCGCACCCTCGTTAGGGGGCCGGCACCGTCTTCTTCACCGTCTCGTTGGGCTGGATCTCGACGGTGAGCTGTGTACTGCGCCCATCTGGCAGCTTCAGTTCGATGCGGTGCGTTCCGGCGGGCAGCTCGTAGTTGATGAGCGGCGTCTGCTTGCCGGTGTCCTTGCCGTCGATCCAGACGTTCGCCCAGGCGCCCCGCATGTTGAGCATGAGCTTGCCCTTGCCCCTGCGCTTCGGCCGTGGCGCGGGTGCGGTGCCGGAGGACCGCTTCTTCCCCGGGGCGCGATCCCCCCGCGTCGCACAGGCCGGGGACCGCTCCAAGGTCGCGCGGACGGTGCGCTCTGCCCGCTCATCGAAGATCAACGTGGAGGACCATCGCTCGTAGCAGCGGCCCCCATCGATCTCCAGCCGGTGCTGCTTCGTGGCATCGACCTGCTCCAGATCGAGCGGCGTCCGCCCCCTCTTCGCCCCGTCGAGATAGACCGTCGCACCCGCAGGCTCCGACTCGACGCGCAAGCGGACCAGAGCCGGCGCGAGCCGCGCCGTAAAGGTCTTCTCCTCCCCGGGCTCCGGGGTCCAGACGAAGCGCGCATCCCGATAGCCCGGCTTCTGAACCACGATCTCGTGCTCCTTCCCCGCCTCGACGTCGGACGCTTGCCAGGGGGCCGGGCCACCCTCCTTCACCACCTCGCCATCGAGCAGCACCTTCGCATCGAGCGGCTCGCTGACCACCAGCACCTTCGCCGTCGCCTTGGCGGCGGGCTTCAGTGCCACCGTCACCTTCGCCGTCTCGCCCGGCGCGACCACCACGCGCTGCGTGTAGGGTTCGTAGCCGTCGGCCTCCACGCGCACCTCGTAGCTGCCGACCAGCGCCGACGAGTCAACGTAGGGCAGCTCGCCGGCGGGGGTCCCATTGACCACCACCTTCGCCCCCGTCGGGCTGCCTCCAACGATGAGCACGCCCGTCCCGGCGGCGGCCGCACCGCCCCCTTGCTTCAGAAGGATCCAGCCGACACCCACCAACGCCGCGACCAGGACCAAGGCGATGCCGCCGAGGAGCAGCGGCAGGCGGCTGCCGCCGCCGGTGACCTCTGGCTCCACCGCAGTGGGAGGCGCCGCGGCCGGTGGAGGTGCTGGGGGGCGCGCCGCCGGGTCGAACCCCGGCGGGGGCCCCGCGGGGAT
>CAYYHA010000070.1:0-17186 GCA_964471535.1 uncultured Myxococcia bacterium | reverse complement strand
GCCCGCCCTCGACCCGCGCGTGGCCACCAATGGGGACCTGGCAGCCCCCCTCGAGGCGCGCGAGGAGGGCGCGCTCGGCCGCGACGCAGCGCTCGGTCTCCCGGTGGTCCAGGCAGGCGACCAGCGCCTGGGTCCGTGCATCGTCACGCCTGGCCTCGATCCCCAGCGCGCCCTGGCCGATGGCCGGCAGGCACAGGCTCGGGTCCAGACGCTCGGTGATGCGCCCGCCCTCGCCCAGGCGCTCGAGCCCGGCACTGGCCAGCACCACACCATGGAGGTCCAGCTCCACCATCTTCTGGAGGCGCGTGCCCACGTTGCCGCGGATGCTCACCACCTCGAGGTCGGGGCGCCGGGCCCGAAGCTGGCAGGCGCGGCGCAGCGAGCTGGTCCCCAGGCGCGCGCCCTCGGGCAGCGCGTCGAAGCGGGGCGTCGCCGACGGATCCCGCGCCACGAAGGCGTCCGTGGGATCCGCTCGCTCGGTGGTCGCCACCAGGGCGAGCCCCTCGGGGAGCACCGTGGGGACGTCCTTCATCGAGTGCACCGCGAGATCGATCTCGCCGGCGAGGAGCCTCTCCTCGATCTCTTTGACGAAGAGCGCCTTCCCGCCCACCTGCGCAAGGGGCACGTCGAGGATCTTGTCCCCGCGGGTCACGATCTCCACGATCTCCACCGAGAGCCCCGGATGGGCCGCCAGGAGCCGGTCGCGCACGTGGTGGGCCTGCCAGAGGGCGAGCGGCGACCTGCGTGTACCGATTCGGATCACGAGAGGACGCTACTCCAGGGCTTCGAGAGCTCCAAGGAAAAGCGCGGCGGCGCGCGGCGCGCCTTCGCAGTCGCCCGGCCGGCGGTCCCTACGGCGTGCGGCGGCCGACCGCAACCCGTCCCACACGGTGCCTGCATGCGGCCCACGCCTCCCCTACTCGCCGCGGCCACCTCCTCCACGGCGCTTCTCCTCGAGATCCACGACCGAGGCGAGCTCCGAGGCCGCCTCACGGGCCTTCCGCCGCGCCGCTTTCTCTTGGGCGATGGCCTGCGTGACGGCCTCCACGTCGAGGCCGAAGGCCTCGGTGATGGCCGCCGCCAGCCGCTCGCCCTCGGGCGTGCCCGCGCCCGCCTTCAAGCTCATCGTGGGCAGGTGCAGCAGCTTCTTCACGATGGCGCGGGCCATCGCCTCGATCCGAGCCCGGTCACCGTCAGCGAGATGGCCGAGCCGCCCCAGGGTCTTCTCCACCTCCCGAAGGGCGATGCGCTCGGCCGTCCAGCGCAGGGACGCCACCACCGGCTGCACCGAGCGCGCGCTCTGTTCCTGGAGGAAGCGCCCGAGCTCCCGGCGCACGATCTGCTCGCCCCGTTCCGCTTCGGCGAGGCGCTGCTGCAGGTTCTCGTCGACGACCTGCTGCAGATCGTCGATATCGTAGGCGTAGACCTGCTCGAGATCGTTCACCGCCGGGTCGACGTCCCGCGGCAGCGCGAGGTCGATGAGGAACAGCGGCCGGTAGCGCCGCTTGCGCAGCACCCCCGCGAGCATCTCCTTCGTCACCACGTACCCCGGCGCAGCGGTGGAGGAGAGCACGATGTCCACTTCACGGAGCAGCGCCGGCACCTCGCCCAGGCTCCGTGCATAGCCCCCGTAGAGCTCTGCCAGCCGCCGGGCGCGCTCCGGGGATCGGTTGGCCACCACGAGGGTGCACCCGGCGTTCCTCAGATGGGTCGCCGCCAGCTCACTCATCTTGCCGGCGCCGATGAGGAGGACCGCCTTCCCCTCGATGCTCCCGAAGATCTTCTTGCCTAGCTCCACGGCGACGAAGCTCATGGAGACGGCGTTCTCCGCGATGCGCGTCTCGTTGCGCACCTGCTTGGCCACCCGGAAGGCCCGGGTGAAGAGGCGCTCGATGTGGGGCCCGGCGCTGCGCTGCCGCTGGGCGAAGGAGAAGGCGTCCTTCACCTGCCCGAGGATCTGCGGCTCGCCCACCACCATGGAGTCGAGACTGCTGGCGACGCGGAAAAGGTGGCGCAGCGCCTCCTCCCGCAGATGGGTGTAGAGGTGAGGCGAGAGATCGCTGGCGCTGCGGTCCCCGAGCCAACCGGCCACCTCGGCGGCACCTCGCTCTGCCTCGCCCGAGATGCCATAGATCTCGGTCCGGTTGCAGGTGGAGAGCACCACGACCTCGCTGACCGCGGGCAATCGCTTGAGCTTCGAGAGCGCCAGCTCGAGCCCCTCGTCGGAGAAGGCGAGCCGCTCGCGCACCGCGATCGGCGCCGTCTTGTGCGAGAGGCCGGTGACGAAGAGCTGCATCAGGTGTACGTCCCCATGTGACGGCCGAGGTCCAGGAGCCTCAAGGTCACGAACGAGCCGATCATCACCACGAAGCCGAGCAGCGTGATGAAGGCAGCGCGGCGGCCGCGCCAGCCCACGAGCCACCGGCTGGTGATGAGCAAGGCGTAGAGCACCCAGGCGACGATCGCGCTCGTCTGGCGCGGCTCCCAGCTGAAGTACCCGTCCCACAGCTGCCCGGCCCACAGCGTTCCGGTGATGATCGCCATCGAGAGCAGCACGAAGCCGAAGCGGACCAGGTTGAAGTTCAGCGTGTCCAAGGTCTCGAGGGATGGGAGTCGCTCGATGAAGCGGCCGCGCAGCTCCTTGCGCTTCATCTTCCGCTCGAGGAGGAGGTAGAGCACGGCGACCGCCGCAGCGACGGCCAGCGCCGCATCCCCCAGGAAGGCCATGGTGATGTGGATGGGCAGCCACACGCTACGCAGGCTCTCGGGCACCGGCCCGCCTTCGGGTGGCACCAGAAGCGCACTCGTCATCGCCACCACCACGAGCGGTGCGACGAAGGCGCCGATGATGGGCCGCCGGTAGCGGATCTGGATGGGCAGATAGACGACGCCCAGGGCGAACGCGAAGAAGGAGAGCCCCTCGCGAAAGTCGGTCACCGGCGTGACTCCGAGTTCGAACCACCGCTCGACGATCGTCGCCAGGTGCATGACGAGCCCCACCCCCATCAGCACGGTGCCCAGGCGATCGGTCTTGAGCTTCGGCGCGATGAGGAAGCCCAGATACCCGAAGGCGGAAAGGACGTAGACGACCGTACAGATTTTCAGGAAGAGCGCGGCCATGGGCGGCTCACTTCAGGTTCTCCAGCAGGAAGGCGGTGAGCAGATCCTCGTCGCTGGGCTCTGTGGACTCCGCCTCGCCCGCGCCTCGCGTCTCTGCCGCCGGTGCCGCGGCTTCGCCGGCGGAGGGCCGGCCCCCGTTCCCGGGCGACGCATCGCCGGCCCCGGCGGCCGCCGGTGCGCCCTGCGAGGGCGCCGCAGGTGCGGGGCGCTCGACGGCAGCCTCTGGCCGCGGATGACCACCAGGGAGGTTCACCCGGGCGACGAAGCCGTTCTGTACGTCGTAGGGCACGTCGCCGAGGATCACGCTGGTCTCGAAGTGCTCCCCTCCCGCCTCCTCGATCTGGGCCAGCGTCTTCACCTTGCCGAGCAGGTTCTGGGTATCCGGGATGTCCCCAGGGATGCGCACGAAGCGCACCGCCGGTTCGAGCACGTAGCTGCGCTTGTCCCCCCGGATGGTCATCACGTTGCCGGAAAAGTCGATCTTCCCCTCCAGCATCCACGTGTCGAGCATCTCTTGGGAGACGAAGAGGTAGTCCGCCATGGTGAGAATCCGTTGTGTAGCACGATCCCTTGGCGCCCCCCAGCTCCCGTATTAAATCACGCCGCCACCCTCTGCATCTTCTCATCTTCGCCCTGTTCCTCTTCACCCTTTGGTGCGGTGCGGCGCCCTGGTCGCCGTCCCCGCGCGTGCCTGGAGGCAGCCATGGCCGGAGCCAACCTGATGGAGTTCACCGAGGAGAACTGGCAGCGCGAGGTCCTCGAGTCCGATCGACCGGTGCTCGTCGACTTCTGGGCCCCGTGGTGCGGCCCCTGCCGCGCCATCGCCCCCCATGTCGAGGCGCTCGCGGAGGCCTACGCGGGGAAGGTGAAGGTGGGGAAGCTCAACATCGACGACCACCAAGCGCCTCCCCGCGACTATGGGGTGCGCGGCATTCCCACCCTCCTCCTCTTCAAGGACGGCGAGGTCGTGGACCAGATCGTGGGTGCCGTGGGGAAGGACAAGATCGAGTCGATGATTCAAAAAGTGCTCTGAGGCCCGCGCTGCCCCCACCCGACGCGTGGGCCTCGCCCCTCAGAAGGCGCCTCGCCGCATCGAGACGTTGAAGAGGATCGCGAGCCCGGCCAGGGTGGTCACCAGTGAGGAGCCGCCGTAGCTGAATAGCGGCAGGGTCACCCCGACCACCGGGAGGATCCCGGTCACCATTCCGATGTTGACCAGGACCTGCCAGAACACGATCGAGGCCACGCCCACGGCGAGGAAGGCCCCGAACTTGTCCTTCGCACCGTGGGCGATGGTCGCGGCGAGGACGAAGAAGGTCCCGTAGAGCCCGAGGAGGAGGAGGCCGCCGAGAAAGCCGTGCTCCTCCGCCCACACGCTGAAGACGAAGTCGGTGTGCTGCTCGGGGAGGAAGGAGAGCTGCGTCTGAGTCCCCTCCGCCCAGCCCTTGCCGCCGAGCCCCCCCGAACCGACGGCGATCATCGACTGCGCGCTGTGGTAGCCGGCCCCGAGGATGTCCCCCTCGGGATTCAGGAAGGTCATGACCCGCTGGCGCTGGTACGGCTTGAGGAAGAACATCCAGTCGGTGCCGAAGAACTCGAAGAGCGCCACGCAGGATCCCACGACCACGAGGGAGAGGATCCCCCCGATCCACGCGGTCCAGCGCTCGATGCCGCCGAAGAGGATCACCGAGCCCCCGATGGCAGCCACGAGCAGCGCGGTGCCCAGATCGGGCTGCTTGAGGATCAGCGCCGCCGGCAAGAGGACGAGCAAGAGCGGCTGCCACAGCTTCAACAGGGTGTAGCGCCCCGGCGGCTCCGGTGTCTCGTGGTACCAGCGGGCGAGCGCCAGCACCACCGCCAGCTTGGCGAGCTCACTCGTCTGCAGGCTCACTGGACCGAGCACGAGCCACCTTTGGGCGCCCTTCCGGACGTCACCAACCAGGAGCGTCAAGATGAGGAGCGCCACCACCGCCCCGTAGATGGGGTAGGCGACCCCAAGGAGGTGTCGGTAGTCGAAGGTGCAAAGCGCCACACCAACGGCGAGACCGAAGAGCAGCCAGTAGGACTGGCTGACCCAGACCTCGGCGTGCGCGGTGCGAGAGGCGCTGGCGAGGTTCCAGATCCCGAGGCCGGCGATGAGGAGCACCACGGCGAGAAGAGACCAGCTCGCGTTCTCGAGGAGCCGGCGGCGTTCGGATGCAGGACCAAGGGAGGCGGTGGACATGGACTCGATGGTGGATTCTATCTCCGGAGGCGGCCCGAGGCTGCGGGCCGGGTGGACGCTTGCGTAGGGCAGGTGCCCGAGCTTCGACCGGCAGGCTCAGCCGGTATCGGTGGCGCTCGGCATGGCGGGCGGATGGGGCTCGAGGGCATGGCGGAGGGCCGGTGGGCTCTCGGGTGGCCGAGCGCGGCCGCGGGTCCGGGGGCGTTCCCGGACCGCAGGCGCCGGCGCCTGTCCCGCCTCGACCTCGTGCGCCCCGTGGCGCTCCGCCGCATCCTGCGCCTTCAGCTCGAAGTAGGCCTCGATCACCGCGACCGCCGTGGGCGCTGCACCGCTCGAGCCGTGCCCGCCGTGCTCGTTTACCACGGAGACGACGATCTCCGGGTGCTCCACCGGGGCGAAGGCGACGAACCAGGCGTGGTCTCGGTGCCAGTAGTCGAGCTCGTCCGAGGAGACACGGTCGCGGCCCATCTTCACCACCTGGGCCGTGCCCGTCTTCCCAGCCACCTGCACGTCGAGGTGCCGCGGCCGCCGGTAGTAGGCAGTGCCCCCCGGCTCCATGACCACGCGACGGAGCCCCTCCACCACTTCTGCGAGCGTCTCGGGCTTGGCACCCACCCGCCCCACGATCTCGGGTAGGAACTCCCGCACCACCCTTCCCTCGGCATCCTCCTCGCGCAGCACCACCTGGGGCCGATAGCGGATGCCTCCGTTGGCGATGGCCATGTAGGCCACCGCGAGCTGCATATTCGTGACGTTCACGTCGCCCTGCCCGATCGCCGTGTTCAAGGCGAAGCCCCGCTGGTAGCCCTCGGGGCTGACCCGCTCGTGGTAGGCCACGTCGGGGACGATGCCGGGGATCTCGTGGGGCAGTGGCAGCCCCGTTGGCGCGCCGAAGCCGAGCGCCCGGGCCCACTTGGCGATGGGATCGATGTCGAGCCGGTCGCCGAGCGCATAGAAGTAGACGTCACAGGAGTGCTGCAGGGCATCGTAGAGCGCGACGCGGCCGTGACCAGCCGCCCGCCAGCAGCGCCAACGCCGCCGCCCGAGGGTGTACCCGCCGTTGCAGGTGACCGTGTCCGAGGGGCGGATCACCCCCTCCTCGAGCCCGGCGATGGCCGTGACCACCTTGAAGGTGGAACCGGGGTGGTAGTGCTCCTGAATCGCTCGGTGCAGCATCGGCTCGTAGGGATCCTCCGCGAGGGCCTGCATCTCCTCCTTCGTGATCCCCCCGGAGAGGCGGTTGGGATCGAAGGCGGGGCGAGACACCATCGCCAGCACGTAGCCCGTCTGGGGGTCGAGCGCCACCACCGACCCCGCCCTGCCCGGGAAGGCCTCCTCCGCCACGCGCTGCAGCCGCATGTCGATGGTCAGGACCAGGTTGTGTCCGGGCACGCTGGGGCGGATGCGCTCCTCCTCGGGGATGAGTCGCCCCACCTCGGCGGCTGCTGCCTCACCCTGCGCATCGATGCGGCGACCCTTGGCGTCGACCACCACCCGTTCGAGCCCGTCCTTCCCCCGGAGCACCGATTCGAAGCGCTCCTCGAGGCCCGCCCGCCCGATCGCGTCGCCGAGCTCGTAGTCCAGCCCCCGGGCCCGTGCGCGTTCGAGCTCCGCCGGCCCGATCTCGTTCATGTAGCCGAGCACGTGCGCGAGCATCTTCCCGAAGCGGTAGTTGCGCCGGGGTCGGATGCGTACGTCCACCCCGTCCAGCTCGAGGCGGTGCGCGTCGATCCAATCGAGCGCATCACGGCCGACATCCTCCTTCAGGACGATGGGCCGGAAGCGTTCGAGCCCCCGGACCGCGGCAACCCGCTTCGTCCACTGCCGAACCTCGTCGAGACCGAAGCCGAGGACACCGGCCAGTGCACCGAGCGTCTGCTCGGGATCGGGGCAGAAGGCGGGCGTGAGCGCCACATCGTAGCTCGGCCGCGAGTCCACCACGATGGTCCCCCGCCGGTCGAGGATCATTCCGCGGTCGGCGGGGATCTCGACCGCCTTCACGAAGTTGGAGCGGGAGAGGCGCGCGTAGTGCTCGCCGCGCACCACCTGCAGCCAGTAGAGCCGGCCGGCGAGCACACACAGCGCCCCCACTGCGATCAGCACGGCATAGACGTAGCGGCGCAGATACTCACGCCCCGCCGCCTGTCCGCTGCCCATCGTCACGTCAGCCACACCTCCCCGGCCTCGCTCTCGCGGCCGCCGGCGCGCCGGTCCACGGCCCGCGCCAGCGCATAGACGGCTGGTGCCGCGAGGGTCGCCGGCAGGAGCGCCAGAGCGGCCCCCCCGGCGAGGTCCAGCCACGCCGGGTAGCGTGCCGGCCCGATGGCCACCAGCACCAGGGTGAGAAGGGCGTAGACCACGCGCGCGGCCAGCGCCATGGCCGCGACGAGGATCGGCTGCTGCAGGTCCAGGGCGCCCGAAGCCAGACGCACGAAGAGGTAGGTCGCCACGCAAAGGAAGATGGACGGCCCGATCGGCCCACCGGTGAACAGGTCCATCACGTAGCCCGCTGCTGCCGCGGTGATCGCCCCTTCGAGCCCGAGACGCGCGCCCAGATAGACGAGCACGCCGAAGGACAGGCCCAGCGCCCAGTCCTGGAGTCCCAGCGCCGCGCGGAGCCCCCCTTCCGTCACCTCGAGGAAGAAGATGAGCGCGAAGAGCGCAAACCCCCGGCGGATCATGGGGCCGCCTCCTCCTCCCGCCCCTCGGACCCCTTGGCGTGGTCGAAGCCGGCGCTCATCCCGACGGCCGCGGGCGCGGTCCCCTGCGGAGAGCCGAGGAGGATCAAGACTTCCTCCACCCGGGCGAGGTCCACCGCCGGAATCACCTCGGCGAGCTGGAACATGCCGTAGGCCTTCCGCTCGATCCCCGTCACCCGGCCCACGGGAATGCCCTTCGGGAAGACGCCGCCAGTGCCGCTCGTCACGAGGAGATCGCCCTCCTGGATGTCGTCGGTGCGAAGCGCATGCTCGAGCACCGCGCGATCGAGGTCACCGGTGCCCCGAACCGTCGCGCGAGCCCGAGACCTCGCGACGAGCACGGGAATGGCACTGCTGGGATCGGCGAGGAGCATCGCGTCCGACCAGCCGGGACCAACGGCGACGACGCGGCCCACCACACCCGCGTGGGTGACGACCGCATCGCCCGGCCTTACCCCCGCGGCCTCGCCCTGCCCGAGGCGTAGGGTGCGAGCGAGCGCTGGCTGCGTCCCCACGCCGATCACCGGCGCGGCGACCGCTTCCGACTGCACCCGCGCTCGGAAGCCGAGCAGGGCCCGCAGGCGGACGTTCTCCGCCTCGAGCTCCTGCGCGCGGACCTCGAGCGCCGTGAGCCTGAGCACCTTGCGCCGCAAGCGGAGGTTCTCTTCCTGCACGCCGACGAGCCACAGGTACTCCTGCCAAAGGTCCTGCGCGCCTTCCACTGTGTAGACGATGGCCTTCTGGATGGGTGAGGCAA
Organism: uncultured Myxococcia bacterium; assembly: GCA_964471535.1. Lineage (GTDB taxonomy): Bacteria > Myxococcota > Myxococcia > SLRQ01 > SLRQ01 > CAYYHA01. Next base: position 8,386 of record CAYYHA010000070.1, on the reverse strand, counting down.
GCGTCACCAGTGCCCGGTCGAGGGGGCCCCGCGCGGCGGGCTCCTTCGATTCCGAGACGTAGAGCAACAGGGGCAGCACCAAAAGTGCCGCCACGACGAGGAGCTCACGGTAGCGGCGGAAAAAGTCGAGCAAGAGGGCGAAAACCGTGGAATCGAGCGGGGCTCGGCATCTTGAATCTTCGTTGTGTGTTCAATAGGTTGTCAACCCTTCGAAGCTACCGCAAACCCGCCGAATCACAGGCTGAACCCCCATGCTCGAAACCTTAAGAGACCGGAACCGAAACTTCTTCCTCCAGGCCTTCATCTACCTGATGCTCGGAGGCGTCATCGTCGCCATGGCCATCATGTTCGGGCCCGGATCCTTCGGCCGTACCTCCCGCCTGACCTCGCCGGACCACGCGGCGAAGGTCAACGGCGAGATCATCACTGCCTCCGAGTTCGGGAGCGCGGTGGAGAACACGATCGCACAGTACCGCAACTTCGGCCTGCCGGTGGACGACGCCCGCATCGCGGGCATTCGGCGTCAGGCCATCGATCAGCTGATCAACCTGGAGCTGGTCGCGCAGGCGGCGGCTCGCCACGGCGTGCGCGTCCCCGACGACGAGCTGGCCAAGGAGATCAAGGATCAGCTCGTCCCGCTGTGGGAGGACCACTACCGCGACGAGTTCCCTTCCTTCCGCGACTTCTACAAGCGCTACGTCTCCAGCCAGGGCCTGACGATGGGCGGCTTCGAGGAGCAGATGCGCAAGCGGCTCGTCTACCAGCGCATGCTCGATGCGCTGCGAACCAACGTGAAGGTCTCCCCCGAGGAGGTGGAGCGCGCCTACCGGGAGGAGAACGACAAGATCAACCTCGAGTTCGTTCGCGTCTCGCCCATTGCCTTTCGCAAGGGCATCGAACCTTCCGCGGAGCAGATTCAAAAGAAGCTCGAAACCGACATGGACGCGGTGAAGACCTGGTACGAGGAGAACAAGTTCCGCTACGAGCGCCCGAAGCGCGTCCGCGCCCGTCACATCCTGATCAAGCCGGAGGGAGACGACGACGCGGCGCGTGAGGCGGCGCGGAAGAAGGCGGAGGAACTCCTCGCTCGGGTGAAGGCAGGCGAGGACTTCGCGAAGCTCGCCACCGAATACTCCATGGACCCAGGGAGCAAGGACAAGGGCGGTGACCTCAACTGGTTCGGACCTGGCGTGATGGCCAAGCCCTTCGAGGAGGCGGCGTTCGCGCTCGGCCCCGGGGAGGTCTCGGATGTGGTGGAGACCCGCTTCGGCTATCACATCATCAAGGTCGAGGAGGTACAGGAGGCGACCAAGAAGTCGCTCGACGAGGTGAAGGAGGAGGTGGCGAAGAACCTCCTCATCGACGAGATCGCCCGGGAGAAGGCCCGGGAGAAGGCCGAGGAGATCCTTGCCGAGGCGAGGGCCGGCAAGACCCTCGAGGAGATCGCTCCGCCGCCCCCCACCGAGGAGGGCAAGACGCCGGCGCCCATTCCCGCCGGGCAGGTGGTGGCCAGCAAGACGGGGCTCGTTCCGGTGAAGGACGGCTACATCCAGGGCATCGGCCGCAACGCCGAGCTCGCCAAGGCCGCGTTGGCACTGACGCCGGAGAAGCCCCTCATCGACAAACCGTTCGAGGTGAGCGGAAGCTACTACGTGGTCCGCCTCATCGAGCGCCAGAAGCCCGACATGAAGGCCTTCGCCGAGCAAAAGGACAAGATCGCGGAGCGGCTGAAGCGCAAGAAGGAGGCGGACATCGAACGCGCCTGGCTCGACTCGCTGCGAGACGCCGCAGAGGTGCAGATCAACGAGTCGGTGGTCCATCCGAAGGTCTAGGCGGCACGAGTCGGCCGCGCGGCAGCGGCGCCGGCAGCTCGCTGCGGGCCCGTGCCCACAGCAGGGCGACCTGCCGTACGGTCAGCCCCTTCGCCAGGCTCACCCGTGCGATCGCTTCGTCCGCACGCTCTCCACGGCCGAGCGCCGCATCGAGGGCGCTCAAGCGCTCGATATCGGCGAGGGACCACCGGCCTCCCAACCGATCCGCCACCCAGAGCCACTCGCCGAAGGGTGCCTCTCCGAGCCCCCGCCCGTCCCGCGCGAGCACGTAGGTCCCGTAGGGCCCCACCACGTGGCGCAGCCGCCCCGGCCACAGGCGCGCCACCACCACCGGAGCCCCGGCCCCCTCGGGCCCTCGGGCCGCGCCCTCGAGCGCGCGCCGGACCTCGCCCGCATCCATCTGGAGGGGCCCCTGCAGGTCGAGCAGCAGCACCTCGCGGACGCCCGGCAGGACCCGCCGGCTGGCGAGGCGTACCTCCCGCGCGGGCGCCGCTTCCCCCGCCTCCTCGGAACTCGGTGCCTGCAGGGATTCGCTGAAGGAGAGAAAGGCCTCCACCGCCTGCGTCAGCCGCGCATCGCAGCCTGCGCTCCCGAGCAGGAGGCCGAGGAGGAGCCGAGCAGACGGTCGCAGGCCCTTCATCCGGTGTACCCGGTCACCGCGACGGCCGCGTGTCCCTCTGCGTCCGTGTACCGGACGGTGACGGTCCACTGCCCGGGCTCGCCGCGCTCGGTGACGCCCTGCGCGGGGACCGACTGCGCCCCGGCTCGTTCGCTGTACACCTCCACACCCGCGGCATCCTCGAGCACGATCTCCACGACCCCGCGCTCGAGCGCGGTGCCCTCCCAGGCGACGACCGCTCTGTCTCCGGAGATCCGCCAGGTGTGCCGCTCCCGACCCGTCGCGCCATGGAAGGTCGCCTCGTAGTGAAACGCGTTGGGCGTGGGATCCACCTGGCGGCCGGTGACCGGCTCACCGCACCCCGACTGCACGGCCGACACCATCGCCACGGTGCAGAGGAGGGCGGAGGGGACCCAGCGCCTCACCCATGCGAACGGTGCGCCCCGTCTCGAGTGCGGTGGCCTCGAAGACGCCGGCCTCGAGGAGGAGGACCACGGTCGACCCCATCTCGAAGACGCCGAGCTCCTGCCCCCGCTCGATGGGGATGGGCGGATCATAGATACGGTGTCCATGCTTCGTCCCCGCGTTGCTGACGATCTCATCGTAGCGCATGCGGATCCGCCCCACGCAGGTTGCGCCAACCATCACCACCGCGACCTGCCCATAGGCGCTGTCGATGACGGTGACGACCCGCTCGTTCACCGCGAAGAGGTCCTCGATGGACTCTACGGCGGGGGGGTTGACGGGCCACAGCGTCCCGGGGATGTGCCTCGCCTCGCGGATACGGCCATCGACGGGCGCGTGCACGCGGTGGTAGTCGGAGGGCGCGAGGTAGAGCGTGAGGTAGCTCCCCCCCGCGAAGGTCTGCGCCAGCCCGTCGTCACCGAGGAGCTGCGCGACCGAGTAGGGGCGCCCCTTGGCTTGCAGCGCCCGCCCGTCTTCGATCCGGCCGCTCTGGCCGAGCCTGCCGTCACAGGGCGAAACCAGGACCTCGCCGCCGGCCACCGGCCTGGCCCCCGGTCGCAGCCGCCGGGTGAAGAAGGCGTTGAAGGTCTCGTAGTGCTCCGGCGGGTGCTCGGATTCCTCGACCGCCACACCATAGCGCCGGACGAACCAGCGCACGATCGCACGGTGTACCGAGCGCGGCCACGGCCCCCGCAAGAAGCCTCCGACGATCCGGGACAGGGCATTCTTCGGAACCAGCTTCAGGAAGGTCAGGAGGCCACGGCGCATCGGCCCCCTACATAGTGCAGCCAGCGCGCCTCGCGCCAGGATTGCCGAGGCCCCACGGGTGCGGGATGGCCTGGCCCCTGGGCCCATGGCACAATCGAGGGCGGCAGCAGCCCCACGGGGCGGTAGGCGGGACGATGGATGAACCCACGCGCATCCTGGTGGTCGACGACGAGGACGTCGTGGCGGAGATGCTGGTGGAGGTGCTCCGCCTCGAAGGCTACGAGGTCAGCTCGGTGCGCAGCGCTTCGGAGGCGCTCCTTCGCTTGGCCAGTGAGCCGTTCGGGCTGCTCATCACCGACAACAGCATGCCGGGGATGTCGGGGCTGGACCTCTTGGCCGAAGCCCGCAGCCGCTGGCCCGAGCTGCCGGTGATCCTCATGACCGCCTACGGGAGCATCGACGTCTCCATCCGTGCCCACGAACTCGGTGCAGCCGGCTACCTGCTCAAGCCCTTCGACGACATCACCGTGGTCTCGACGGAGGTGCGCGAGGCGCTCGAGCGGTGGGCGCGCCGGCGGAGCTTCGAGAGCGGAGGATGATCGGAGGACGCGCGTACGCAGGCGGGCGATGCGGGGTCTGGGCCGCGCTGGGCCTCCTCGTACCACTCGTCGCCTCGCACCCTGCCTCCGCACAGGCGACACGCCTCGAGCACACCCCGGTCGAAGCGGTCCGCTCACCGCTGCTCGGCCGCGCGGACCTGATGGGGCGGGTCTTCGTGGACGAGAACCGCAACGGACACTGGGATGCCGGCGAGACCCCGCTCGCGGGAATCTGGGTCCTCCTCGACGACGGGACCATGGTCGAGACCGACGGGGACGGAACCTACCTCTTCTTCCGCATCCGGCCCGGTCGGCGCTGGCTTCGCATCTCCGAAGAGACCTTGCCCGGGGGCCTCGCCTCCGCGGTCGCACCCGGCTGGGTCGATGTGATCCCAGCCGGCCTGACCCGCCGGGATCTCCCCGCAGTCCCCAACCTGGAGACCGTGGAGATCGGGCAGGAGGAGGTGCGCGGCTGGAAACTCTTCGCGCGGAAGACACCCCTGCCCATCAGCGTAGTGGGCAACGTCCGCGACATACAGGCTCTGGTCAATGGCCGCCGCGTCTCCTTCAAGGTGGCCGATCTGGCGCTGGCCGGGGTCGACCGCAGCCTGCTCGCCAAGGTGGGGACGACGGCCCTGCGCTTCCGGCTCCGGACCGCGGGCCGCCCGTTGCGGTGGCGCGTCACGGTGCAGGACGCGACCGGCGCGGTGCTGCGCACCTTCGAGGGCACAGGACCGCCGCCCGAGACCCTCCGCTTCGACGGCCGGGATGAGGCGGGCAAGGCCCTGGGGGAAGGCTCCTATGCCGTGCGCCTGTGCGCCGAGTGGGAGGCGCGTGAGGCGGCCTGCTCCCCCTACCGCCCCTTCGGCCTCTTCACGAGGCGCCGGCACCCGCCGAAGGTGACGCGTCCCTCGGTGAAGGCCCGCGCGGAGGTGGGCGGCGGCCCCGCGCCCCTCGATGCAGACGGCTCCTTCATCGTCTCCCTGCCCGCCGAGCGGGAGGAGGTCACGCTGCACCTCCTCCGAGACGATGGGCGCGAGGTACGCAGCACCGTCCGCCTTCCTCGGCTCTGGCTCGATGCGCCGCCGGAGGAGCAGCTCGTCTCCGCGGACGACGAGGGGGCCCCGCCCTCGGCGCTGCCCGTGGTGCTCGAGGGCCGCACCGAGGCGGGGGCGACCGTGCAAGGCTCCGAGGGCACGGTGGCACAGGACGGGACCCACTTTCGTCTCCCGCTGCGCCTCGAGCCCGGGCGACGCCGCGTCGAGGTGAGTGCGCGGAACCGGGCAGGATGGTCACGCACGGTCGAGGTGGTGCTTCACCTGGGCCGGGAGAGCCCGGAAGGCGTGCCCGTGGTCGTGCGGCCCGCCGTGCCCCGCCTCCGGGTGCGCCTGCCGGCCGAGGGGAGCCGCCTCGCCACCCCGCGCATCTATCTCGAGGGCCGCACCGCACCGGGGAACCGGGTGCAGGTGGGCGGCGCTCCGGTGCCGGTGGCCGAGGACGGATCCTTCGCCGCCGTCGTCCCCCTCGCGCGGCAAGACGGTGCCCTCGAGATCGAGGTCCGCGATGGGGCGGGACACCGCGGCACCGTCCGCCGCGGCTTTGCGCCCTCCCCCTCTGCCGGTGAGCCCGGGGCCTTCGCCGACTTCGGCCCCTTCGCCCAATGGGCGCCGGCGGCCCGCTTCGGACTCCGCGGCGTCGCGCGCGCCTCCTTCGTGCGGCCCGGCCGCGACAGAGTCGCGGTCTATGGACACGCGGCCGTCGGCAGCCTCGCCGCGGCGCGGGGCGGCGCACCTGCCGCCGTCGAGGCGAGCGCGGGGGCGGAGATGCCCGCAGGGGCCGACACCCGGCTGGGGCTCCACTACGGCGGTCGCCTTGGGCTGTCCCTCCCCGGCACCGATGCGGCGGTCGCGCCGAACTCCATGGGCCACCGCCTCCTGCTCTCCGCCCGACAGCGCCTGGGCGTGGCCAACCTGTACGCAGAGTTCTCGGCCGAGTCGTCGGGGCCCCCAGACGGTGAGCTGCCCCTCCTCGCCGGCGCCTCGATCGGCGCCGACCTCACCCCCGCCCGGGCGCTGAGGGTGCGCCTCCTCGCCCGGGCCCGCACCGTGGTGGCGGGGCCCGGCGCGGCCTCCCCGCCGGAGGGAGTCGAGGCTGGCGCCGCCCTCCTGTGGACCGTGACCCCGAGCTTCAGCTTCGGCCTCGACCTGCGTCACATCGAGGACCGGCGCACCGCCCACGCCGAGGCGGCAGGCGAGATCGGGGCGGTGTCCCTGGCCTTCGAACTCGGCGAAGTGCGCCTGCTGCAGAGCACCGCCGGGTGGCTGACGGCGGGGGCCCTGACCCTGTCGAGCGCCACGCGCGTGGAGTGGCAGGCGCTGCCCGCACTCCACACCGCGCTCGACTACCAGCTGCTCACGCAGACCGAGGTCTACCGCCACCACTACCGCCTCGAGGCCGACTACGATCTCCTGCCCGCAGTCCCGGCCGAGGCCGGGACCCGGCTTCTGAACCTTCGGCTCGGCCTCGTGGTGGAAGCCACCTTCCTGCGCCCAGCGGACACCTGGACGCCGCTCGTGCAGATGAGGCTCCAAGCCGCGTTCTGAAGTAGACTGCGCCCACCATGCGACGCCTGCTCCTCCCAGCCGTCCTCCTGCTCGTCGTGGCCGGGGGCCTCGTCGCCGCCTACTTCCTGCTCGCCGCCCCTGTGCCCTCGCCGGGAGAGGCCCCTCGGCTCGCCGTGTTGAGCCGCACCTTCGGTGACGTGCAGTGGCGACGGGCCCGCACCCTCGCATGGGAGGCGGGGAAGGCCGGCCTCGCCTTGCAGGAGAACGACGCGGTGCGAACGGGAGAGGCGGCGCGCGCGGTGGTGGACTTCGACGTCGGTTTGACCCTGGACGTGGACCCGCGCTCGCTGCTGATCATCCGTCCCCTGCGCCGGGAGGTGGGCGGCCGCCAGGTGCAGGACATCGTCGTGGACGCCGGTACGGTCCACGGGCGCTTCGAGGAGAGCGGGCCCGCCCAACGGGCCGTGCAGATCGTCACCGACGAAGGCAAAGTGGCGGCACGCTTGGTGCCGGAGGCCACGGGCAAGCCAATCCGGTACCGCATCCGCCGCAGCGCCACCGGGGCGGAGATCGCGCTCCTCGAGGGCCGAGCCACCTTGGAGGCGGGCGGGCGTGAGCTCTCGCTCTCGGCGGGACAGGCGGTGGACGTGCGCACGAAGGGGACAGCGCGTCCCGGCATCTCCGAGGTGCACACCCTGCCCCCCTTCCCGGAGAGCCTGCGGCCGGCGGTCGACGAGAGCTTCCCCCCGGCCGAGGACGGCGCCCGGCCCGCGATCGACTTCGCCTGGGCGCCGGTACCCGAGGCCAAGCGCTACCACCTGCAGGTGGGTCGCTCCTTCGGCTTCGAAGAGGTGGTGGAAGACGTGACCACGGAGGCGACCGAGCACCGATGGACGCCCCCGGAGACCGGCGTGTGGTACTGGCGCGTCGCCAGCCTCGATGCCGACGGCCGCGAGGGTGAGTTCGGCTACGTGCGGCGCTTCACGCTGCTCGATGAGGCGGCAGCCGAGGCGCCGGCGGCGGCCGAAGGCGAGGAAGGCTCCGAGGAGGCACCGCCGGAGCTCGAGACCACCGGTGGACGGGCCACCCTCACAGGACACCTCCTCGGCCGCGGGCTCGAACGCCGCCCGCCCGGCCAGGGCGCCTTTCGTCCAGCGAAGCGGCGCTTCCGCATCGCCGCCGGCGAGCGCTGGCGGGCCACCGCCGCTGCGGGCGTGCGCCTGGGGAAGGGTGCCGCACTCACCTTGAGCGAGGGCAGCGAGGTCGAGGTCTCCAAAATCGGCACCCACGGAGGGAAGCAGGCCGCGGTCTTTAGCGTGCAAAGCGGGGCCCTCGGTGCCCGCCTGCGTCCTGCGGCGCAGGTGGGCCTGCTCCGCATCGAGGGGGGCGCGGGGCGCATGGTCGCCGCTGCGGGTGAGGAGGACGTCCGCGCCCGGGCCGAGGTCCATGCCGACGGGACCTTCCGCGCCGTGGTCGAAGCCGGCCGCGTGGAGGTCTACGGCGGCGGACGGCGGCAGCGGGTGGTGGGCGGCCAGGCACTCGACGTCCATCCCGATGGACGCATGGGCACGCCCGTGCCCCTGCCGCCACGCCCCACCC
>CAYYHA010000069.1:0-17200 GCA_964471535.1 uncultured Myxococcia bacterium | reverse complement strand
TCGCGCTACGGCTTCATGATGTATCCGATCAGCGCGCGCGCCGTGGGGGCGGAGATCGTCCTCTTCCATGCCTTCGACCGCCCCGCGCTCCTCGTGGTGCCGGTGGCCGATCGGGGTCTGCGCGAGTACCTCGACCAGGCCGCCCAAGAGGCGGAGGCGGAGCTGCGCGCCCTCGCAGAGACGGTGCGCGGGGTTCGTTGCCGCGCGCTCTCGGTGGAGGGGCGACCCTGGCGGGAAATCCTGGCGGCGGCGGAGCGCGAGCACTGCGATCTCATCGTCATGGGCAGCCACGGCCGGGGTGCGCTCACCGACTGGGTCGTCGGGGGCGTCACGGGGAAGGTCCTGCAGCGCTCGAAGGTTCCCGTGCTCGTGGTGCCCGTGACCGGTGATCTCGCAGCGGCGGCCTCGGGGGAGGCGGCTGGCGTTCGGGCATTCGCCGAGCGGAGTGCAGTGACATCGAAGGAGGACGAGAGACAGGATCCCAGTGGGGATCCGAGCGAGGAAGAGAGCCCATGAACTCTGTGTTGCGGATTTCCCTGGGATGTGTCGCGGGCGCTTGCTTGCTCCTCGCGTGCCAGCAGGGGTCGCCCGCAGCCGACCTGCCCAGCGCCGGAGGTGCACCCACACCGGCAAAGGCGGTGGTGGGATGGCTCGAGGCGCTGGAGGCGCAGCGCTTCGACCTCCTCGCCGCGATGGCGCCGCCCGGCCTCACCGACGCGCAGCGCAAGGAACTCGAGGCGGACCTGCGAGCGCGGCTGGCGGGCTTCGAGCGCCTAGAGGACGAGCCCTTCGCGCTGACCGATTCGGATGCCGAGGTGCGCGCCGCCCGGGTGGTGGTGGGGAAGGGAGAGACGCGCGAGACCCTGATCCTGGAGACGGTGCGCTCCGGCGGGAAGTGGTACGTGCGGCCGCCGCGCAACCGGGAGACCAAGGCGTTTTGAGCGAGCCGGTGCTCCTCTCACGCGACCTGCCCCCGGTCCGCATCTCCCTCCGGCTGAAACTGGCCGGCCTCCTGGCCGCGATCGCGCTCCTCGCCGGCGGCCTGCCCTCGGCCTGGGCCATCCTGCAGGCGCGCGCCGCCGCCCACGCGCGGGTGGAGGATCAGCTCACCCAGCTGGCGAGCACCATCGCCACCGGTGGGCTCTTCGCCGATGGCCGCGGGCACATCGACACGCGGGCACTCCGTGCCTTCGTCCACAACGCACCGCAGCTTCGTCTGCCCCTGGTGTACGTGGTCTCGACCGACCCCGCCGGGACCATCCGCGAGGAGGCCAGTGCGGTGAACGAGACGGCGCTCGCCGAGGTGGCGCCCGAACTCTCCGCGCGCCTCACGCAGGGGGAGCGGCGCGCGGTGCTCGAGGCGCTCGCGGCACGCCCGCTGCCCTCGGTGCACAGCATCGCAGTGAAGCTGCAGTCGGCCGAGGGGCAGGCGCTGGGGGGGCTGCAGATCGGCATGAGCAGCGCCGAAGCGGATCGGCGTGCGCAGGCGGCGTTCCTCCAGAGCGGCGCGATCGTGGCCACCGTCATCCTCGTCGTGCTCGGCCTCTCGCTCGTCGCGTCGGGGCGTCTCGTCCGGCCACTGCGCCAGCTCGCCGCGGCGATGAGTGAGGTGGCGGCCGGTAACCTCGACCAGGAAGTGCCCTCGACCAGCGGCGACGAAGTGGGGCTCATTGCAGCCGCCTTCAACCAGATGACCCAGGGACTGCGGCAGCGGGAACGCCTGAAGTCGACCTTGGGGAGATATGTGTCGGAAGAGGTCGCGGATCGGATCCTCTCGGAGAGCCACGATCTGAACCTCCACGGAGAGCTACGCGCCGTGACCGTACTTTTCCTCGATGTGCGGGGGTTCAGCACCCTCGCCGAGCGCCTCGAACCGCCAAAGGTGGTGGAGTTGCTCAACGCCTACTTCGATCTCATCGTCGAGGCGATCGATGCCGAGCACGGCATCATCAACAAGTTCATCGGGGATGCCGTGATGGCGGTGTGGGGCGCCCCAGGCAACGTCGCAGATCCGGAGATGCGTGCGGTGCGTGCCGCGTGGGAGATCCAGCGCCGGGTCGGGGAGTACAACTGGACCCGCCTGCAGGAGGGCAAGGAAGTGGTCAACGTGGGAATCGGCATCAACACCGGCGTGGCCGTCGCGGGTAACATCGGATCGGAGAAGCGGCTGGAGTACACGGTGATAGGTCACGACGTGAACATGGCGCAGCGCCTCGAGAGCCTGGCCGAGCCGGGACAGATCCTCCTCGGTCCGGAGACCTACGCGCGGGTCTCGGGTCGGGTGGAGTGCGTGGCACTGCCGGCGGTGCGAGTGAAGGGCCGCCGTGAGCCGATGACCCCGTGGCAGGTGGTGAACCTTCGGGAGGACGCATGAGACGGGTCGAGTGGCGGCGCGTCCTGCTGTTTGGTCTCCTGCCGCTCCTCGCCGCCGCCGCGGCGTGCGAGGAGGGCGGCAGCGAGGCGGACAGCGGGCGCGAGATGACCATCGTGGTGGAGGCGGACACCGAGAAGCTGAAGCAGCAGGAGCAGGAGATCGCCGCCCGGGCGCAGGAGCTGGAGAGCGAGCGCGACCGGCTGATGCGGGAGCGCCAGAAGCTCCTCGAGAAGCTCGGGGAAGGAAAGGTGAGCAAGGCGGTGCTCGAGCAGCAGCGGCTCCTCCTCGAGCGGGAGCGGGCGCTGCGGGAGCGTGAGAAGGCGATGCGGAAGCAGGAGGAAGAACTCGCCGCGCAGCGCGCCCGCCTCCTCGCCGGGGCCAAAGGTGCAATGGCCCCCGGGGGGGGCGGCGCGGCGCCGCCGGTGGCGGCGCAGGCGGCGGAGCTCGCGGCGCGGGAGAAGCGGATCGCAGCGCGCGAGGCGGACCTCGCCCGGCGCGAGAAGGCGCTCGCGGAGCGGGAGGCGCGTCTCGCCGAGCGGGAGCTGGCGGTCGCCAACCAACAGATCGCCGCGGTGGGCGCCGCCTTCGCTGCACCGACCGAGCCTGGGCGCAAGGGCAGCCGCAAGGTGGCCGAGCGCCTGCACAAGCAGGCCCGGGCAGCGATGCGCCGCCGGGGGCTCCTCCCTGGCGATCTGCCCCCCGAGGCGGCGTCCCTCGAGCGTCGCTACTATGAGTTTGCCGCGTCGGGCAGGTGGGCGCAGGCCGAGGATGCCGCCCGCGACTTTGGCGCCGCCATCGAGGCGGTGGTCATCGACGAGCGCTTCATCCAGGACAAGATGTCGCGCCTCAACGCGCTTCGCGCGAAGACGAAGCTCAGCGGGGCTCAGGAGGCGAAGGTGCGGCAGCTGATGGGGGCGGCGACGCGCGCCTTCGCCGATGGGCGCCACGAGGAGGCCAACCGCAGCCTCAACCAAATCTTCGCCCTCTTTCGGAGCTAGAGGCCCATGCCACGGCGGGCACTCAAGGTTGCGCGGGCGCTGGCCTTCATCCGGCCGCTGCGTCTCCTCTCCTGGGGGCTGCTCGTCCTCTCAGTCGTCTTGAGCACGGCGGGACTGCCCGAGTGGGCGCGGGCGCGTATCACGTCGGGTCAGTGGCCCCGCCTCCTCGTCTACCTGGGGCCGGCCGCCTTCGCTGCCTTCCTGCTCGGGTTCAGTGTCTATCGCTTCGCCCTCGTTCGGGCGCGGCGTTACAACGCCGCCAAGGCGTTCCTGCAAGTGGGCCTGGGCTTCCTCGTGCTCGCCTTCATGGTGGCCACCGCTCGGCAACGCCACGCCGCACTCGGCATGCCGCGGAGAGCGGCGGTGGATCTGAGGCCGCTGCTCGACGATCCACGGCCGGAGCTTCGGGCCGTCGCCTGTGAGGCCCTGGCCCACCGCCCGAAGGACGACCCCGCCCGGCCCCGGGCGGCCGCCCTCGCCGAGAGCGATCCCGATCCCCGCGTGCGCGCCGCCTGCGCGCGCGTGCCCTAGGCGGGACGACGGCCCCCGCGGCAGGCCGGCACGCGGGCAGGACCGAGTCCCCGCGGCACCTCAGCCGGAGAGCATGCGCGCCAGCTCGCGCCCGATCGCCCGGGAGGCCCCCAGCCCGTCGCCGCCGGGGATGATTTCCTTCTGCAGGCGCCATTTGACGCTGCCCGTCGAGGTGTCGGTGGCCACCAGGCCGACGCGGCCGCCGTCCCCCAGCTTCGAGACGCTCACGGAGACGGTGAGGATGCTCACGCCCGCCGGGGTGGACGTCGGCGCGGCGGTGAGCGCCTGGCATCCTTCCTTACCCAGCCCCTCGATCACCGCGCGATGGATGGCGTCGCCCTGGTAGGTGCCGCCGGCCACCGTGGGCCGTTCCACCACCACCACCCAGTTCCCACAGGTGGGCGGGCCCGCCGGGGCCTGAGTCAGCGTGTTCCGATCCTTCTTCTCCTGGCTGCCCGCACACGCGGTCGTCGCGAGCAGTGCGAGTGCGAGGCTCTTCGCCGCCAGCTTCACCCAAGGGGCTCTCATAGGCCGTCCTCTCCGTCCGGTTGGTGTCCTCGTCGATCGCGTCCCATGACGCGCCTCTTCGCTTAAGGCGCTACGGCGTGCCTGTCAAAGGGGATGCGGCAGGGGCCCGGCGGCAGCGCGCAGCCGAGCCACGGAAAGGACGCGTTTTTTGCGTTGACGCAGGTGATGCGGAGGTCTAATGCTGCCCCGGCGCATGCCGCAGACGTCGATCAAGAACCCCGAGGCGCGCCTGCGCGAGTACCTGGCTCAGCGGGGGCTGAAGGCGACCCGCCAGCGCGATCTCATCGCCCGCGTCTTCTTCGAGAGCAACACCCACCTGAAGGTCGACGAGCTGCTCGAGCGGGTGCGCCGACACGATCCGCGGGTGAGCCAGGCGACGGTCTACCGCACCATGCGCCTGCTCAAGGAGTGCGGGCTCGCCGAGGAGCGGCACTTCGGGGACGGTCAGGCCCGCTACGAGCCTGCCGACGCGGGCGGCGAGCACCACGATCACCTGATCTGCACTGCCTGTGGGCGCATCGTGGAGTTCGTCGACGACCGCATCGAGGCGCTGCAGGAGAAGGTCGCCCGGGACCACGGCTTCGTGGTGACCGACCACAAGATGGAGCTCTACGGCCTCTGCGCGCGCTGCCAGCGGCGTTGAGCCGGGGCCTGTCGCTCGAGAGCGCTGCAGGGTGCCCGCCGGAGCGCTTGGGTGGGGCGCCTGCGGCTACCAGCGCCGCTTGCGCCCGCGGCGGCGCCGGGCGCGCCGCTCCCGCTTGAACTCCTTGCGGGCCACCTTCGCCACCCGCTTCGCCTGCTTCCGCTCGGTGGGAGGCCGGCCAGGAAGGGGCTCCTGTTCCTCGAGGGGCTCGGGGAAGGCGCCCGGGGGAATGCCCAGCTCGAAGAGGGCCACCTCACGCTGGCCACGGTGTCCAAGGCGCACCGGCATCACCGAAGCGCCGATCCCCGCCCCCACGTAGACGGCGCCCGGCGCGCTGCCGTTGCCGCCGCCCGACCGCGAGCCGTAGATCCCGTGGACGTAGCGGTGTCCCGCCACGTGGCCAAGGGCGATCTCGTGGAGGCGCGCCAACGTGATCTGCCCGCCGTGGGTGTGACCGGCGAGGACGAGGGGGACGCCGGCCGCCCACAGCCCGTCGGCTTCCTCGGCGATGTGGGAGAGGCCCACCGCCGGCAGGTCGGGACGGAGCCCCTTGATCGCCGCCTCACGGTCGGCGTGACCCGTGTACGCATCGTCGAGGCCCACCAGCTGGATGCGTTCGTGGCCGATGGGGACCACGGTGTTGGCGTTGGAGAGCACCTCGGCCCCGGCGCGGCGCAGGGCCCAGCGCACCTCGGCGGCGCCGCTCCAATAGTCGTGGTTGCCCAGCACCGCGAAGACCGGCGCCCGGAAGCCAGAGACGATCTCCTCCAACGCGTCGAGGTACCCCTGCCCATGGCAGACGAAGTCGCCGGTGAGGAGGACCAGGTCTGGGCGCTGTGCGTTGGTCAGTTCCACCGCCTCCCGCTGCACCTTCAGCGGCGTGACCGCGCCCACGTGGAGGTCGGTGAGGTGGGCGATGCGGATGGGAACGTCGAGGCGCCGCGCGTGGTCGGCGGGGCCGGCGAAGCGGCGCAGGCGAATGCGTGTGGGCAGGGCGGCGGTGGGGCGGAGCCGCCCCAAGCGCTCCCTCGCGGGCGCCGAGGCTGCCGAATCAGGGGGGGTGCTGGAATCGATCTCGGACAAGGCGCTAACTAGGAGCATAGTAGAGCGAGCCCCCCTCGCAAGCGGAGAGGTTGCCATCGTCGCCATCCCAGCCACCGTTCCCCGGCGCTCCGGCGCCGCCCTCGCGTTCCTCGTCGCCGCAGCCTGCCTCCTCTCTGCCGCTGGTTGCGCCGGGGCGCCTCCCCGCCCCGCCGACCCGGCCTTCCACTTGGACCTGCCACGCCTCGGAGGCGGCCGCGGGCGCCTCTCGGAGCTGCGCGGCAAGGTCGTCGTCCTCAACTTCTTCGCCACCTGGTGCCTGCCCTGTGTGGCCGAGGTGCCGCTCTTCAACCGCCTGGCACGCGACTACGCAGCCGATGGGCTGGCGGTGGTCGGCGTCTCCATGGACGAAGCGGGCCCCGAGGCGGTGGCGCTCTTCGTGGACCGCTTCGAGGTGGCCTATCCGGTGTGGCTCGCCGACGAAAAGGTCCTGCGCGGCGAGAGCGACTTCGGGGCCATCGTCGGCATTCCCGCCACCTTCGTTCTCGACCGCGAAGGGCGCCTGGTGGCCGCCGAGGTGGGCCTGCTCCATCCACGCGCCTTCGAGGCCTTTCTGAAGCGAGTCCTCGCGGGGGAGATCGAGGCGCGGGCGGCTCGGTGAAGGGCGCGCGGTCGGGCCGGCGGCGTGGGGCCTTCGGGGAGCCCCGCATGCCTGCCCGGCGCAAGGGGCGAAGATGCGCCGCCGGCGCTCCCGGCCCCCTCGACGGGGCTGCCGCCTAGGACGTAGCTTCCCCGTCCCATGGTCGACCTCCTCGCCAAGGGTGGCCCGCTCGTCGTGCCCATCGTGCTGGGTTCGGTGGTGGGCCTCGGTGTGCTCCTCGAGCGGCTCTGGTCCCTGCGACGGGCGCGGGTGGCGCCGCCCGGCCTCGGTCCGGCGGTGCGGGAGCGGGTCCGAGACGGTGACCTCGAAGGGGCGATGCGGCTGGCCGAGCTCTCCGAGACGGCGCTCGGACGGGTGCTGTCCGCTGGGCTCTCCGAGGCCGGTGCCCCTCGCAGCGAGATCCGGGAGCGGGTCGAGGAGGTGGGGCGGCGGGAGGCGGCGCACCTCGAACGCTACGTCGGAGTGCTCGGCGTGGTGGCTGCCATCGAGCCGCTCCTGGGTCTGCTCGGCACCGTCACCGGGATGATCGACGTCTTCCAGCGCGTGGTGGATGAGGGGGTGGGGGACCCGAAGATCCTGGCGAGCGGGATCTGGGAGGCACTCATCACCACCGCGGCGGGGCTGACGGTGGCCATTCCCGCCTACCTCGCCTGGCGCTACCTCCTCGCCCGCGTCCGGGACCTGGTGCTGGAACTCGAGGAGGAGGCGAGCCTCCTTGCCGACCTCGTGTGCGAAGGGAGCGTCTGCTCCGGGCGCGGTCGGGCAGCGACCGCGGATGCGGAGCCTCCGGAGGCAGCGGGCCCCACACCGACGAAGGAGGCGGCCCGGTGAACTTCCGCCCGACGCATGGGGGCGCCGAGGAGCCTCGGATCGAGATCACCCCGCTCATCGACGTCGTCTTCCTCCTCCTCATCTTCTTCCTGCTCACCACGACCTTCGTCGCCGAGCGCACCCTGGACGTCGACCTGCCCGAGGGCGCGGCCGAGGGCGAGGCGGAGGCGGGGGCGCGCGTCGTGGTCGCGGTCGCCGCCGACGGTGGCCTCTACCTCGGTCAGGAATCGGTCGACCTCGCGACACTCTCGGAGCGCTTCCGGAAGGCGCACGAGGAGGACCCGGACACCGCCCTCGTCCTCAAGGCCGACCGGGCAGCTCAGCACGGACAGGTGGTTCGGGTCATGGAGGCCGCCCGTGCGGCCGGGCTCACCCACCTGACCATCCTCACCGCCGAGCCGGCGGCGAAGTAGCGCCCGCGTTTCCAGACTGTGAGGCGAGGGCGATCCAAGGTAGGCAGTCCGGGGCAGGAGCGGACGATGCGTGAGGAGAAGCGGAGCGATGCGGCCAAGGAGGAGATCCAGGCGGAGCTCGCCCGGCTCGGAGCCGACCCCGAACGGGGCCTTGGCTCTGCCGAGGCCGAGGCTCGACTGCAGCAGTTCGGGCCCAACGCACTTCGGGCGCGCGAGCGGACGTGGTGGCAGCGCCTCCTCGCTCGCTTCTGGGGGCCGATCCCTTGGATGATCGAGGCCGCGGCGCTGCTCTCCGCGGCGGTCGAGCGCTGGGAGGACCTCGCCGTCATCCTCGTGATGCTCTTCGTCAACGCCTTCGTGGACTTCTACCAGGAATCGAAGGCGCTCAATGCGATCGAGGTTCTCAAGAGCAAGCTGGCGCTGCGCGCGCTGGTGAAGCGCGATGGGCGCTGGCAGGAGGTGGACGCCGCAGAGCTCGTGCCCGGAGACATCCTGAAGCTGAAGATCGGCAACATCGTTCCCGCCGATGTGTTGCTCCTCGGCGGCGGCGACTTCCTGCAGATCGATCAGTCGGCACTCACCGGGGAGTCGCTGCCCGTGACCAAGGGCCCCGGAGACGAGGCCTGGGCGAACACCGTGGTCAAGCAGGGGGAGATGCTCGCGGTCGTCACGGCGACCGGCCTTCGGACCCGCTTCGGAAAGACGGTGGGGCTGGTCGCCAAGGCGGAGATGACCGGCCGCAGCCACTTCAAGCGGATGGTGATCCGCGTCGGGGACTTTCTGATACTCGTCACCCTGGCCGTGATCCTCGTGCTCGTGCTGCTCGGGATCTCGCGGCACGAGTCCGAGGTGGATCTTTTGATCTACGCGCTGGTCCTCACCATCTCGGCCATCCCGGTGGCCATGCCCGCGGTGCTCACGGTGACCATGGCCATCGGTGCCACGGCGCTGGCTCGGCGGCAGGCGATCGTCAGTCGCCTCGACGCGATCGAGGAGCTCGCGGGCGTCGACGTCCTCTGCTCCGACAAGACGGGGACGCTCACGCAGAACCGCATGAGTCTCGCCGACCCCTACGTCGATCCCGCGTTCAGCGAGGAGGAGCTCTACGTCTTTGCCGCGCTTGCCAGCCGCGAGGAGAACCACGACCCCATCGAAACGCCGATCTTTGCCGAGATTGACCGGCGCGGACTGCGCGACCGTCTCAAGGGCTACGCGCTCGATCGCTTCGTACCCTTCAACCCGGTCAGCAAGTCCTCGCAGGCCATGCTTCGGGACGCCGAGGGGCGGCGCGTCGTCGTCATGAAGGGTGCCCCGCAGGTCGTCATCGATGCCTGCGGGGAATCTGAGTTCGACCGCGAGGCGGCCTACCGGAAGGTGGAGGCCTTCGCAGAGAATGGATTCCGAACGCTCGCCGTGGCGCTTCGCCGAGACGGTGAGGAGGCACTGCGCTTCGTTGGGCTCCTCCCCCTCTTCGATCCCCCACGCGAGGATTCCGCGGAAATCATCGCGGGCCTCCGGGCGCTCGGGGTCGAGGTGAAGATGGTGACCGGTGACAACCTCGCCGTCGCCCGCTACATCGCCCGCCTCCTCGACATCGGCGAGCGCATCGAGAGCATCCGCGACCTGAAGGGACGCAGCACCGAGGAGTACCTCTTCCTCGCGCAGGTGCTCTCGAAGGCACTCTTGCAGGTGCTCGAGGGCCGCCTCTCGAAGGAGGAGATCGAGAAGAAGGCACAGGAGATCACGCATCTCGTCCGGAAGGAACTCGAGGAGATGCCCCTGCCCGCCGGCACCATCAAGCGGCACGAGTCGGAGATCATCGAGCACATCGAGCGTGCCAACGGCTTCGCGGAGGTCTACCCGGAGGACAAGTACTTCATCGTCGAGGAGCTTCAGAAGGCGGACCACATCGTGGGCATGACGGGCGACGGTGTGAACGACGCGCCGGCGCTGAAGAAGGCCGATGCCGGGATTGCCGTGAGCGGCGCCACCGATGCGGCCCGGGCGGCGGCCGACATCGTGCTCACTGCTCCGGGCCTCGGGGTCATCTCGAAGGCCATCGAGCAGGCGCGCATCACCTTCGAGCGGATGCGCAGTTACACGGTCTTTCGGATCGCGGAAACGATCCGGATCGTTTTCTTCATGGGCCTGGCCATCGGCGTCTTCCACTTCTACCCCGTGACAGCGCTGATGATCATCGTTCTGGCGCTGCTCAACGACCTCCCCATCCTCGCCATCGCCTACGACAACACGCGGATCCGGAGGCAGCCGATCCGTTGGGATCTCCACGAGGTGCTGGTCATGGCCGGCTGGCTCGGGCTGGCCGGGGTGCTCTCCTCCTTCGCGCTGTTCTGGTTCCTGATGGTGCGCCTCGATCTCCCCCTCGACTTCGTGCAGACGGTGTTCTTCGCGAAGCTGGTCATCGCCGGCCACGGGACCATCTACAACACGCGCATCGACGACTGGTTCTGGAAACGGCCGTGGCCCTCCTGGATCCTCTTTGGCGCAACCTTCTCGAGCCGGGTGGCCGGTACCGTCATCGCTGCCGAGGGCTTCGGGCTCATGACCCCGATCGGCTGGACCTGGGCGGCGGGCATGTGGGGCTACGCGCTCGCCTGGTTCGTGTTCAACGATGCGGTGAAGATGGCGGTACTGCGCTACTACCGCCGGCGAAAGGGGGTCGAAGCGCTCTGAGGGTGGCGTCTCTCGGTGAACCCTTTACGCATGGGCCGCGTTCACCCCAGGACTCGGACTCGAGGAGATGACCATGACCAGGTTCCCTTCGCTCCTGCTGCCCTTCGTCATCGCCGGATGTGCCGCGGGCGCGGCGCAGATGCCCGATCCCAAGGAGATGCGCGCACAGGTCGAGGCCTTCAACAGGCAGCAGGGGAGGGCGGCGGCCGCCGATCCGGCGGTGGTGGTCGAGGGCACCGTCGAGATGACCGTGGACGAGGTCGCCGAGACGGCGGAAGCGGTCGCTGCGGCGGCGGTCGAGCGCGGCGGCAAAGTGAGCGAGCTGACCCTCGAGGCCTGGGGCGGCCGGGTGGTGGTCCGCCTGCCGCCCGACGAGGTGGATGGCTTCATCGAGGCGATCTCCCCGCTTGGGACGGTCACCGCGCGGAGCATCACCGCCACGGACCAGAGCGAGGCCGTGGTGGACCTGCGCCTTCGCCTCGAGAACCTGGAAAGGGCGATGGCCAGGTACCAGGCGATCCTGGAGCAGGCTTCCACCGTGGAGGAGGCGCTGAAGGTGGAGGCGGAGCTGACCCGCCTCCGTGGAGAGATCGAGCGGACGAAGGCGGAACAGCAGCGACTGGCGGACCGGGTGGCACTGGCGAGGATCACGGTCGAGCTGACCCCCAGCTACGGGGAGGAGTCTCCCGATCCGCAGCCGAAGCTCTACCCCGGCCTGCGTCTCTCGCACCTGGTGCGCTACCGGAGTGACGCCCGGCCCCGCGTCTTCGCAGGACCCGGGCTGTCACTCTTCGGATCGCGTGTCGCGCACCTCGACTTCGACCTGCTCGCCGATCTCTCGGGTCCGATGGACCGTGTGGATGCGCTGCTGGTCTCCTTCGGGGGCGACTTCTACTCGGACTTCCTGGGCCGCGGTCGGCGGCGTTGGCTCAATCCCCACATGGGCTACGCAGTAGGCTACGGCTGGATCGAGCGCCAGCACGCTTTCACGTTCTCCCTCGCAGCAGGCGTGGAAGTCTTCAAGACCGCACAGGTCCTCGTCGATACCGGCGTCCGGCTCGTGGGCGTCTTCGGTGCACCGGGTCCCGCGCTGGGGGTGGAGAGCACCCTCTCACTGCACCTTGCCTTCTGAGGCTGCCTTGCCGCTGTTTGACGGTGCTGCCACACCGGACGGGCCGGTTGTGCCCCCGGCTGCTGCAGTCGCCGAGCTTCGTTCATTCCCGGCGGTCCCCGGCCTTCCGCCCCCCCCGGGCACAGGCACTGCGCCACAGACCTGTTGCACTGTGTAGCACTTTTCTTGAGGGGCGCCCCACGGGTGGTAGCATCGACCCCGGATGGGGCCCGGCAGAGCGAAGATCCGGTTGATCCTGGTGGGGCTTGCGCTGGTGCTGGCGGCCGCCAGCGCCTTCTCGGAGGGGGGGCTGCCGCGGGTTCAGCGCCTCGAGGCCGAGGTGGCACGCATCGAGGCGCTCAACGCCTCTCTCGAGCAAGAAAACGCTGGGCTCCTCCTCGAGATCCAGGCGCTTCGCAGTGACGACGCCGCCATCGAGCGGGTGGCGCGCGAGGAGTTGGGCCTCGTTCGACCCGGCGAGATCGTCTTCCGCTTCGTCCCTGCCGCGGGGGACGCGCCATGATTCCCGCCGGCACCCGCCGTGCGGCGCCCGAGCGTCCCACCTTCGACCTCTCAGGCAAGACGGCCCTCGTGCCCCGCGCCGGCTTCTGGTCGCGCGGCGCCGGCCTGCGGCTGCGGCTTGCGGTGACGCGCTTCGCCGGGCTCCTGTGGCGGCAGGCGGGGTGGCTCATCTCTGCGGGCGTGGCGCTGCAGCTCTTCACCGGGGCTTTCGAGGCCCGCTCGCCCGTGGCCTGGGCTCTGTTGGCGCTCGGCGCAGCCCTCTTCCTGCAGCGCCTCGTGGTGCGAGTGCGGGGCGGGACGCGCGCCTTGCCGGCGGCATTCGAGGAGAGCGCTCTCGCGGTCACCGGCGTCTACGGCCTGCTCGCCCTCTCCGGAGGGCTGGACTCCCCCGCCTACCCGTTGCTCTACCTGGTGACGGCGCTCCTCGTCGCCTACCACAGGCCCGCGGTGGGCATCGGCGCGGCCGCCCTCGCCCTCGCTCTCGAGCTCGCTGTTGCGTGGAAGGGCGGACACCTGGGGACGCACGCCACGGTGGTGGCGGCCCATGGCGTCTTCCTGGTCGCCTTCGGAATCGTCTACCACCTGGCCCTCTCGGCGAACGTGGCGCTCGCCCGCCGGGCGGTGCGCGAGGCCATCGCCCGGCACATCGGCGAGATCCACCGCCGTGCCCGCGAGTACCGCCTCATCGTTCCGACGGGGGAGGAGACGGTGACTGGCAGCGAGGCGGCGGAGCGCTGGGCCGTCGCCGCGGTGGACGAGATCGGGGATGCCGTGCAGGCCGTCCTCGAGATGGTGCATGCTGCACTCGATGCGCGCACGGTCGCCCTCTTCCTCCTCTCCCCCGACGAGGAACTCCTCCGCCTGCGCGCCTGCCTCTCTGACTCGGAGCAGATCCGCCGCCGGCCGCTCCCCGCGGGGCAGGGTCTGCCTGGCGTGGTGCTTCGCCGCCGGGGTCCCGTGCGGCTCTGCGGAGACTTTCGCGGTGCGGTCTACGATCAGAGCAAGGGCCCGCCCCGAGCGTTCCTTGGCGTGCCGCTCCTCGAGCGCCGGCCCGGGAGCGAGGAGGCAGGCGAGGGGTACCTGCGCGGCGTCCTGCTCGCCGACCGGGCCGAGGCGCGCCCCTTCGACGAGCGCGACGAGCAGGTGCTCACCGTCGCTGCCTGCCAGGTGATGCGGGCGATCGAGACCGAGCGGGTGATGGGTTACCTGCGCAAGGAGAAGGACGAGAAGGGGCGCTTCTACCGGGCCATCGAGCACCTGAACCTGCTTTCGAAACCCGGCGAGGTCGCCGAGGCGGTCACACGTCTGGCCACGGCGCTCGCGCCGGTGGAGTTCGCAGCGGTGACCCTGGTGTACGAGGCCGAGACGGACGACGAGCCCTGCCGGCATCGCATCGTCCACGCCGTAGGGCCCGGATCCAAGCCGCTGGAGGGCGCCGTCTTCTCCGACAACTCGGGTCTGGTGGCCAGCGCCGTGCGCCTCGGCTCCACCCTGCCCGGTCGCGACTTCCACCAGATGGAGCGCACCGTCGTCTTCCACGAGAATCTCCCGCTCCGGGACCTCGAGACCCTCAAGGTCCTGCCCATGAACGCCGGGGAGACGGTGGTGGGCACCCTCGTGGTGGGTTCGGCGCGCCGCCAAGCACTCGGCGCGGACGCCACACGCATGCTCGAGGTCCTGGCCATGCAGGCCGCCGGCGCAATCCAGCGGGCGCGACTCTTCGAGAAGACCGAGCGCATGGCCACCACCGATGGGCTGACTGGCCTCAACAACCACCGGCGCTTCCAGGAACTCTTCGAGACCCATTTGGCGGCAGCCCGCCGCTACGGCCGGGAGGTCAGCCTCCTGCTCATGGACGTCGACCACTTCAAGAGTGTGAACGACACCTACGGCCATCCCGTGGGCGACAAGGTCCTGAAGGGCGTTGCCAAGGTACTCGCTGCCCAGGCGCGGGACACGGACGTCGTCGCCCGCTACGGCGGTGAGGAGTTCGCCGTGGTGCTTCCGGAGACCGGGCAGGAGGGGGCCGTGGTCATCGCCAATCGAATTCGCGAGGAGATCGCCCGCCAGGTTTTCTCCACCGAGCTGGGGCCGCTGAAGGTCACGCTCTCCATCGGGGTGGCCACCTGCCCCGTGCACGGTGACCAGAAACAGGCGCTGGTGGACCGCGCGGATCAGGCCCTCTACGAGGCCAAGCGCGGCGGGCGCAATCGGGTGGTGGTGGCCCGTGCCGGGGCGCAGCCGCCGGCGCGTGCCTCTGCTTGAGTGGCGCGCTCGCCGCTGTGGGGCGCCTTCGGTGGGCGGCAGCGCCCGGACGCAGCGCCCGGTCTCGCCGCCGGGATGGCCGCGAGCCGTCGGCGCCAACGGGAGACCAGCCCGTTCCGGCGCGCGGTGGGACAGGGAGGCCCGGCGGCGCCCGCGTGGCGCGGTTGTCATCCCCCGAGCCTCTGGGAGACCATGGGGAGGCCTCGATGCCACAGCCCCGCATCGCCCTCGTCTCGGCCGTGGATGCCGGCGGGATCGATCCCACCGGTGATCACCGGCCCTTCTCGTACGCCGCGCGCAAGCTCGAGGCCTCCCTGCGCGCGGATCCGACGCTCGAGGGGATCGAGGTGCGCGTCTTCGATCTGGAGACGCTGGAGGTCGAGCCCTTCTTCGAAGCCCTCTCCGACTACGGCCCCACACTGGTGGGGGCCACCGCCTACGTGTGGTCGCTGCCGACCTTCCTCCGCCTCGCGGCGCGCCTGAAGGCGGAACGGCCCGAGGTGGTCTTCGTGCTCGGCGGGCCCTCGGCGCGTGCCTCGGTCATGCGCCTCGAGCCCTATGCACCCTACGCCTCGGCCATCGATGCCCTGGTGCCAGGCGAGGGGGAACAGATCATCCGGGATCTCGCCCGCCTTCACCTGGGCGGCGGCTGGCAGGCGCTCCCCGGCCTCCTCCGCTTCGACGGCACGAAGTGGGTCTCCACCGGGCCCGCGCCGAGGCCCCTGCTCGATGCCTACCCCACGCCCTACCACCTGGGCCTCGCGCCGCCGGGGACGAGTGGCTACGTGGAAACCTTTCGGGGCTGCCCCATCCACTGCACCTTTTGCCAGTGGGGAGACAAGCGGGCCGACCGCGTCTACTCCCGCGCGTACCTCGCCGAGCAGCTTGCGGCGTTGAAGGAGGGCGGGGTGCGCGATCTCTTCTTCCTCGACGCCGGCTTCAACCTCTCGGCGCGTGGCTTCAGGAATCTCATCGACGCCGAACGAGAGGTAGGCCTCTTCGCCTCCTGCCACGCCTATGGCCACGTCTACCCCACGCACCTCAAGCCAGAGCACGTAGATGCGATCGCCGCCTTCGAACGGGTGCAGCTCGCCGTCGGCATCCAGAGCTTCGATCCAGCCGTGCTCGCCGAGGTGCAGCGGCCCTTCGACATGGGCCGCTTCGAGCGCATGCTCGAGCACCTGCGGGGACGCATGTCCCTGTCCATGGAGCTCATCCTGGGCCTGCCTGGGGATCGCCCCGAGTCGTTCAAGCGCACCTTCGAGCGGACCGTGGCTCTGGCCGACACGGTCCGGGTGTACTGGTGCCTGGTGCTGCCCGATGCCCTCCTCGACCGGCAGCGCGCGGAGCAGGCCATCCGCTTCGACCCCGTCACCTGGCGCCTCGTCTCCTGCGCGACCTGGAGCGAGCGTGAACTCGAGGAGACCTGGGCCTGGCTGTGCCGCGAGGCCGAGTCGATGCCCCAGGCGGTCCTGCACCCCACCTGGGTGGGGTTTGCGACCACCGAGCACCCCGTGGAGTACCGCTACGGCGCGCCGGTGCCCCGGCGTGACGGATCGGGTTGGGCCGCGGCGCCCGTCGAGGCGGCGGTCATGGGCCGGCTGCGCCGCTGCCTCTCCGAGGGGGCGGGGGGATGGGCGCTCCTGGGCGCGCGGCGGGAGGGACACCGGATCGCGGTGGAACTGGGCACACCGGAGGGCGCGCTGCACCTCGTGGCCGAGCCGGACCGGGCGGACCTACGAAGGTTCCGGTCGGTGGGCGGCGTGGCCTACTGGCATCGCGGCCGCATCGGACGGGCCGCGGCAGCGCAGCTCTCGGAGGCGATCGACCTCCTCCACCCCGAGATCACGCGGCTCGTCGGCCGCAGCTGAGCCAGCGGGGCGAGGCGGCAGCCTCACCCGTCACGCGGCGGGAGGACCGAGGCGAGGACGGGGTCGGGAGCCTCGAGCTGCCGCAGGCTGGGATCGCAGGTCTCGGCAGGGGGTGCATCCGCCCGCCGGAACCACAGCCCCACGAAGGTGCGCAGCGCCCGACCGTCAGTCTTGGGAAGGGCCGCGTGCCAGGTGCTCTGATCGAGGAAGACCACGGTTCCCGCCGGTGCCGTCAGGGCGACCTCCCCCTCCCAGTGGCGCTCGTCTACGTCGAAGGGGGGCTCCACCGGATCCGAGACGCGCCGGGGGTAGATCTTGAGCTGCCCGCTTCGTTCCGTCATGGGCTCGAGGTAGACGAGCATCGCCACCCGTTCGATGCGTGGCACCCAGGGTCGCTCCCCGCGCCGCCGGTACAGCTCGTCGTCGATGCCGCCGTGGTGGGTGTGCCAGCGGAAGAAGGGGCGGTGGTGGTCGCAGACCACCCCGGCGCACAGCTCGAGGTGCAGCCCGGCCCCGAGGACCTCCGAGAGGGCGGAGACCGCCCGGGGGTCGAGCAGGCCCCGCTCGAGCTGCGGTGCGAAGCCAAGGAGCCCGTGCACGACGAAGCCGGTCTCGCAGCGCTCGACGCCCGCCGCGGGCCGGTCGGGCTGCCGCGCATAGGGGACCGGTGCGCCCGCCTCCTCCCAGACCGCGAGGAGGGCGCTGCGCAGCCGCGCG